>JBKQKK010000029.1:0-28475 GCA_052147535.1 Solirubrobacteraceae bacterium | reverse complement strand
AGCAGATCGCGCAGGCGACCAATAGCGTCGCGGCCGGTGCGGAGAAGCAGATGAGCATGGTCCACGAAGTGCGCACCGTGACTGCCGAGGCGGTCGAGATGTCCGCGCATGCGCGCGAGGTCGCGGCCGAGGGCGTGGTGTTGACCGGCGAGATCGGCGCGATCGCCAGCCAGACGAACCTGCTGGCCTTGAACGCCGCGATCGAAGCTGCCCGTGCGGGTGAGCAGGGCCGCGGCTTCGCGGTTGTCGCCGAGGAGGTCCGCAAGCTCGCCGAGTCGGCTTCGAAGGCCGCCGGGCGCACCCGCGAGTCGTTTGACGGGCTGAGCTCCAGCGTCGAGAGCGTCAGCTCGTGCATCACCAAGATCAACGAGGCCGTCGAGCAGGTCGAGCACGTCGCCGATGACACCGGCGCCGCCACCCAAGAGGTCTCCGCCTCATCCGAGGAGTCCGCAGCGACCAGCCAGCACATCGCCAGCTCCAGCCAGGAACTCGCGGGCATGGCCCACGACCTGGAGGAGATGGTCGCCAAGTTCACCGTCTAGCGCGGTCAGACAGGAGCAACTCAAATGTCGCAAGACTCAAGCGCCCGGCAGCTCGTCGTGTTCACGCTCGGCGGCGAGCAGTACGCGCTCCCCATCCAGCACGTACAGGAGATCATCCGCTACACCCAGCCACGGCCGGTCGCCTCGAGCGACTGCTGGGTTCGCGGCGTGCTGAACCTACGCGGACGGATCGTGCCCGTCTACGACCTCGCCGCCCGCCTCGGCGTGACCTCCGAGGTCGGCGAGCAGTCCAAGATCGTGATCGTCGAAACCGGCACCGAGACGACCGGCGTGATCGTCGACGAAGTCGACGAAGTCCTGACGCTCGAAGAGCGCCACTTCGAGGATGCGCCCGGCGCCGACACGACCCTGATCGACTCGATCGCCAAGGTCGGTGATCGACTCGTCGTGCTGCTCGCCCCGACCACGATCTTTCCCGGCGTGGAGCTGGCCGCCGCATGAGCGTCCCTCGCGGCACGGAGCTGCTGTAGCGGCGCTACGCGGCGCTACGTTGCGCCAGGCCGCGCGGAATGGCGGCCTGTGCGCGCTCGAGCAGGTCCGCGACCTCGGCGCTCCTGCCAAGCGCAAGCGCGCGCTCGCACGCCTCGATGCACTCGCGCATCCGGTCGGTCCGCGCGAGCGCGTGAGCGTAGGTGCTCCACGCGGCCGCCGACACCGGATCCAGTGCGGTAGCGGCATGTGCGGCCGAGACCTCGGCGCCGACGTCACCGGCGAGGTGGTACGCGAGCGCAAGGTCGAGCAGCGTCTCGGTCGTCGGCCCGAGTTGGCGCGCGTGCTCGAGCGCCGCGATCGCGCCGGCACGGTCCATCAGCCGCAGGCGCAGTCGGCCGAGCCGGCCCCAGGCGGATGCATTCAGGGGTGCTCGCTCGGCGGCGCGCGCGGCGGCGTCGGCGGCGAGGTCGACCGCACCCATGTCCTCGTAGATCCGGGACGCGAATCGCTCGGGTGTCGGTCGGTCGGTCTCGACGCGTGCCCAATCGCGCACCGCCCGCGCGGCTGCGGGCAGATTGCCGGCCTGCCAGAACGCCACAGTCAGCAGTCTCAGAACGGTTGGATTGGCCGGCTCCGCGTCGCGCGCGTACACGAGCCGCTTGGCGGCCAGGTCGGCATCGCCCTCAGCCAGCGCGTGCTGTGCGGCGGTCATGAAGCGCTGGACCCGATCGGCGGCGGGGTCCGGCCTGGAGAAGTCCACGAATTGGAGCGAGCCGGCCGGCACGGTGCGCACACCAACCGCGAACGACACGCGCGCCCACTGCTGGACTTCGTCCTCCTCGCCCGAGAAGTAGATCCCGCTGACAGTGCCGACGCCCCATTCCGGATAGGAGAGACAGCGGGCATAGCGATGCACGACGGAGTGATCAGGAACGCGCGAGCCGAACGGATCGTGCTTGGCGCGTTCCTGCGCGCCCGCTCGCGCCCGCTGCTCATCAGCGTAGGCGCGCGCGCCCTCCTCTGCCCGCGCGCGGCGGGCGGCCGCTGCCGACACTTTGACAGCGTTGCGGCTGACCCGACCGCCGCGCGAGCCCTCGGCGAGCCGCTCGAGCTGGTCGGCTGCCTCGTTGATCGCCTGGAGATGGCGCTGATGTTCGTGCTGGCGGCCGGACGGCGCGATGTCGGGGTGCCAGCGTTTGGCCATCCGGCGGCGCGCGAGTTGCACATCGCGCTTGTCGAATGGGGCCTGCAGCTCGAGCAGCAGTAGCGATTGTTCGAGGTCGAGGATGCGAGCCATGGCCTGAACACGTTACCGGGGCCGCAGTGCTGCTCGCGCCCGGTCGCGCTGGTGCGGCGTGGGACGGCGGACGGTTGGGGTATCGAACTCCATTGCGCGCACGATAGGTTCTAATTGTAACAAACTAGGCTCAATACTACTCAACAGGTTCGGCCTACCGTACGGTTATCCCCATGAAGACCAGGGTCAGGCCACGCGCGGGAGCGCTGATCGGCGGTCTGATCTGCACGACGGCGCTCGCCGGCTTGTCGGCCGTGCTGCTGATCGTCCTGCTCGGCAGCGTTGATGGCGCAGCGTGCCCGGCGGGATCATCCTCGGCCGCGGGCGCGATCACGGTGGGTCCGCCAGGTAGTGGTCAACTCGTGGGTGCGACCGAGTACGGCGGCCCGGGCGACCCAAGCAGCGGGACCACCGGCTCCTCGGGTGCCAATCTGCTGGCGGCGCCCGACAGCTACGCCGAATTGGGCGGCTTCACGTTCCAGACGGCCACGGCGATGGGCGGGCTGCCCTACATGACGCCGTTGCGGATCACCTGGGGCGGGCGCTCAGTGGTTGCCTACAAGCGCGACATCGGGCTGGGAGGAGGGCCGATCGATGGCCGTCCGCGGGTGATCGATCTTTGGTGGGAGCTCGCCGGCGCGCTGCGGATCCCCTACGAGGACGGGCTGTGGTCTGGTCTGGTCACGATCACGCGCGCGGCACAGACGGGCGCCGCCAGCGTGCTGGGCGACGTGCCGAGCGTGTCCGCAACGCTGGTCTCGGCGCCCGGCAGCGCCGCGGCTCCGGTCAGCGCCGAGTGTCAGCCTTTGATCGGCCGGGGTGTGCCCCTGACACCGGGAAGCCGTGCGACCCTACTCCCGAGCGGATTGGCGGCTGCGCCGGCAGACGCCCCCGCTGCGGTCAAGGGGATCATCGCCGCCGGCAACCAGATCGCCGGCAAGCCCTACGGCTACGGCGGCGGGCATGGGTTGCCGTTGGACGAGATCGCGCCCGCATATGACTGCTCGAGCAGCGTGGACCATCTTCTCTACGGCGGCGGCTTGCTGCCGGTTACCTACGACGGCACCGCGATCGAGTTTGAGTCGTTTGGCGAACCTGGACCTGGGCGCTGGGTCACGATCCTCGCGAGCGCCGATCACGTGTTCATGTACGTAGCGGGGTTGCGATGGGACACCCACAACGCCGCCGGCCCGGGCGACGGGAGCACCGGCATCGGATGGCATCCGCTGGTGCGCGAGGCGGCCGGGTTCGTCGTGCGCCATCCGGTGGGACTCTGATGGTCGCGCGCGCCCGCGCCGCCGCCGCGGCTTTGCTCGCCGGGGCGCTGATTCTCGCGCCGCTCGCAGGATGCGGGGCCTCGTCGTCACGGAGGGGTCGCGCCGAGCGCTCCGCGAGGCGAATCTCGCACGCGCTGGCGGACAAGCTTGCGCAGGCAGCGCGAACCCACGAGGTGCCGACACCGGCGCCGCGTCAGCGTGCGTCCGGGGGCGTCTCGGCCGCGCAGGAGATCACCACGTTCGCGACGATCTATATCAACTGGACCGCGCAATCGGTCGCCGCGCAGATGACCGAGCTGGCAAGGGCGAGCGTCGGGCAGGCGCGATCCGAGATGGCGCTGGCGGCCGCAGAGACCGGGCGCGACTCGCAACTGCGCGAAGCCGGCATTGCCAACAGCGGAATCGTCGAGGCGGTTGTGCCGCTGCCGGGGCAGCGCGACCGCTACGTGGTGGTCACGCGCGAGTCCACGTCGGCAACCAACACGACCGTGTACCAGGGTCTCGGGCCGGCCTGGCACGTCACGGTCGCCACGATCCTCGGGCTTTCGCCGGGGCGTTGGGTGGTGAGCGGCTGGCAGCCCCAGAGCTGAGCCCATACCAATCTACCGGCACGTCAACCCGTCAACCGGATCTGCCCGCTGAGCGTTTGTCGCTCGCGGGCGGGCCGGGACGTGCGCAGCCGGGAGGGATTCTCATCGTTTTAGCGCAGCGTCCACGAGTTGCTGGGCCTCCTCGAGTATGCGGTTGAGGTGCTGCTCGCCGTTGAAGCTTTCGGCGTACAGCTTGTACACGTCCTCGGTACCTGACGGTCGTGCCGCGAACCAGCCGTTCTGAGTCACGACCTTCACGCCCCCGAGCGGAGCGCCCGACGGCGCCGCTGTGAGCACGACCGTGATCGGCTCGCCCGCGAGCTCGTCGGCGGACACGTCATCGGGCGAGAGGCCGCCCAGGACGAGCTTTTGGTCGGGCGTCGCAGAAGCGTCGATGCGGCGGTAGACCGGCGCGCCGTAACGCTCGGTCAGCTCGGCGTAGAGCTGTGCCGGATCCTTGCCGCTGCGGACCGTCATCTCGGCTGCGAGCAGGCACATGATCAGCCCGTCCTTGTCGGTGCTCCACGGGCTCCCATCGCGGCGAAGGAAGCTTGCGCCCGCGCTCTCCTCGCCCCCGAACGCCAACGTCCCCTCGAGCAGGCCGGCGACGAACCACTTGAAACCGACGGGCACCTCCTCGAGCCGGCGCTGCAGACCGGCCACGACACGGTCGATGATGCTGCTGGACACCATCGTCTTGCCGACACCGGCGCTCGCCGGCCATTCGCCCCGCGCGCCGCCCAGCAGGTAGGCGATCGTGGCGGCGAGGTAGTGGTTCGGGTTCAGCAGACCCGCGCTGCGGGTGACGATCCCGTGGCGGTCGGCGTCGGGGTCGTTGGCGAAGGCGACGTCGAAGCGGTCCTTGAGCGAGATCAGGCTCGCCATCGCGTCCGGCGAGGAGCAGTCCATCCGGATCTTGCCGTCGTGGTCGAGCGGCATGAACGCGAACGTCGGGTCGACACGGTCGTTGACGACTTCGAGGTTGAGCCCGTGCCGATCGGCGATCGCCTCCCAGTACGCAACGCTGGCTCCGCCCAGGGGGTCGACCCCCAGCCGGATCCCTGCGCCCGCGATCGCATCCACGTCGACCACCGCCGCCAGCTCGCCGACGTAGCGGGAGCGGTAGTCGTGGTGGCGCACCAGCTTGGTCGCCTCCTCGTAGGCCATCCGCTGCGCACCGCGCAGCCGCGCCCGCAGCAACGCGTTCGCGGCGTCCTGGATCTGCCGCGTGACGTCGGTGTCGGCTGGGCCGCCGTGCGGTGGGTTGTACTTGAAACCGCCGTCCTCGGGTGGGTTGTGCGACGGCGTGATCACGATCCCGTCCGCTTTTGCGCCGCCGGCGGCGTTGTGGGTCAGGATCGCGTGCGAGATCGCCGGCGTCGGCGTGTAGCCGCGCTCGGAATCGACCGCAACCTCGACGCCATGCGCGACCAGTACCTCGACCGCGGTCCGGAACGCCGGCTCCGACAGCGCGTGCGTGTCGCGACCGAGGAATAGTGGGCCGCCGATCCCCTCCGCCGCCCGGTATCGCGCGATCGCGTCGCTGATCGCAACGATGTGGTCCTCTGTAAAGGTCCCCGCCAGCGAGCTGCCACGATGACCCGACGTCCCGAACGACACCGCCTGGGACGGATCCGACGGATCCGGATGCTCCTCGTAATAGGCCCCGACAAGCCGATCCACATTCACCAACATGTCCCCACTTGGCCGCCCGCCGGCCGTGGCCATCTCTGCCCGAGGTCTGCTCATCCCGCTCTCCTGTCACGCGTGATCGGCCCTTAGTAGAAGAAAGGATGACAGCGCGCCCCGCGACGCGCGATCGCCGCTCTGCGTGAGTCGACGTGATGCACAATGCAGGCGATGGCAGCGCATCCGCGACCGACTCTGCGGCACATGCGGAGTGATCGCCGCCGGCGCCGGTTTGCTGACCTGAAGGCCGAAGCGTTTGCTCGCTGGGTGAGCGCAGCCTCCGACCAGAGGCTGCAGTGGGTCATGTACAGCCGCTTTCGCCGGGTGCTGCTGTGGCAGATCTTCCGCACGATCGCTCAGCGCGCGCAAGCAGATGCCCGCCTGGACGCGGTCGTCGAGTTCAGGATCACGGGCAGACTAGACGGCGGCGCCGATCGCTACCAGTTGATCTTCGCCGACGGCCGCTGCCGGACATCGAGACACGGTCGCAAACCGGCGCTGACGCTCGAGTTTGAGCCGGTGGCGTTCCTGCGTCTGGTCGGGGGCAACCACAGCCCCCAGCGTCTCCTGCTCACGCGCAAGCTCAAGCTCCGCGGGGATCTGATGCTCGCCCTGGCCCTGTCCGGCGCGCTCAAGCTTCCTCCCCGCCGGCGGCCGGTGACCTCGCCCGAGCGCTGAGCGGCGCGCTCAGGACTTTGTTCTACTCTCGGGAGCGTGTCGGCGCAATACATCTTCACGACTTTCAAGCTCTCGCGGCGCTACCCGCCCGACAAGCAGGTGCTGAGCGACGTCTCGCTGTCGTTCCTGCCCGGCGCGAAGATCGGCGTGCTCGGCTACAACGGCGCCGGCAAGTCGACGCTGCTGCGGATCATGGCCGGCGTCGAGGAGGAGTTCGACGGTCAGGCGCAGCTGGCGCCGAACGCCACCGTCGGCCTGCTCGAGCAGGAACCGGCGCTGGATCCGAGCAAGGACGTGCGCGGCAACGTCGAGCAGGGCGTCGCCGAGGTCCGGGCGCTGCTTGACCGCTTTCACGAGCTCTCGATGAACTACTCGGATCAGATCGCCAACGAGTTTGCGCGCGTGCAGGAGCGGATCGACGCTGTCGACGGCTGGAATCTCGACACGACGCTGGAAGTGGCGATGGACGCGCTACGCTGCCCGCCGGCCGACGCCGACGTGAGCCAGCTGTCCGGCGGTGAGCGACGCCGCGTCGCGCTCTGCCGGCTGCTGCTGGCGCAGCCCGACCTGCTGCTGCTGGACGAGCCGACCAACCACCTGGACGCCGAATCGGTGGGATGGCTCGAGCGCCATCTGCACGACTACCCGGGCACGGTCGTGGCGGTCACCCACGACCGCTACTTCCTGGACAACGTGGCCGGCTGGATCCTCGAGCTCGACCGTGGCCGGGGGATCCCCTACCAGGGCAACTACACGGGCTGGCTGGAGCAGAAGCGCGCCCGGCTGGAGCACGAGGCGCGCCAGGAAACGGCGCGCAAGCGCACCATCGAGCAGGAGCTCGAGTGGGTGCGTCTCAACGCCAGCGCGCGGCGCAGCAAGCCGAAGGCCCGCCTCAACGCCTATGAGGCTCTGCTGGCGCAGGATCGCAACGTCAAGCTCGACCAGGTCCAGATCCACATCCCCGCGGGACCGCGGCTCGGCGACGTCGTGGTCCAGGCCGTCCGTCTGCGCAAATCCTACGGCGAGCGCGTGCTGATCGATGACCTGTCGTTCGAGCTCCCACGCGGTGGCATCGTCGGCGTGATCGGGCCCAACGGCGCCGGCAAGACCACGCTGATGCGGATGATCACCGGCGTTGAGCGACCCGATGCGGGCACTCTGCGGATCGGCGATACGGTCAAGCTCGCCTATGTCGACCAGTCGCGTGACGACCTCGATGCGGATAAGACGGTGTGGGAGGAGGTATCCGGCGGCGCCGACCAGATCACGCTCGGAACGGCGACGATTAATAGTCGCGCCTACGTCGCGGGCTTCAACTTCAAGGGCACCGACCAGCAGACGAAGGTCGCCAAGCTCTCAGGGGGCGAGCGCAACCGCCTGCAGCTCGCCAAGCTGCTTCGCAGCGGCGGCAACCTGCTGCTGCTCGACGAACCCACCAACGACCTCGACGTCGACACGCTGCGGGCGCTCGAGGAGGCTCTGCTGGCGTTCGCCGGGTGCGCCGTGGTTGTCTCCCACGACCGCTGGTTCCTTGACCGGATCGCAACGCACGTACTCGCGTTCGAGGGCGATTCGCAGGTGCGCTGGTTCGAGGGCAACTTCGAGGCGTACGAGAGCTTTCGCCACGAGCAGCTCGGCGCCGAGGCGGACCGACCGCACCGGATCACCTACAAGAAGCTGATTCGCGGTAACTGAGCGGCTACCCGGCCGTCACGGACGCGCCGAGGGCGGTTCTCAGCGCGCGAGCGTCGCTGGCGACAAAATCGGCTGCTTTAAGATCAGCTGCTTCGAACGGCCCGCTGGTGACCGCGATGCAGCGCAAGCTGTCGGCACGCGCGCAAGCGATGTCGCGCGGAGTGTCGCCGATCACGATCGTCTTGGCGCGGGCGAACGGAGTGCCGTCCACCCCTGCGCGCCGTCGCGCGATCGCCGGGAGCGCGGCGCGGTCCTCGGAGTCCGATCCGAACGCGCCCTGGCCGGCCGCGAACCACCGGCCGAGCCCCGCTCGCAGCAGCTTCAACCGTGCGATCGGCTCAAAGTTGCCCGTCAGCAGCGAGAGCAACACGTCCTTGCGCACGGCGAGCCACGCCAGCAGCTCGGGGATCCCGTCGATCACGTACCCCGAGAGATCGTCCTCGCAGAGCTGCGCGTATGCGCGGCAGCTCTCGAGCCTCACGGCCTCGGCGCGCTGGTCGATTCGCGCGGCCGGCACGCCGGCGTCGAGCAGGATCGCGCGGGCGATCTCGCCGTCGGTCCGCCCGGCGGGCCCGACGCGCAGGTACAGTTGCGCCGCGTCGATCCGGTGGACCTTGGCCAGGGCGCTCAGCAACGCTTCGCGATGCGCAATATTCCCGCCGCGCAGCAACGTTCCATCGATGTCGAACAGCAGCAGGGTCGCGGCCCGCGGTGGCGTCGCGTCACGCCCGCCACCGGCTTGCGTGGTCTGTCCCACCGGCGGCCTCAGCGCTCGAATGAGATTCCCGGCGCCAACCGCCGCGCGAACGCGGCAATCAGGCGTGCCGCCGCGTCGATGTCCTGGAGCGCGGCCATCTCGACGGGCGAGTGCATGTAGCGCAGCGGGACAGACACTAGCCCGGTCGGCAGACCTGCGCGGCTGATGTGGATCGCGTCCGCGTCGGTCCCGGTCGCGCGGCCCAGCGACGCGAGCGTGAACGGGATCCCCTCCGCCTGCGCGGTGTCATAGAGGAGCTCTGACACCAGGGGGTGCAGCGTGGTGCCGCGTGCGATCACGGGTCCCGAGCCGAGCGTGTGCTTGGCGATCTCGCCAAGCTCGATGCCCGGCTGGTCGGTGGCGAAGGTGACGTCGACGGCGATCGCCAAGTCCGGCTCGTGCGCGTATGCGCTGGTGCGCGAGCCCGCGAACGTCGTCTCCTCCTGTACGACCGCCATCGCCACGAAATCGCCCGGCGAGCCGCCGCCCTCGGCCAGCAGCCGTGCCGCCTCGGCGGCGACGTAGCAGCCGACGCGGTCGTCCATCGAGCGCGAGACGATTCTCCCGTTCGGCAGCTCGATCGGGGCCGCGTCGATCACGGCCACGTCGCCGATCCGGACGCGCTCGCGTGCCTCATCGCCGTCACGTGCGCCGATGTCGATGTGCAGCTCCTTGAGCTCGGGCGCCTTCTTGCGGTCGTCGTCCTTGAGCAGGTGGATCGGTTTGCGGGCGACCACGCCGATCACCGGGCCACCACGCGTGCTCAGCAGCACGCGCTGACCGACCAGCACGATCGGGTCCCAGCCGCCCACGCCGCCGAAGCGCAGGTAACCGTCGTCGTCGATGTAGGTGACGTGCAGGCCGATCTCGTCGATGTGCCCGACGACCGCCAGCGTAGGCCCACCGCCATGGCCGGCCAGGCGGGCCCACGAGGATCCGAGCTCGTCGGCGCCGACATCGGATGTGAAGCGGGAGCACCACTGCCGCCACGCGCGCGCGGGCGCCGTCTCGTGGCCGGAGGGTCCGGGGGCGGTGATCAGGTTTTGAAGAAGCTCGGGGATGATCATGGCGACATTCTGCCCGGGCACCAAGGCTCGCGACGTCAAGCATCCGCGCGGTTGGCCGATTACTTGGCGTAGGGACCCATCCCTCCGGGTGACCTATGACCGACATCTTCCTAGCCCGACAGCCGATCCTCGACCAGGACCAGTCCGTGGCCGGTTACGAGCTGCTGTATCCGCGCGCAGGCAGCGACCAGACGCCGATTGACGATCAGGCGCTGGCGAGCGCCCGGCTCGCGCTGGGCGCAGTCAGCGAGATCGGACTCGAGCACCTGGTGGGTCAGAGCCGCGCGTGGATCAGCGTCACACCCGAGTTCCTGTCGCTGGATCTGGTGCGCAGCCTTCCCCCTGATCAGGTCGTCCTCGAGCTGCGCGGCGCCCCGTTCGTCGAGGAGCCGCTGCTCGATCAGCTTCAGGAGCTGCGCGCTGCCGGCTATACGCTCGCGCTCGATCAATTCAACTACACGCCTGGGCTTGATCCGCTGCTGAGGGTGGTGGATATCGTCAAGCTGGACATGCTTGCGCTCGGACCGCGAGATCTGGCGCGGCATGCGTTCGTGCTCGGGCCATACGGGCTCAAGCTCGTTGCCAAGAAGATCGAGACGATCGAGGACTTCCAGCTGGCGAGCGCCGCCGGCGCAGATTTGTTCCAGGGCTATTTCTTCTGCCGTCCGCACCTGCTCAGCGGCCGCGCGATCGCCCCGAGCCGGATCGCACTGCTGCAACTGGCGAGCGCGCTGCAGGATCCGGCGATCCAGCTGGTCGACCTCGAGCGCTTGATCTCCAGCGACGTCGCCCTCTCCTACCGGCTGCTGAAGTACCTCAACAGCGCCTACTTCAGCCTGCGTGGTCGGATCAGCTCGATCAAGCAGGCGGTCGCGCTGCTCGGCATCGAGCCGCTCCGTCGCTGGTCAACGCTGAATGTCTTCGCCGAGGTTGGCGACAAGCCGCGCGAGCTGTTCGTGACCGCGCTGATCCGCGCACGCTTCTGCCAGCTGGCCGGCAAGCCGCAGGACGGAGCGCCGGCTGAACTGTTCACGCTCGGCCTGTTCTCGGTGCTCGACGCCTTGACTGACACGACGATGCACGTCGCCCTGCGCAATCTTCCGCTGACGCCGTCGGTGCGTGACGCGCTGATCGATCACACCGGCGCCGGCAGGCTACTCGATTGCGTGATGGCAATCGAGAGCGGCGGCTTCGAGCGGGCCAACGAGATGTTCGCCGACGCCGCCCGGCACTACCTCGAGGCAGTCGCCTGGAGCAACGATGCAGGCGGAAAGCTGATCGACTGACAACACCCACGCGGTAGAAGGAGGGCGCTCGATGCCCGCAACGCTAACCCCATTTCACGAGTACGCCGAAGATATCGGCGAATTCCTCGCCGAGGACCGCGCGCGCGAAGCCGAGCGCAACCGTCGCCAGGAGTCCGCCGAGGGTCCGTCGGAGAACACTGACTGAACCGAAGCTAACGGAGCTCAGCCGGCTTGCGCTTCAGCCGGCTACGAGCTCGCGCAGCACGTACTGGAGGATGCCGCCGTGGCGGTAGTAGCGCTGCTCGTTGGGGGTATCGATGCGCACGGTGACGGCGAACTGCTTGTCGTCGGCCCGGACGGTCACCTCGCGCGGGATCTCCTGCGCTCCGGCCAAGTCGCCGATCGCAAACGTCTCGTGTCCGCTCAGCCCGAGCGACGCGACTGAGTCGCCGTCTTTGAACTGAAGCGGCAGGACTCCCATTCCGACCAGGTTCGAGCGGTGGATGCGCTCAAAGCTCTGTGCAATCACAGCGCGCACTCCGAGCAACCGCGTGCCCTTCGCGGCCCAGTCGCGCGAGGACCCCGACCCGTACTCCTTGCCTGCGAGCACGACCAGTGGCGTGCCGTCCTCGACATACCTCATCGCTGCGTCGTAGATTGACATCTGCTCCGCGGAGCCGTTTTGCAGGTGTAGCGTCACGCCGCCCTCGGTGCCTGGCGCCAGTTGGTTGCGCAGGCGGATGTTGGCGAACGTGCCGCGCATCATCACCTCGTGGTTACCACGTCTGGAACCGAACGAGTTGAAGTCCTTCGGTTGCACACCGTGCTCGATCAGGTAGCGACCAGCGGGGCCGTCGCGCTTGATCGAGCCGGCCGGCGAGATGTGGTCGGTGGTGACGCTGTCACCGAGCACGGCCAGCACCCTCGCGCCCTCGATATTGGTGATCGGTTCCGGCTCGGCGGGCAGATTGCTGAAGAACGTCGGTAGCCGCACGTAGGTCGAGTCCGGATCCCACGCGAAGCTGTTGCCGGTCGGCACCGCCAGCGAGTTCCAGCGCTCGTCGCCGTCGAACACCTCGGCGTAGCTTTTGCGGAACATGTCCGACTGGACTGCTTCCTGCACCGTCTGCGCCACCTCGCTCGAGCTTGGCCAGATGTCTTTCAGGTAGACGGGCTCCCCGCTCGCGTCCTCGCCGATCGGATCCAAATACAGGTCGATGTCCATCGTCCCGGCCAGTGCGTAGGCGACGCACAGCGGCGGCGAGGCGAGGTAGTTCATCTTCACATCCGGGTTGATCCGGCCTTCGAAGTTGCGGTTGCCCGACAGTACCGAGACGACCGCGAGATCGGCGTCGTTGACGGCCTTGGAGATCTCGTCAGGGAGGGGGCCGCTGTTGCCGATGCAGGTCGTGCAGCCGTAGCCGACCAGGTTGAAGCCGAGCGCATCCAGGAATTCGCTTAGACCGGCGCGCTCCAGATACTCGGTGACGACCTTTGAGCCGGGAGCCAGCGAGGTTTTGACCCATGGCTTCGCGTGCAGCCCGCGTTGGCGCGCGTTGCGCGCGAGCAGCCCGGCGCCCAGCATCACCGACGGGTTCGAGGTGTTGGTGCAGCTGGTGATCGCCGCGATTACGACGTGGCCGTGGCGAAGCTCCGTCTGCTTGCCATCACCGAGCGTGACCGGGACGGTCTTGGAAGGGTCGCCATCGCCTTCCGGGACGTACGCACGCAGCGCCGAACGCAGCGAGGCTTTCGATGTGCTCAGCGGGATCCGGTCCTGGGGGCGCTTGGGCCCGGCGATGCTCGGCACCACGGTTGCGAGGTCGAGCTCGAGCTGGTCGCTGAAGGCCGGCTCCGGGGAGCTCTCGTCGTGCCACAGCCCCTGCGCCTTGGCGTAAGCCTCGACCAGTTCGATCCGCTCACGCGGCCGTCCGCTGAATGCCAGGTAACGAAGCGTCTCGCTGTCGATCGGGAAGATTGCGCAGGTCGAGCCGAACTCGGGCGACATGTTGCCGATTGTCGCGCGGTCGGCGAGCGGCAGCCGCGCGAGCCCGCTCCCGAAGAACTCGACGAACTTGCCGACAACGCCGTGCGCGCGAAGCATCTCGGTCACGGTGAGCACGAGATCGGTGGCCGTCGCGCCCTCGGGTAGCTCGCCGCTGAGCTTGAAGCCGATCACCTGCGGGATCAGCATCGACATCGGCTGTCCGAGCATCGCCGCCTCCGCCTCGATTCCGCCCACGCCCCAGCCCAGCACCCCGAGTCCGTTGATCATGGTGGTGTGCGAATCAGTGCCGACGAGCGTGTCCGGGTATGCCTGCATGGTCGCGTCGTTGACGAACACGACCCGCGCCAGGTACTCGAGGTTGACCTGGTGCACGATCCCGGTGTCGGGCGGCACAACCTTAAAGTTCTTGAAGGCGCCCTGTCCCCAGCGCAGGAACGCGTAGCGCTCCTTGTTGCGTTCAAACTCGAGCTCCGCGTTGAGGACGAATGCCCTTCCGGATCCATAGGCGTCGACCTGTACCGAGTGATCGATCACGAGCTCGGCCGGGACCAGCGGGTTGATCTTGTTGGGGTCGGCGCCCATCTCGCGCATCGCATCGCGCATCGCTGCGAGGTCGACCACCGCGGGCACCCCGGTGAAGTCCTGCATCACGACGCGCGCCGGCGTGAAAGCGATCTCCCGGCTGGGCTCCTCGTGCGCGTTCCAACCTGCGAGCGCTTCGATGTCGGCCGCGCGGATCGACTCGCCGTCTTCGCAGCGCAGGAGGTTCTCGAGCAGAATCTTGAGCGAGAACGGCAGGCGGGCGACGTCGTACCGTGGCGCCAGCGCCTCGATTCGAAAGATCTCATACGACCGCGGACCGACCGTCAGCGTGGCCTTCGCATCGAAGCTGTTGGTTGACATTCGCTCTCCTGGTTGATCGACAGACAGGCTGCCATGTACTCTAAGCGCCTTCGCGTCGCGGGCGAGCCGAAAGCGGATAGCGCCGATGATCGCGCCGAGCGCCAGGCTCCTGGCGCTCCTACATTGGTCTTAGGCATGTCTTCGCTGTGGCTTCGCGCCGGGGGCGATATTGGCCGTGCAACCTCCAGCCCCGCAAGGAGACCACGTGAACAGGCATCTGACCCAAGCTCTCGCCGGTATCGCGATCGGCGCCATCGCTGTACTGGCTGCGGCCGGCGCTTACACAGAGGCGCACCGGGCGCCCGATCAGCCCTGATGGACGCCGATTCGATGCCGTTCCGCGCGCCGATCGGCGAGCAGCTCAGCGTGCTCCGCTCGCCGGCGGGCGAGCAGCTCAGCGCCCGGCCCGTGCTACAGGCCGGGCGGGTGCACCTCCACGAAACCGGCGAACTCGCCGCCGCCCTGCGACCAGCGCGTGCCGTCCTCAGCCAGTGCGACCGTATCGAAGCGCCAGCCCGCGATCGTCATCCAGACGTGGTTCGAGGCCGCGTAGATCGTGACCCACTTGCCCGGTCCCGGCTGGCCCCAGTCCTCGAAGTCCGCCGCGACCATCGGTGAGCTGAGCAGGCCGGCGGCCGCGAGCACGTAGCTGACCGACCCGGAGCAGTCGTAGCCGGACGCCTGGAATGAGGCGTGGCCGCCGCCCCAGATGTAGGGGAGGGTGGCGATCGCGTTGCCGGCGGCGATCATCTCGCCCACGGCGGCCGGCGCGCCGGGCGGGGGCTGCACCATCCCGGCCGTGTCGATCGCGATGCCACCGACGGTTTGGTTGACCTGCAACGCGGTCTGGCGTGCCTGTGCCGCGGCACGGGCCTCGAGCGCGTTCAGCTTAGCCTGCAGGTCACTCAGCCTCGAGTTGACCGTCGCCAGCCGGCTTTGGTCGCCGGCGCGCGCTCCGACCTCGGCGATCTGCTGCGAGAGGAGCGCCGCCTCGATTGCCGCCACTTGATTGCGCTGCGAAAGGATCTCGTCGGTGAGCGTGCGATCGCGCTCCTCGAGCGTCCCGAGTCTGATCGCCTCCGCGAACACCGCATTACGGGCGGCGCGGGTCGAGCCGACGATCTGGGCGTCCTGATGGCCGATCCGCTGCATGAAGCTGACGTTCTCGAGCAGGTCCGCAAAGCCGCGCGACTGCAGGATCACGGTCATCAAGCTCGGTCGCGTTCCCTCGTAGGCTGCGCGCAGGTTGGTTGCGAGCGCATTCGAGGCAACCTGCAGCCGGTCCTCGAGGTCGACCAATCGCGTCCGCGCCGCGAGCAGGTTGGTCTGCACCTGCCGCAGCTGCGCGATCCGCGCGTCGAGCTCGGACTGCACCGTGGCGAGCCGCGCACGTTCGCTCGCGACACCTCCGGCGGTCTGCTGAATCCTGGTGGTCTCGGTAGCGATCTCCGACCTCAGCGTCGCCGCCGCCGACTGGCTTGCCGAGATCTGGCTCTGCAGGTCACCGACGCTGTTTGGCACGCCGCTCGCGAGCAAAGCGGCGACGGCGAGGCTGGCGACGGCGCCGCGCCGGGTGCCGGTGCGCGTTGCGATCAAGCGGAGCAGGCTGGGGGAGCGGAGTCGCATGAGCTGGGAGGTTAGACGGGCCGATCAAGGGCGCATAAGCGCGCCACGACGCTGCAAACAGGATCTTTGCTGTCGATTCCTGACCGCCTCCGGGGGCGGCACGCAGACCACCGTAACATGCCTCGTCGCGACGTGGTCGCGCGATCCTGCTTTGCAAGAGATCCTGCAAATTGGCACTGCCGCGGTTTCAGCGGGCGCCGCCAGCGTCGATTTCGATGTCCTTTAGGACCATGCCCGCGGTCGGATCCCGGTAGCTGCGATCGGTCGAATCCCGGTTGCTGCGATACTCGCATCGTGCGCTCGCGCTGCGTAACGACGACCGTTCTGACGTTGCTCGCAGCAGCCGCTGTGCATGGCTCTGGGAGTGCGTTTGCGAACTCGAGTCCGTCTGCCGGCGACAACCAGTACACCGACCCGCTGGCCACCCCGCCGCCGGCCACGACCGCGCCGGCCACGACCGCGCCAGCGACCCCGCCGCCGGCCACGACCGCGCCGGCTGCGACGTCGGGCGCTCCCCCCGCGAGCCAACCAGCACCGGCCACTCCCGTGACAGCTACTGCCGGCACCCCGTCGAGGACCGCGCCAACTGCTGCGACTGCTACGACCGCGCCGACCGCGACGACCGCGACGACCGCGACGACCGCGACCGCTGTCGCGGCGAGCCCGCTACCTCACACCGGCGAGGACGTCTGGCTGGTGGCCGCCGCCGGTGCCGGGATCGCCGGCGCGGGCACAGTGCTGCGGCGGCGTGCCGGCCCCCGCTGAGCGGTGTCGGGCGGGCGCCGGGTGGGCGCCGCGTAGGCGCGGCGCGGGGTGCCGGGTAGACGCCGGATGAGCGGCGCCCCCAAGGTCGCGATCAACGCCCGCGCGGCGGCGCGCGAGCAGATCGGCGGCGTCGAGCGCTACGCGCGCGAAGTCACGCGGCGGCTGCGGGGGCAGAACCCCGAGCGCTACCGGGTGGCGATGCCGCCACGGGCGCTGGCACATCGCGCCGGGCACATCTGGGAGCAGGCCCTGCTGCCGGCGCTGACACGGGAGTGTGCGCTGATCTACTCGCCGGCCAACCTTGCGCCTGTGGCCTGCGCGCGTAACGCGGTCGTGATCCATGACCTCGCCGCCTTCGCTTGCCCTGAGGCGTACTCCGCCGCGTATGTCGCCTACCAACGGCGGATGTTGCCCGCGGTCGTGCGCCGCGCCCGGCTGGTGATAACCGTCTCAGAGTTCTCTCGCGAGGAGATCGCGGCGCGTCTGGGCGTCGCAGGCGAGCGGATCGTCGTGATCCCCGGGGGCGTCGAGCCGCGCTTCTCGCCGGCGGCGGCGTCTGGCGCCGAGGCCGCCGGGCGCCGGCTGGGCATTGCGGGCGCGTACGTGCTCGCGCTCGGGACCGCATCAGCGCGCAAGAATCTCGGTGTGCTGGCGGTCGCTGCCGCGGCGCTGCGCGAGCGGGGGATCGAACTGCTGCTGGCTGGATCGGAGCGCGGCTATCTACGTGGTGGCGACGCCGGTCTGCGCCGCGTCGGATATGTGCCGGAGTCATGCCTACCGGGCCTGTACGCGGGCGCGCTGGCGCTCGTGATGCCCTCGAGCTACGAGGGCTTCGGGCTCCCGTGCATCGAGGCGATGGCGTGCGGAACGCCTGTCGTCGCAGCCACTGCCGCGGCGTTGCCGGAGACCTGCGGCGACGCTGCGCTGCTGGTCTCCGGGGTTGACCCGGCGGCGCTTGCCGATGCGGTGATGACGGCGGCCTGCGACCACGACGAGCGCGCGCGCCTGATCGCATGCGGCCTGCGACGCGCGGCCAGCTTCTCGTGGGACGCGACCGCGTGCGCGACCGACCTGGCGCTCAAGCGGCTGCTCGCGAGCGGCCGGATAGACTCACGCCGTGGCTAGCAGAGCGGTCCGTCTCCTGCTGGCGGTCGGCGCCGTCCTGCGCCTCGCGGCCGTCTTCGGCCTCGCGGCCGGCCCCGGACTCGCAGCGGCGCCGGCGGCGGTCCCCAGCGGCTTCGTCGGCATGAACGTCGACGGGCCGATGTATCCGGACACCGCCCCGGGCATCAACCTTGCCGCGCAGTTCGCGGCGATGCAAGCCGCCGGCGTGCAATCGGTTCGGGTCGCGTTCGCCTGGTCGCAGGCGCAGCCTTACCCGAACTGGTCCGTGGTGCCCGCCGGCGTCCGTGGCAACTACACGAACGCTGGTGGGGTTCCGACCGACTTCGCGCCGATCGACGAGCTCGTCAGCCTCGCCGCCCGCCACCGGATGACGCTGCTGCCGACGGTTCTCTACGCGCCGTCATGGGACATCACCGGACAGGGCAGCGAGGGGCTAGGCAGGCCCGCTCGGGACGGTCCGTACGCCGCCTTCCTGACCGACCTGGTCGATCGCTACGGCCCCGGTGGGAGCTTCTGGGCGGGGCGCGCAGGCCTCAGCGAGCCGATTCGCGAGTGGCAGATCTGGAACGAGCCGGACATTCCCTACTTCTGGCCGGCGCAGCCGTTCGCACGGACCTACGTGGCGCTGCTGATCGCCGCCCACAGGGCGATCAAGCAAGCCGATCCGGGCGCCGAGGTCGTGCTTGCTGGCGAACCCAACGACTCCTGGAGCGAGCTCGAGACGGTCTATCAGGTCAACGGTGCGCGGGCGGCGTTCGATGCGGTCGGTGTGCACCCCTACACGGCTACGGCGGCAGGTGTAATCACGATCCTTCATTACGTACGTGAGGTCATGGACGCGCACGGCGACGCCGCCAAGCCGCTGATCGCCGACGAGGTCGGCTGGCCGTCCGCAAAGGGCGTGGCGAGCAACGGTTCCTCTCCGGGGTTGCTCACGACCGAGGCCGGCCAGGCGCGCGCCACCGCGGCGGTGCTGCCGCTGCTCGCGCGGGCCCGCGCGAGCCTCAACCTGGCGAGCTTCGACTACTACACATGGGCCGGCGTCGAGACGCCGGGCGGCTACGCGTTCTCGTTCGCGGGACTGTTCAAATACCTCGCCGGCAGGCTCACCGCGAAGCCCGCCTTCGCCGCGTTCGCGAGAGCGGCGCTCGCGATCGAGCACGGCGTGCGACACTAGACAAGCTGGATGCCTCTAGGGCACCGACTGCTCGCCGAGCGTCACGGCCAGCAGCGCCGCAAGACGTGAGCGCTCCCGAGCGCATTCACGACCGAGGGCGCGTTTGAGCGTCAGTCGCGAGGCGAACGTGAACGCCTGCAAGGCGCCGTCCGCGAGCGCCGCGCGGCGCCCCAGCCGCTGTGCGACCACGTTGTGCCGAGCCGCCGCCAGCCGCTCGAACGGCTCGCCGCCGAACGCCGGACCGGTCGAGTGGGCGCCGTGATGCAGCACCCGCGCCGAGGGCCAGAACCACGTCGCGACCGCCTGCTCCCGCGCCCGCAGGCAGAGGTCGAGATCCTCGCCGTAGAGGAAGATCGACTGATCGAACGGTCCGAGCCTTCGCAGCGTGTGGGTGCGCGCGAGCAGTGCGCAGCCGACCGCCCAGCCGACCGGTCGAGCATGGTTCGAGCGCCAGGGAGCGATCACCGCGGCGGCGCGATCGCAGAGCGCTGCCGGCGGCACCAGCGCATGCACGAGCTCGGCGGCCGAGCACGGAAGCTGGTGCGCGCTTTTCTCCCGGCGCCCGTCGCCGCGAAGCACCAGCGGCGCCAGCAGGCGGGCAGGCGCATCAGCGCGCGCCGCCTCCGCGGCGAGCGCCAGAAGCGAATTGTCGACGAGCTCGACGTCGGGGTTGAGCAGCGCCGTGACGGGCTCCCCAACCAGCGCGACACCCCGGTTGCAGGCCGCGCCGAAGCCGATGTTCTCCCTCAGGGCGAGCGTTTCGATCGCCAGCCTCCCCCGCCAGCGGTCGGCGACCGCGAGCGTGCCGTCGTTTGACGCGTTGTCGACCACGAACACGCGCGCGGAGCCCAGATGTCGCGCGACCGAGTGCAGTAGCGCATCGAGCGCGCGCTCGGAGTTGTGCGTGACGGTCACCAGCGCGGGCGCGGGCGCCCGCGCGCCGCTCGCGCCGGCGGCGCCGGCCTCCGTGCAGCGCGCCGGCAGCGCTGTCACAGCGCTCACGAACGCGGCCCGCGCGCGCCGCACGCCAAAACGCTCCTGTACCCGCGCGCGGCCGCGCGCGCCCATCGCGCGCGCCAGTCCCGGGTCGCCAATCAGCGCGACGATCGCCGCCGCCGCGGCGCCAGCGTCACCGGGCGGATATAGGATCCCGCACGAGGGATCGACGATCTCGCGCGGTCCGCCGGCGTCAGGCGCCACCACGGGCCTGGCTGCAGCGAGCGCTTCGAGCACCGCCAGCCCGAACGGCTCGCGCTCGGCGCAGTGCAGCAGGCAGCTGGCCCGCGCGAGCTCGAGACGCGGATCGGCGACCTCGCCGAGGAACTCGACCGCGCCCGCCAGGTCCTCGCGGGCCGCGCGCTCGCGCAACTCGACGAGCGTCTGCCCCGGATCTCCGGGTACGGCTGACCCGGCGACGCGCAAGCGCGCCTGCGGGAGCCGGCGGCGGACGAGCGCGATCACCTCGAGCGCGAAGTCCACGCGCTTCCAGCCGGCGAGCGCGCCGAGCGTGAGCACCTCCGGCGGCGAAGCGGGGGACGTGTCCGCGGCGAACTGCTCGACGTCCACGCCGGGATGGATCACGAGCGGCGCACAGTCCAGGCCGAGGTCTGCCGCGACTACGTGCGAGGGCACGATCACCAGGTTCGCGCGGCGGGCGGCCAACCTGACCGCGGCGCCGATCGCCGCTCCCGGGAGCAGGTCGTGGTGCAAAAACACCAGCGGCGCGCCGCCCCGCACCGCGCGCGTGTGCGCCAGTGCGATCGCCGAGCGCATCCCGTTGACGACCACGAGATCCGGATCGAGGGCCGCGATCAGCCGAGTCAGTTCACGGCGATGGCCGGCGAGCCGCGCCAGCGCCAGCACTCGGTCGCGCCGGCCGGTGCGCAGACGCAGCGAACGTTCACGCACCGCAACGACGCGCATGCCGTCCGCGCGCGCGCGATCTGCGATCGGTCCCTCGGGGCATGCGAGCCACGTCTCGACAGGACCTGCAGCGGCCAGCGCGCCGCTGGGTTCGCTGTCCGCGAGTCCGCGGGCGAAACTCAACAGCACCCGTTCGGCGCCACCCAGCGCAGGTGAATAGCAGATCAGCAGAAGCGCCGGCATGTCTCGCGCCGCAAGCCTAGACTGCCAACGTTGCGCAGCCAGCCGATGCCGATCCAACTCAGTCAACGAGTCGCCCTCGTCCACGATTTCCTGCTTGATCTGCGGGGCGCCGAGCGAGTCTTCCTCGAGCTCTGTGCGATGTGGCCGGATGCCGACATCTTCACGTCGGTCTACGATGAGCACGGTACCGAGGGCCGGTTCTCGCACCGCAACGTGAACGCCTCGTTCCTCCAGAAGCTGCGCCCAACGGCCCGGACCTTCCGCGCGTTGCTGCCACTGTACCCGGCCGCGGTCGAGTCCCTCGAGCTGTCCTCCTACGATCTGGTCCTGTCGAGCTCCTCGGCATGGGCGCACGCCGTCCTGTGCGGCGAGCACTCGACCCACGTCAGCTACTGCCACAACCCGTTCCGCTATGTCTGGAACGACCGTGACCAGACGCTCGCCCACCGCAACCCACTTGCGCGCCGGCTGTTGCGCCACTTGTTCCACCGCTGGCGTCAGTGGGATTGGATCGCTGCGCAGCGGACCGACCGCTACATCGCGAACGCGCGCACGACCCAGCAGCGGATCCGCGCCTACTATGGACGCGACGCCGAGATCGTGCATCCGCCGGTGCAGATCGAGCGGTTCAAGCCCGGGCCCGTAGGCGATCACTACGCAGTCGTCGGCGAGCTGATGGCGCACAAGCAGATCGACGTCGCGGTTGCTGCCTTCAACAAGCTGCGGCGGCCGCTTGTGATCGTCGGGGACGGCCCGGACTACCGGCGGCTGAGGGGCTTGGCGGGAAGCACGATCAGCTTCACCGGGCGAGTGCCCGATGCGCAAGTCGCTCAGGTGTACAGCTCGGCCCGGGCGCTGGTGGTGAGCGCCGTCGAGGAGTTCGGCATCACCGCCGTCGAATGCCAGGCCGCGGGGCGTCCGGTGATCGCGCGCGGTGAGGGCGGCGCGCTCGAGACCGTGATCGGCGGTGTCACCGGCTGCTTCTGGACCGGCGGCGCGGAGCGGCTCGTCGAAGCTGTGCGGCGTTTCGATCAGGCGGCAATCGAGCCGGACGCGTGTGTGCGCAACGCCGCGCGGTTCGCTCCGGCGAGTTTCAGGGCGGGCGTCAGCGCGCAGGTGCGGGCGGCGCTCTCGCGCAACGGGACAGTGCCGCGGAAGCTCTGCGAGCCATGCTCGGCCGCTCCGCGCGTCCGGCGCGCAGCGCGAGCATCGGAGGGGTAGAAGATGCGCGAGCGGGTCCTGCTCGCTGCCGGCCTGGCGCTGCCGGCGGTTCCGACTGTGCTCGCGTTCTTCACCGGAGGCTACTTTGCGAGCGCCCGCGAGTGGGCCGGCCTGGTCATGTGGCTGCTGGCGGCGACGGCACTGATCGCGGGCCGCGAGGCGCTCCCACGCTCACCCGCGCTGCTCACGGCGCTGATCGGCCTCGCGTTGCTGGCTGGTTGGACGGCGGCGTCGATCGCGTGGGCGCCGATCGCCGGCAGCGCCTATGCCGCGACCCAGATCGCGTTCCTGTACCTCGGCGCGCTGGTCGCGGGCGTGCTGCTGATGCGCGTGCGCGGCGCGCTGGAGGCGCTCGAGCCAATCGCCGCGGCGGGGACGGTGATCGTGATTGGCTACGGCCTGTCTGAGCGGCTGGCGCCGGCGATCTTGCAGTTCGCACGCTCGCTCAGCGCCCAGGGGCGCCTCGAGCAGCCGCTCACCTACTGGAACGCGATGGGCGAGGTGGCGGCGATCGGACTTGTGCTGTGCGCGCGGCTGGCGGGCGACGAGCGCCGACCCCCGTGGGTCAGAGCCGCTGCCGCCGCGGCGGCAGCGCCGCTCGGCACGGGCCTGTACATCTCGTTCTCGCGCGGCGCGCTGTTCGCCTGCTGTGCCGGGCTGATCGCGCTCCTCGCGCTAGCCCCGCAGCGCGCGCAGTTGCGCGCGCTTGCGGTCGTGGTCGGCGCTGCCGTGCTCGCGGCGGGCGCGCTCGCGCCGCTGCATGGGGTGACGAACCTCGCCGGAAGCACTTCCACGCGCGCCGCGCAGGGAGCGATCGCGCTGATCGTGCTGGCGCTGATCGCCGGCGGCGCCGCCCTGCTCACGCTACGACTCGTTCTCAGCGCTCCTGGCGGGGCGCTGCGGCTGCCCCGCCACGCCGGTCTGCTCGCGCTCGGCGTCGTCTGCGTCGGATTGGCGCTGGCGATCGCGGCCGGCGCCAAGGAGCGGTCGGGCGTGCCGTTGAGCGGCGGCGCCGGACGCTACGCGACGTTGCAAAGCAACCGCTACGCCTACTGGAAAGTGGCGCTGAAGGCGTTCGCGGACGAGCCGCTGATCGGTGTCGGCGCCGGCGGCTGGGCAGTCTGGTGGCTGCGCTACAGGCCGTATCCTGACGGCGCCCAGGACACGCACTCGCTGGAGCTGCAGACCCTGGCCGAGCTCGGCCTGGTCGGAGTCACGCTGCTGGCGGCTGCTCTCGGCGCTGTCGCGGTGGCGGCTCGGACCGCGCACCGGGCGACGCCGGCGCGCGCCGCCGGGCCGATCGCCGCTTGCGTGGTGTGGTTGGCGCACTCGCCGCTTGATTGGGACTGGCAGATGCCGGCGGTGACGCTGATCGCGGTCGTGCTGGCGGGCGGGTTGCTCGCGCTCGCGCAGGGCGGCGAGGAAAGCCGCAGACTCCAGGCGGCCGCGCCAGGTTGATGGCACTACAGCGCTTCGGCGATACGCGGCGCCTCGCGGTTGAACACCCAGACGGCGAGCACGCAGATCGCGATCGAAAGCGCGATCGGCACGACGGTCGCCAGAAGCCCGCCCGCCACCGGCGCGCCCGGCGTGATGATCCAGCGGCGGGCGAGCTCGAACAGCGGCGTCAGCGGGTTGATCGACACCAGCTTGCCGATCGTGCCACTGATCGTCTTGGAGTTCAGCGTGTAGATGATCGGCGTCGCGTAGAACAGCGCGGTCGCGAACACCGCCCAGATGATTCCTACGTCCCGGAAGCGCGGGAACAGCGACGAGAGGATCATCGCGACTGCCACGGTCAGCAGCAGCAGCCAGATCAGGAGCACTGGCAACAGCAGCCAGGTCCACAGCGGGCTGACGCCGAACGCGAGAATGAACACGAACGTAACGACCAAGTTCAGCGCGAGGTTGAAGGCGCTGGTCGTGACCACCGCGAGCGGGATCACCAGGCGCGGGAACTGCGTCTTGCGTACAACCGCTTCCTGGCCGACGACCGATCCGACGCTGGTCGAGGTTGCCTCCTGGAAGAAGCCGAACAGGACGATGTTGAGCAGCAATAGGACCGGATAGTGAGCAACGCCCTGGCTCAGGTGGACGATGTGGGTGAAGACCGCCAGCAGCACCGCGAACAGCAGCAGCGGCCGGCACACCGACCATATGTATCCGAGCGCCGTGTTCAGGTAGGAGCGCCTGAACTCCATTGCCGCCATCAGGTACAGCAGCTCCAGCGATCGACGCCAGCCACCGCCGAGTGCCGAGGGGCCGCGCACCTCACGCAACTCGAGCGCCGGGGAAGCGGTTGCGTCATCGAGCGCCGAACCGTCGCCCCTCAATCTTCGATCACCGCTTCGACATCGGTGTGGACGCCGACCGCGCCGGCTCCCGGGCTCGTCCCGTAGACGACGAACTCGAGCACCCGCAACAGGTGCAGCGCCAGGTCGCCGATGCTGCGGTTGCGCGAAATGATCGTGCTCACGTTGTAGCGGCCGGGCAGCAGGGGGTTCTCGATCAACCCGCAGAGCCGCACCCGCTTCCCGGCGGGGACGATCTCTGCTTGGTCCTCCGGCAGGTTGATCGTGACCGTGAAGCCGAATACGGTGAGTCCGTCGCCGTTGAGGAAGTGAAAGCTGAACACCGGGTGCACGAGCTCCCGCCGCGCCTCGACGATCATGTTGAAGCCAATCGGGGTTCCCTGTTCGATGTTCTGCACCCGTTCCCCAGCCGGGTTGGACAGCCAAACGTCGATCAGCCGGACGTTGACGTCGGGGACATCGCCGCGGTTGCGCTCGGCCCCGTCGCCGCCGAAGTTCAACCGGTAGTAGCGCAGCGCCGCCTCCTCGGGGTCGCCGATGTAGCGAAGCTCGCCGTCGTGGATCAGCATCGCACGGTCGCAGAAGCTTTGGACGGTTGCCATATCGTGGGTCACGAGCACGACCGTGCGGCCGGCGTCTCGCCGGGCGCGGAAGACCTCGACGCACTTCTGTGCGAACGCGGCGTCGCCGACCGCGAGCACCTCGTCGATCAGCATGATGTCCGCGTCGGCTTCAACCATCACCGAGAACGCGAGCCGCACCATCATTCCCGAGGAGTAGTTCTTCAGCTTCAGGTCCGTGAACTCGCGCAGCTCGGCGAAGTCGAGCACGGCATCCAGGCGCCGGCGGGCCTCCTGGCGGCTGAGTCCCATCAGCACGCCGTTGAGGACCACGTTCTCGCGCGAGGACATCTCCGGGTTGAAACCGACGCCCAGCTCGATGAACGGCGCCAGACGACCGGCCATCCGGATCCGTCCACCGTCAGCGCGGTAGATGCTGGCCATGATCTTCAGCAACGTGCTCTTGCCCGAGCCGTTGCGTCCGACGATGCCGAAGAACTCGCCAAGATGCACGTCGAAGTCGATCCCGTGCAGCGCCCGCAGCTCGCGATGGGACCGCCTGGTGAGCGGGTGCGTGGCGCGCTCCTTGAACGAGTCGAGCCGGTGATCGGGGATCTGGAACGTCTTGCTGACGGCGCGCACCTCGATCGCGACCGGCCCGCTCTGCAGGTGCGTTCGAGCCGTCCCCGACACCGGGCGCAGCGTACCAGTGGCGGCCATCGCGCTCGCTCGTCTTCCCCGCCCCGATGCGTTCACTCAGCTGCTCGCCAGCGCCGCAGCCGCGGCTGTTCGAACAGCGGTGGATCCGGGAAGCTGGCGTCGTACGCTCGCCGCCCGGGATGCTGGGCTCCTGTGACGGCGAGCTGTAGCAGCCACCTCCACGCGACCCCCTTCGCGAGCCCTGCCTCGCCGCCGAGCGTCTCGTCGCGTCCGGCGAAACGCCGCAACGGTCTGCCAGCGAGCCACGCGAACGCCAGCGGCGAGCGACCGCTCGCGGCGAACAACTGGAGCGCCCGCCGCTTCGAAGGCGTCAGGCTCGCTGCGCATCGTCCCAGCAGGGTCCGGGCGAATACCTCGCGCGTCAGGTAACCCCCGAAGTAGGCCGAGCGCCAGCCGCGGGAGCCGCCCAACGTCGCCCTGTGCGGACTCCAGAGCGCCGCGGCCGGGGCGAGCAGATCGCCGGACACCGCTGCTGTGTGCTGGACGTAGTCGTACAGGGCACGATCGACGTAGGCGATCCTGCCGGCGGCGAGCGCGACGAGCGCCAGCCAGTGGTCGTGATAGGGGACGCCGGGCGCCCGTGGGAACGGCAGCGCCAGCTTGGCGAGCTCCGCTCCGAACAGCATCGCTGCGCCTGGGATGGCGTTGGCGACCAGCAGCGAGGCGAGGTTCGAGTGGTCGTTGCGGCGACCGTGCCACAGCGAGTCGCGCAAAATCCGGCCGTCGCGATCGACCAGGCGCTGATCGCTGAAGACCATCTGCGCTGCTCCGCGTGCGGCACGCAGCGCGGCCAGCTTGTCGGGATACCAGCGATCGTCCTGGTCGCAGGGCGCGAGCGCCTCGACGCCCGCCGGCGCCATCGCGAGCGCCCGCTCGAAGTTGAGGTACGGTCCGAGGCGCTGCTGGTTGCGCGACAGCGAGAAGCGTGGGTCCTGGCCGATCACCGCGCCCATCCCCCTCAGCGTCAGCGCGGAGCTACCATCGTCGCTGATCACGCACACCCAGCGCCGGTCAGTCTGAGCGCGAAGCGATTCGATCTGTGTCGCAAACAGCTCCAGGTCGGGTTCGAAGCTCGCGATGCAGACCGCAATCGTGCCCGGCGCCGCCGCGGGGAGCTCTGGTGACGGTGCGCGTCTGATGATCTCGATGCAACCGAGCGGCACGACCTGGCGCTCACGGTCCGCCAGCACGACCAGCGCGTCGATCGCGCACCGTCGCGGGGTTGCGCCGGGGTGGACGCTCAGCACCGACCAGAAGCCGCTGCGATAGCTGCGCCCCTCAGGATCCGCGCTCGTTCTGCGCAGCCACTCGAACAGGTCGCGGCGCGGCATCGACTGAGCCTCGGGCGTCGAGGGCGCGCCGTCGAGCAGCAGTTCCAGGCGCTTGATTGACTTGTGGCGGTGAAAGCAGTGGCCGTATAGGAAGATCGCCGTGTCGCAGCCGACCGGCAGGGTCGCCGGGAGGTGACTGTCGAGCTTGACCTGCAGGCCGTCGTCGTGTTCCGCCGCCACGCGCGGCCACTCTACGCGACCTGAGTAGTCGATCAACGCGCCGATTATCATCGAGCGGGTGGTTCAGGCAGGCGCCGAGATAGATCCGCCGAGCGTCGCTGCGGCCCGCTTGCTGGCGATCATCGAGGCCCGCTTCGGCGCCGGCCTGGAGGCTGCGCGTCCGGTTCGCGCGGCCGCGCCCGCAGCTGACGCCGAGTCGCTGCGCCGTGCCTACCTCGACCTACTCAAGATCTGCCTCTGCGACCTCTCGGGCACGACGACGACCTCGGTCGCGCGCACGACGTCAGGGATTGTGATGTCGCGCGAGCTCGCCGGCGAGCAACTGCGGATGCGCGCGGCCGGGATGGATTGGCCGCTGCATGGACTGACGATGGTCGGGCTTGCGCGGCTCGACGACCTCCAAGCTTGCGTCGAGTCGGTCGTCCGCGACGGCGTCGAGGGTGACCTAGTGGAAGCCGGCGCGTGGCGTGGCGGCGCGTCGCTGTTGATGCGGGCGGTGCTGGACACGCTCAACGCGTACCAGCGCGAGGTCTATGTCGCTGACTCCTTCCAGGGCTTCCCGCGCGGCGCGGTGGCGCAGAGCGACGGATACGACCTCGCGAGCGACCTCGCCGGCTGCGATTTCCTCGCGGTGCCACTGGAGGAGGTCAAGCAGAGCTTTGCTCGCTTCGGGCTGGAGCGCGGCGTCAAGTTCGTGCCGGGGTTCTTTCAGGAGTCCCTGCCGCGACTGGCAGGCGGAAGCTGGGCGATCCTGCGCCTGGACGGTGACACCTACGAGTCGATCAGGGTAGCGCTGGATTGCCTGTACGAAGGGCTCTCGGTCGGCGGTTACGTGGTTGTCGATGACTACCTCTCGCTCGCCGAGTGCCGTGCGGCGGTCGATGACTTTCGGCGCGAGCACGCAGTCAGGGAACCGCTCGAGGAGATCGACTGGAACGGTGCCCGGTGGCGTCGGCAGGCGCCCGCGCGCGGTGCGCAGCGAACGGCCGCGGCGCGGAGGGCCAACGCGGCTGAGCTGGCGGGGTCCGCTGCCGCCGCAGACGAACTCGCGCCCGCGCCTGCGCCCGCGCCCGCGCCTGCGCCCGCGACCGCGCCCGCGCCCGCGCCGGTGGAGCGCGCCGGGCGCGCGCGTACCGGCGATCGAGGAGC
>JBKQKK010000028.1:0-2856 GCA_052147535.1 Solirubrobacteraceae bacterium | reverse complement strand
GATGACTGCTCCCACGCAAAAGGTAACTTGGGTCGTGGGGGCTTGTGGGCGTCGGGATCGAGTGGCGGATGGTGATCGTGTCGTCCTCGCCGCCGATCAGGACTTCGCGGACGACGAGCCGCAGGATGCGTTGCTGTCCGGCGGTGTCGAGCTGGTCCAGGCCGTCGTCGAGGCGGCTGAGGAACCGTTCGAGGGTGTCGGCGAGTTTGAGGTAAGTCTCGGCGTCGTGCAGCTCGGCGTCGAGCGTGTCGAGCTGGGCGCGCAGGGCGCTCTGGCGTTTACGCAGCTCGGGCGTGCGCGCGCGGAGCTCCTCGAGCGAGATGAGCTGTTCTTGGTAGGCCTCGATCATCCGCGTGAGCGCGTTCTCGGCGCGGGCGAGGTCCCGCTCGAGCGCCTCGCGGCGTTGGGTTGCGGGGTGCTCGGTACGCAGCGCTTGGAGGCGACGGTCGATCTCTGCTTGCACGAGCGCTGGGTCCTCGAGCAGCTCGCGGACGTTGGCCCAGACGAGCTCGTCGAGCTCATCAGCGCGGATCGGGCGGCTGTGGCAGACGCGCCCGCCGACGTGGCGGTAGTTGTCAGAGCCGATGCACCGGTAGTAGTAGATCCGCTTGTTGGTCGTGCGCGTAGTCGTGCGGTAGCAGGCGTAGCCGCACTCGCGGCAGACGAGGATGCCTTGCAGCAGCGTCGGCTGCTTGGTGTTGCGCTTGGCGAAGTGCGCGTTGGCGCCCAGCCGCGCCTGCGCGAGCTCGAAGGTCTGCTCGCTGATCAGCGGCGGGACCGCGATCAGCGTCCAGTTCTCGGCCGGCTCGTCAGAGCGTGTCGGGCGGCGGCCGTGGCGTTCACCGCGCGCGCGGGTGGTGCGCGTCGGCGCGCCGTGCCGATCGGCGGTCTTGGTCTTCCCGAACGCGGCCTGCCCGCGGTAGGCGGGGTTACGCAGCATCGCCCACACGGTCGAGCGGTCCCACACCGCTTTGCCCTTGCGGGTCGGCACCCCGCGCCCGCTCAGCCAGCGAGCGAGCTCACCGATCGACACCCCTTCCTCGACGTAGCGGGCGAACACGTCGCGTACGACCTGCGCCTCGAGCTCGTTGATTTCCCAGTACGCATCGCAATGGTCTGCTTTCTTGACGTAGCGGTATCCGTAGGGCGCGCCGGACATCACCGCCTGCGAGCCGCCGCGCGCGCGGTGCGCCTTGCCGCGGCGGGTGCGCTCCGCGATCTGCGCACGCTCGTACTCGGCGATCATCCCCTGGAACTGGCGCAACAGCTCATCCTCGGGCGTCCCGCTCCGCTCGGGCTCCTTCGCGAAAGAGACCTCAACGCCAGCACGCGCGAGCTCTTCGAGCAGCAGCACCTGGTAGGCGTAGCGGCGCGCGAGCCGGTCCGGTGCGTGGCAGAGCAGCACCTCGAAGGCGCCTTCCGCGGCACGGTCACGGCACCGCTCAAGCGCCGGCCGGGTGAGCGTCGCGCCCGAGAACCCCTCGTCCTCGAACACCAAGTCCTCGGGCACAAGCAGCCCGCGCGCGCCGGCGAGCTCACGCAACCCGACGGTCTGGCTCTGAATCGTCTCGTCCTGGCGCTGGCGCTCGGAGGACACCCGCGCGTAGATCGCCGCCACGCGCCCCGTCCGCCCGTCCGTCTGCGAGATCACGTCGTTCATCGTCGCTCCCATCGTTGCCTATCGCACGGCGCCGGTCGGGCGCCGCGATCGCGTACACCTGCGCCAGCCGCGCGCTGGCGAGCCTGTCAGCCACGAACTCGATCTCAACGCGCGTTGCCACCGTGTCGCTCGGCAACCCGATCGAGATACAGCCTCGCCGCCTCCGCGACCGTCGCGCTGAGCGTCAACCCACGAGACTCGGCGTGACCGCGCAACCCGGCGATCAACGACGGCGCCAACCGCACCGTGAACAACACGCTGCGCTCCGGCACCACCACACCACCCGGCCGATCCAGCGCCGCGTTCACGTACCGACGCGCCTGACGCTCGGACAGCCCGTGCTCGGCCCGCAGCGCTCGTACCGCGTCCGCCGGCGACGCGCCGGCGAGCAACCCGACCGCGCGGTTCACTCGAACCGCGTACTCGTCCGCGAAAGCTCTGCGACTGGCCATCAGTCACTTGAATACCACGCCTCATGGCCGATTCCTTCCCGCCCGGCGCTGAATCAACCGCTCAAACTCGAAGTTTGCGATTGCGTGGGAGCAGTCATCACCCCGCCCTGAGGAGTTCCCTCCTCGGTCGGGGCGAACCGACCATCTTCGACCACGCCCGCTTTCAACCATTGCGCGACCATTCCCCTGGCGGGGAACGTGCCGAGCTGGCGGAGGATGTGGGAATGGTCAATCCGGTCAAACGCCGCCGCCAAATCAGCGTCTAGCACCCACCGCCGCTTCGGGCGTCTGCCCTTGCCGACCTGGTAGATCGCTTCGATCGCGTCATGGCAGCCGCGGCCCGGCCTGAATCCATAGGATCTCGGCTCGAACCGCGCTTCCCACTCGGGCTCCAACGCGCTCGCGACCCGGGCCTGTTGAGCCCTGTCGACGATCACGGGGATACCGAGCGGACGTCGCTTCGTGGTGCCTTGCTTGGGGATGTACACCCGCCTGACCGGCTGGGCCTTGAACGGCTCGGCGCTCCACTGCACCCTTTCCGCCAAATGCATCTTGGCTTCGGGGGTGAGGACCACCTCGCCGTCAACGCCCGCTGTCAAGCGGCCAGCATTGCGCTCCGCCACCCGCCTCACGCTCAAGAGCGTGTTGGCGCGCGAACGGAGCATCAACTTCTGCAGGTTGCGGACCCGTGGAAGGTCCCCCGCCTGCGACGCCGTGAAGATCCGCTGCCGCAAACGCCGCACG
>JBKQKK010000027.1:0-3358 GCA_052147535.1 Solirubrobacteraceae bacterium | reverse complement strand
TCGTCAACGTCCCGGTCGGCGTGGCCCTCGCGGCCGCGACCGTGAGGTTCGTGCCCGAGTCCAGACCGGAGCTGACCAACCGGACGTTCGATCTCCCGGGAGCGGTGTCGGTCACCGCCGGCCTCGTGGTGCTCGTGTTGGCGATCGTCAAATCGAACAGCTACGGATGGGGGTCGCCCCGAACGATCGGCCTGCTGGCCGCCGGCGTCGTACTGCTCGCGGGATTCCTCGCGCTCGAGCGCCGCAGCCCGGCGCCGCTGCATGCGTGCTCGCGCTCTGTCGGGGGCGTGGTCTAGCTTCTGGCGAACCTATGTTCGTCAGCCTGGAGAGCCCCTCTGAGCCCGTGTGGCTCACTGATCTGAATCCAGAGCAGCGGGCCGCGGCCGAGCACGAGGGCGGCCACTTGCTGATCCTGGCGGGGGCGGGTACCGGTAAGACGACGACGCTGTGCGCGCGGGTTGGCCGTCTGATCGAGGACGGCGTCTCGCCGGAGCGGATTCTCCTGCTGACCTTCACCCGCCGTGCGGCCCGCGAGATGATCGGCCGGGCCGTGGCGCTGACCGTGGCGCACCCTGGCGGCGGCGCTCGGCGGATCGCCGGCGGGACCTTTCATGCGATGGCGCACCGCTTCGTGCGTCGCGATGCCGCGGCGCTGGGCCTGCCCGCCGATTTCGGTCTGCTGGACGCCGGTGACGCCGCGGACCTGATCGACTTGGTCCGTCAAGAGCAGGGTCATGCTGAGAGCGGGCGGCGTTTCCCGCGCAAGCACACCCTCGCCGATGTCTACTCGCGCACGGTCAACGCCCAGCGTCCGGTCAGGCAGGTGATCGAGGAGGCGTTTCCGTGGTGTGCCGAGCACGGCGATGCCATGGCCGGCTTGTTTCGTGCCTACACCGCCCGCAAACGCGCTCTTGGCGTGATCGACCTGGACGACCTGCTCCTCTTCTGGCGCGCGCTGGCCCGTGACCCGGACGCGGGTGCTCGGCTGGCCGCCGGCTTTGATCACGTCCTCGTGGACGAGTATCAGGACGTCAACGAGTTGCAGGTGGAGGTCGTCGCTGCGCTTGCCGGGCACGGCGCCACCGTGACCGCGGTCGGCGATGATCTTCAGGCCATCTACGGCTTCAGGTCAGCCAGTGCCGATCACCTGCTCGGCTTCACCGAACGATTCCCGGGCGCCGGGACCGTGCTGCTGGAGCGCAATTATCGTGGCGGCCAGCCGCTGCTTGACGTCGCCAACGTGATCGCCGCCGAGGCGGAGATCGGCATCCCCAAGACGCTGCGCGCCGAGCGCGCGGGCGGCGAGCGCCCAGAGCTCGTGTTCTGCCGTGACCAGGCGCACGAGGCCGAGGAGATCTGCGATCGCGTGCTGGCCGCTCGTGAGCGCGGGATGCTCCTTCGCGAGCAGGCGGTCCTGGCTCGCACCGGGCATGACACCGACCTGTTGGAGCTCGAGCTGTCGCGGCGGGGGATTCCGTTTGTCAAATACGGTGGCTTGCGCTACCTCGAGGCCGCGCACATCAAGGACTTCCTGGCGCTATTGCGACTGACCGATCGCATCACCGACGAGATGTCATGGTTCCGGGTGCTGCTGCTGCTCGAGGGGGTGGGTCCGGCCCGGGCCCGTCGGTGCCTGAACGAGTTGCTCGCCGGCGGATTGCTGTCGCCCACGCAGCTGCCCCAGCGCTGGTCCGACGCGCGAATGCACCTACCGACGGTGGCGCAGGAGCAGGGCGATGCCGTCGCGGCGGCGCTCGCCGCCGGTCCTGACGCCGAGCGACTGCGCGACGCACTGGCCCCCATCGTCCGCGCTCACTATGTGGACGGAGCTGTGCGAATCCAGGATCTCGACGCGCTCTGCGGCCTGGCGCGTGACGCCCGCGATCTGCGGACGTTCGTAGCCGAGCTGCTGCTGGATCCGCCGGCCTCATCCGCCGACCTGGCCGGCCCGGCCGTGCAGGATGAGGATTGGCTCGTGCTCTCCACCGTGCACTCCGCCAAGGGGCTGGAATGGCAAGCCGTCCACCTCGTCGCTGCCTATGACGGCAACTTTCCATCCGACCTGGCCGCCGGCAGCCGCGAGTCTCTGGCCGAGGAACGACGGCTGCTGTACGTCGCAGTGACCCGCGCTCGACGCTCTCTGACCGTCTACGTACCCCGCCGGTACTACCACCGCACAGACCGGGGCGACAGCCACGGCTACGGCAAGGCCTCGCGCTTTCTCAGCGCCGCCGCGCGAGCATGCTGTGACGTGGTGCACCTGGCCGACGACCCTTGCCGTATGACGCCTGCAGCCACAGCCGGGGGCCGACGGATCGAGGTTTCCGTCGACGACCTCTTCACCTGAGCGCGTCGACCCTTTTCGTGCGCATCGGGAAGGGCCACCGGACCCTCCTGGCGGGAGAATGTCGCGGTGCAAACTGCCCGCCGTGTCCTGTTGCTGCCGGGCGCCGGCAGCGTCGGGTCTCCGTACGAGGGCTGCGCCGGCGCCTACTTGGGGGGTTGCTGGGTCCGAGTGTCTCGCTGCGCCGGACCATCTACGACGTCGCTGACGCAGCCGAGGCGCTCCGCTGCACGGAGTTCCCCGACGTCGACGAGATGCTGCGCGAGAGCTTGACCGATCCGGTTGATCCGGATGAAGTCGCAGCGTTCTTCGAGAACCTCGCCATAACGAACTGACCGGCGGGCCCGTTCCTGCAGTGCTCTGGTGGCGGGCATCTCGCCGCGTCAGCCTGGGCTGTGCTTGGCGAGTAACTCAGGACTCGTCTCACAACCCCAAAGGCTCAGCGAACGTCACCCGGATCGGCCCGGCTCGGGCCGATCGCGCCGGCCGTCAGCGAAAGCGTCAAGTGGCTCGAGTTTCAGACGCCTGTCAAGATCGGGCAACAGCTGACCCGAGCGGCGAGCGAGTCAATCGCTTCTCGAACCAGTGGTCCGCGAACGGTTCGTCGTTGAATTGCTGCACCTCGATCCAGCCGCTCGAGCGGTAGAGGCAGAGCGCCTCGGTGCTGACCGCGCTCGTCTCGATGTGCGCGACCCGCGAGCCACCCTCGCATGCGAATGCCTCTAGCGTGTCGAGCAGCCGCCGCCCGAGCCCGAGCCCGCGTGCCTCGGGAGAGATCCACATCCGCTTGATCTCGGCGGGCGCACCGCGGCGATGCTTGACGCCGCCGCAGCCCACCGCGTTGCCGTGCAGATAGGCGACGAAAAAGGCACCAGCAGGGTGCCGGAGCTCGTGCGGATGTGCGGTGGCCCCGACCGCCGGGTCAAAGACGCGCGACGAGCCGCGCTCACGGGCGCGGCGGTTCAGGTCGGCGACATATTCGGCGACGCAGTACTTCGCATCGGCGTGCTCCGG
>JBKQKK010000026.1:0-6285 GCA_052147535.1 Solirubrobacteraceae bacterium | reverse complement strand
TTGAGCTTGCCGGAGGCGTTCTGCGCCTGCGCGCGGGTCTGCTCACGCAGCGCCTCGGGACGCATCACCACCCCCTTCGCATCGCACGAGAGCACCAGCAGACCCTTCCCGTCCGGCACGATGCGCTCGCGCTGCGCGTAGAACGCATCAACATCTTGGGCGGCAGCGAGCGTCAGCGCTCTGAGCTGACGCGTGCCGATCTGCTGGCCGGTCTGTCGCATGATCGCGGCCTGCGCGTCTTCAAAGCTTGACCGCGGCGCTTCCAACGCTGCCAGCCTGCGGATCCCGTGCGAGTGGCGGACCGGCGGGAGGTTCAGCCGCGCGTCAGCGGGATACAGGTTCTCGCTGCCGGGCGCCCGGTAGGCCAGCCGCGTGACCGCCACCTCGCCGAGCACGGTCTGCAGGTCACGCTCGTGCCCACGCTCGACAGCGCGTCTGGGCGTGGCGTCAGCGCCGATCACCCCGTCCGCCCGCTGCTCGACCCGGGCGCGGAGATCGAGCTGATCCTGCAACACCTGCCGGGCCAACGCGCGCGCGTCCTCCGCCAGCCGCGCCTCGAGCTCTGAATGCTTAAGCCCCAACGCCTGCTCGCCCGCCACCCACTCGACGAGTCCCGCAAACAGCGCCTGCGAGCGCTCGAACCCCGCGACCGGGCACACATCGGACCCCGCCGCGCGGCGCTGCTCGCCGCCCTCGGCCCTCTCATCACCATCCACACATTCCGGCGACCGTTCGCTCACAGAGCCGTTACTTTGCCGGGTCGAGGCGAACAAGTCGAGCAGATCAGGAGCCACGCGATCACCTCCGTATCGCGTTGGGAACGGGACATAACACCCCCACTTTCGCCGCCGCTCACTCGCACTCCTTCCGGAATCACCGCGAATGCCCCGGACAGAAGCGCGTCCGAACGCACAACCTGCCAGACAAACGGGGCTATCTACCCACTACAAACGACCTGCACCCAATCGGCTTTGCGGAGGCGAACCGCAATGACAGCATCGCGGACGGCCGTGTTCCGGCGTGTGGTGCGGCTTTGTGGGTGCTGGTGTGTGTCGAAGGCTCATCGGCTGATCGCGAACCCGGCCGCCTGCTGCGCCCGTCACGCCCGCAGCATCGAATTGACCTCTACCGATGATCCGCCCCGAGGAACGAGCCGTTCACGCTTAGCGCGGTCTGGGTCGGATTGGGACGGGGCCGCGTGGTCGTAGGGTGATGCCTTCGGTGTCAATCGGGATGTCGGCGAGGTCGGTGCTGAGGTTGCAGCGCTGCAACAGGATGGCGGTGGCGATCGTTGCCTCGAGCATCGCGAATTGCGATCCGATGCAGGCGCGCGGGCCGGCTCCGAAGGGGAAGTACGCGTGCGGGTGACGTGCGTGGTCGCGTTCGGGGGTGAACCGAGTTGGGTCGAACGTCTCGGGGTCCTCCCAGAAGTCTGGGTGTCGATGCGTGGCGTACTGGCTGACAAGCACGTTGGCTCCCGCCGGGATCGCGTAGCCGCCGATCTCGGTGTCGCGCTCTGCGCGGCGCCCGAGTGCGTAGGCGGGCGGGTACAGGCGCATTGCCTCCTTGATCGCCATTGTCGTGAGCTGTAGCTGGGGTAGGTCCTGGGCTGTCGGAGTACGGCCGTCGAGCACGACGTCGAGCTCATCCTGGACCTTGGCCTGCTCGTCGGCGTGGCGGGCGAGGAGTTGCAGCGTAAACGTCAGCGCTGTGGAGGTTGTCTCGTGACCGGCGAGCAGGAAGATCAGCGCCTCGTCGCGCACTTGCTGGAGGTCCATCGCCTCGCCCGTGTCCGCGTCGCGGGCGTCCAGGAGACGCGAGACGAGGTCATGCCCCTGGGCCGCAGACTGCGCGCGGCGCGCGATCAACTCGTCAACCACGTCGTAGAGCGCGTGCTGCGCGCGCGCCGCGCGCTTGTTGGCCGGGGTCGGCCACGAGGCGGGCAGCGCAACCGGCGACATCGCGCGCTGGAAGGTGCGGCGGTTGAGCACCGCGAACTCTGCGTCCAGAACCTCCAGAGCTCGTTCGACGTCATCGCCGAAGATCGAGCGGCCGACGACCCGCAGCGCCAAGCTAACCAGCTCGCTGTTCGCATCGACGATCTTGCCGCTGGCGCTAGCGCGCTCCCATCGCTCCGCGACCGCGGTCGCCTCGGCCACCATCAGATCGGCGTAGCTCGCGATTTGCTTGCGCGTGAACAGCGGCTGGATCAGTCGCCGCTGGCGCTGCCAGCGTTCTCCTTCGGCCGTCAATAGCCCCAATCCGACCGCCTTGGCGATCTCGAGATAGAACCGGTTGCGTTTCGTGTACGCGTCCCGCGAGCCCGCCAGCATCTGCCTGACGCCGTCCGGGTGAAACACGCAGTAGAGCTCCAGACGCAACCCGGGCGGCCCGACGACCAAGCGGACCACATCACCGTACTCCCGCATCACGCGCGCATACGTCAAGACTTGACTGCGGCGCAACTCCAGCGCGGAGCCGACCAGCGGATTCGCGCGCGCGCGCGCCGGCACCCTACCGACTGCATCCATAGCCGCTTCAGCGTTTATCACGGACTCGGTCAATGTCTCCCCCTCCGGGCATTTGTCATGATCTGAGCTCCTGCGTCGAGCGGATCACCGATCGCGCTACCGGTCGAACACCAATACTCCCATCATCGATGTACAGACGCTGCATGACGGACGCTGATACAGCTCTGGTCGGGCGCTGATCTGCCTGATCGCCGCTCGCAAGCGCATCGCTTAACTCGTCCTTGGCGACCCCGACGCGTTCTGGACCCCTCCGTGGAGCGGATGGCGATCAAACTCCGACGAGCGCTATCCGCCAGAGGTCCTCGACGTCTACCGGGTGCATCTCACGAGCCGCAAACGAGCGGCCGGAGACGTTCCGAAGACACTAGCCCCGACGCGGCACCCGCTCGAGGCGACCGAGAAAGCCCGCGGCGCGGCGATCAAGTCGCTCGAGCAGGCCGCCGCACGCTCCACCGGCCGTAGTCGCCAAACCGATCGCTCGCCGTGAGCCGGCTGGAGGCTGAAAGCGATTGTCCCGACCACCGCGCGCCGACGTTCGAGATTGCGCGGAAGCGACCGCAGGACCGGCGCCCAACCACACCGGCCGCATCAGTGCTCGCGCCACGCTGATCACTGGGGCTATCAGATCCACGCGCGCCACCCGTGGCGTCGGCGTCGCTATCCCGCCGTTCGCGCACGTAACGTGGTCCTCGCGGCGGGCGTGCTGGGTACGCTCGAGCTGTTGTTCCGCGCGCGGGACCTCGACCGCACGCTGCCGAATGTCTCACGCCGCCTGGGACAAGTCGTGCGCACCAACAGCGAGGCGATCACCTCGATCTTGAGCCGCGACGGCGAGGCGGACCTGACGCGCGGCCCGGCGATCTCCTCGCACTTCTACCCCGACCCGAGCACCCACATCATCCAGAAGCTCGCCACGAGCTATTCGGCCACCCCGGCCTGTACGTCGTCGACGCCTCCACGATCCCCGTCAACCTGGGAGTCAACCCAAGCCTCACGATCACCGCGCTTGTCCACGCCCATGTCGAGCTCAAGCTGGTCGACCGCAGCCATTACCGCCGGTTCCAGCCGCTGAGCTACCAGGCCGCGACGAGCTCGCTCTCGCCTGCTGAGATCGCGGTACCGCTGCAGCCGATCTCCAGACGTGAGCTTCGCGTACGCATCCTGATGGGTGAAGCCACACGGTTTGACCTACAGCGGCGGGAGGTCTTGGTCGGTTTGCCGATCGCCGAAGCCAGCCAGGTTCCAGTGCGTGGCGCGTGTGCGCCTGTACACATGTGCGACGCATCCGCCAGTGGGCTCGTTCGCGCCCGTCTCGACACGATGCGCCGCCCGGGTCTTGCACTTCTACGGTTGCCGAGCCCGTACGCTTTGACGCCTTGTCCGACTCTCGCTCGGGGGAGCCCTCAACCAAACCTCGATCTCCTGAAAGGAAACGCCAGTGGCCAGAATGACCCTAATAGCCGTCAGCGCTGACAGCGAACGACGCCGATGGCCGCTGAGCGGATCATCGATCAGAACCTCGGCAGCTACCATTACGTCCCCAGGACGCACGAGCGGCTGAGACGCGCTAGCGCCGACACAGAAGCTCTTGCGTTGCGAGCAACAAACCTCGACGACGACCTCGCGGACGCGGCTTGGCTATCTGCGTGGTCCCACACCGATATGCGCCGGCCAGTCGCAGAGTCCCTGGTCGCACGCCTCATCGAGGGGCGGCCGCGGCCCCATGTCGCACAACGGAGGCGTCTGGCAGGGGATCGACAACCGGACCCTCCGGAGCCTTGCGGCGGGGGTCGCGCTGGAGGCGTTTCTCATGGTTTGGGTTTAACGGCGTGATGGGGCGAGTGGTGCTGGCCACGATCGGTTCCTGGGGAGATGTCTTTCCGGTGATCGGTCTCGCAAAGGGGTTGACCCAGGCCGGTCACGAGGTGCGCATCGCGGCCTCGCCGGCACATCAGGGTCTTGTGCAAGGCGAGGGGTTGGGGTTTTCAGGCATCGGTCCCGAGCTGGGTTTCTCAGACTATGCGGCCGATCCAAAGATCCTCAGCGGCCGTTTGGGTGGGTTTGTCGGCTTCGCGCATCTGTTTCGGCGCTTCATCCTTCCGGCTCTTGATCGATACGTGGATGACCTCACCGCGTCGATTCGGGATGCCGATCTGCTCCTGGCTCATCCAGCGCTCATCGCCGCCCCGGTCGCCGCCGAGCACGCGGGCATCGGCTGGGGGACGATTAGCGTGTTTCCCGGTCTGATCCCGACTGCGTACGCTCCGCCAGCGCCGACGCGTGTGTCGTGGGGCTCGGGTCGGACGGGGCGAGCGGTGCATCGTGCGGCCTGGCGGGCCGCGCGGTTCAACATGGCGTGGCTGTTTGACCGACCGGTCAACCGGGCGCGGCGAAGGTTAGGTCTTCCCGCAGCGTCTAACGTCTTTTTTACGCCGGTCGATTCCGGTAGGCCGTACCTGGTGATGGCGTCGCCCGCGGTCATCCAACGGCCCGCGGACTGGCCAGCGAACGTCACCCTGACCGGCTTCGTCGCGTGGGACGTGGTGCGTTCGTTCCCTGATCCCGACGGTCTCGTTGAGTTCCTGGATGCCGGTGACCCACCGGTTCTGGTGACGCTTGGCGCCAGCTCTTCGCTTGACCCTCAAGACTTCTATCGCCATGCCGTCGAGGCGGTGATCGGTCTCGGACGCCGGGCCCTCGTTCTGAGCGGACCGACCCCAACCCAGGTGGAGCTACCCGAGGACCGCAAGATCTTCTACGCGCCCTTCGCTCCGCTGTCGCTGGTCGCGCCGCGGTGTCTGGCGGCGATCCACCACGGTGGGGTCGGGACAGCGATCGGGATCCTGAGGTCTGGACTGCCTCAGTTGGTGATCCCACGAGGCTTTGACCAGCCGCAGACCGCGCTGCGGATGACCCAGCTCGGCGTAGCCCGCGCGCTCCCGTGGCGCCGCGAAAGCACCAAGCACCTTTCGCGTGAACTGACCGCGCTGTTGAACGATCCCCGCTACCGCGATGCCGCACTCGCCGTACAAGCGCGCCTGAGCAGCGAGGACGGGCTCAACGAGTCGGTCCGCGCGGTCGACCTCGCCCTGCGTGGCTGACACGGGACGACCTCGTCGCTTTCCGTGCGGACCGAGTTCGTCGCGCACCGGAACGTCACAACCGGAACGGGCGACTGCGCGACCACTTGCGCCGCCATGCGCGATCGCCGAGCGCCGGCCCGCGCGGCGCCGCTGGAGGGTGGGCGGGTGGCCGCGGGTGCCGGGCGGCTGGCGGGCCTTGCCTCGGGTGGGGTCGGCGACGATCTGGCGGTAGCGGAGCGGCTCGTGAGCAACGGCGAGTTCGAGCACGCGGTAGAAGACCAGCCCGCGGGCTGCGTGAGCGCCGACGGTTGAAGCGGAAGACGAACTCGTTGAGGTAGCCGGGCAGGTGCTCTTCGGCGACCGACCCTTGGTGGGTGCCAAGCAGCCAGCGCTTGGCCAGCGAGGAGACCATAGGCACGCCGGGCGGCAGCGTGGTGAGAACGACGACTTGCGTTGGCCCCACCGTGACGGGGCGGATTCCGGTGATCGTCGCAACACCGACGCGGTTTGGAGCTTGGGATGCGTGGGAGACGGCTGACGGCAGCGGGCGGCGTTCAGGCGGAGAAGCAGCAGCGGTATGTGCGGTTGATCGCGCAGGGGGTCGGGAATTCTGAGGCGTGTCGGTTGGTTGGGATCAACCGCAAGACGGGCACCAGGTGGCGGTATGGGCG
>JBKQKK010000025.1:0-2658 GCA_052147535.1 Solirubrobacteraceae bacterium | reverse complement strand
GGTGCGGCGAGGAACTCGACGCGGCCGACGACCCGGATCGCGGAGCGCTTGCCGTGGTCGGTCTCCCACTCCTCGTAGCGCAGGCGGCCGTCGACGGCGACCAGCCAGCCCTTGCGCAGGACTCGTGCGGCGGCCTCGCCGCTGGGGCCCCAGGTGGCGACGTCGATGTAGCCGGCGGCGCCGTCGCGGCCCATGTTCTCGACCGCGAGCCGCAGCTCGCAGACGGTCGCTCCGGACGGGACGCTGCGCAACTCGGGGTCACGGACCAGCCTTCCAGTGAGCTGTGTGCTGAACATCGGGGTTCTCCTTTGCGTCTGTTGGGGTGGTGTTCGGTGAACGCAGCCAGACGACGCCGGCGCGGGCGGCGCGGAACCGAGCGCAAGCGGAGGGGAAGGGAGCCTGCGACCTTGAAGCGCCTAGCCGGCGCCGGCGATAGTCAAAGGCAAGTCACCCGAAACGCCAGCCCCCTGACGAGCTACGGGAAAGCCGACTACAGCACAGCCACTCGGGGTGGGGTGCTCCGTGACCTTGGCCCGCAAAGCGACCGGAGAGCGACCGACGGGAGCGCCGCGGCTTAGGCGAGCAACAAGGTTCATGACGTGTCGCGCGTCGCGCGTCGCCGGCGTCGACGTCGCCATGGGACGTGGAGGCGCAGGCGCGCGCGGGAAGAGCGCACGCTGCTCGGCCGTCGACGGCCGCCTGCGCTACGAGCGACGTCGGGAACGGCGCGAAAGGCGCGCTGGCGGTGCGGGGCATCAGGCGAGTGCTCGAGTGGGCTACGACGTGAGAGCACGAGTACGGCCGTGGGGGCGTACAGCAGGCTCCGACGGGCGCTGACGGCCGGGGTCGCAGCGCGGGTTTGTCGGGGCGCGGGGTCCGTCCGCGGCGGCTGCCAAGCTGCCGGTATGCAAGCGGATCGGGCCTCGGTGCTGCGCGAGTTGGAGGTCCAGTTGGAGCTGGATGATCATCGCGGCTGTGCGCCGCTTGTGGCGCGCGTGCGCGCGGTCGCGCGGGCGGGGGAAGTCGGCGGGCGCGACGCGGAGCGCCAGGCGCTCGTTGATCTCGCCGCGGCGTGCCTGCGGCGGGCGGAAACGCTGCCGGTACCGCGGTTCACGGACGTCCGCTTGCGGGCTGCGCGGCAGCGAGCGAGGATCGCCGCTTAGGCGACGACGAGACGAGGGTGATGAGCGGGACGTTCAGCGGCGGGGGCCGTGCGGCGTGGGCGCGTGGCTGTGACGCTGGTGCTCGGGGGGGTGTAGGTGTGGCGAGGGCGCGCGATCCGTGGAGCGCGGCCGCGCGGGTTGGGTGGCGGGGCGTGCGTGGGCGATGCGCGCGAGCGCGATCGCTTCGGCTCCCTCGGAATCGAGCTCGGCGACGGGCGAGGTGTCGACGACGGGGGGCGAGTTGCTGGCGGTTGCTGCTCGGTCGGCGATCTGCTGGCCGATGCTTTCTTGGCGTCGGCGAGCGTCGGCGAGCTGGTCGGCGTACTTGAACGGGCGTGCGAGCTGGTCGCGTGCGGCGGCTGCTTCACGGAGCGCTTCGGCGCGCTCGTGGTCGAGCCGGGCGGCGAGCTCGGGGAGCGTTTGGACGCGATGCTCGAGTTGGCGGATCAGCGACAGGCCGGCGTCCGCGAGTTGGGAGCGTGTGAGCGTGGCGGGCTGGGCGGGGAGGCCGTGGAGGGTGAGGTGCAGGTATTGCTCGCCGGTGTGGTCGCCGAGCAGTTCGGCGTCGACGTGGAGGCCGGCGAGCTGCGCGACGGGTCGCGCGGGCCCGCGAGCGACGGTCCGCAGGTGGGTCGCGAGCGCGCTGGCTGCGTCGGTGCGGTGCGTGTAGGAGTGAGCGTTGAGCCGCGAGTCGTTGATCGTGATCGTGAACAGGTCACCACGGGTGTCGCGCACGCGCGGGAGTGCCTGGTTGACCGCGGCGAGCTGCCGCTCGCGGGCGCCGGCGCGGTCTTCCCCTGCGGTGATCGTGGAGCGCAGCGCGTGGTGTCCGCGCTGCCACGCGCGGTGCACCCGGTTGAGCCGTTCGGCTTCGGCGTCGATCTTGGCTTTCTCGAGGATCAGCGAATCGCCGGACGCGATCGCCTTGAGCTCGGCGAAGCCGATCACGTCGTCGCCGAGGTCCTCGATCTCGCGCACGTCGAGCCGGCCGCGCATCACCTGGTTGATGAACCGGGCTTTGCGTTCGAGCGTCTGCCACATGTAGGTATCGAACGAGCCTTCGGTAACGTACCGGTATACTCCGACCTGGTTGTTCTGATTTCCCTGGCGCCTGATTCTGCCGTCGCGCTGGGCGATATCAGCAGGCCGCCACGGACAGTCCAAATGGTGCAGGGCGATCGCGCGAGCTTGTATGTTCGTGCCGATTCCCATCTTCTGCGTCGAGCCGAGGATCACGTTTACGTGCCCGGCGCGGCAGGCCGCGAACAAGCGGGCTTTCTCGAGGTCATCGCGTGCCTGGTGGATGTAGCGGATCCGTTCGGCGGGGACGCCGCGGTCGACGAGCTCGTCGCGGAGCTGGTCGTAGGCGTTCCAGCCCTCCGCGGGCGTGGAGAGGTCGCAGAACACGATCTGCAGCGCGCCTGGTGTCGATGACCGCCGGCCGCTGATGGGGTCGAGGTACTCGCGTGCGCGGGTGGCGTGATACAAGCGGGCG
>JBKQKK010000024.1:0-5531 GCA_052147535.1 Solirubrobacteraceae bacterium | reverse complement strand
GTCCCAACCTATTGGGTACCGCTGGGTATGAGAGGGGGTTCTCTCCCATTGGGGCAGGCGCGGACGGAACCTACCAATCCTCCTTCTTCGGGTCCCCCGCAGTCAAGTTCAGCGCATCGGTAAGCTTCGGGGGTTCGAACGGCTTCCTGGCAGATGTGACAGGCGGCGGCTACAACTTTGACGGCACTCTGCGTGACAAGGTGGGTGTCATTTCCGGCGAGTACACCGAATCTCTCCTCACTAACGTGCGCGCGTGCGTGGCGACGCCGCCGCCGCTAACACAAACATCTTTCGCAGGTATGTAGCGTAGCTGACGCTAACAGTCGCGTAGACTCATTCGATCGTGACCCGATCACTGGATTGTCCTGTGCAAGTCGATCAACGGCGGAGATTGGCCGAGCCGTTACAGTCGACTAGCCTCCACGCGGCACTGGAACCCCTGGGCACAAGACCGCTACGCCGCCGCCAGAGCCAAAGGACACGACCACCCCCGTGCGCTACGCACCCTCGGTCGCGCCTGGTGTCGCATCCTGTGGCGCTGCTGGCAAGACCGAGTCCCGTGCGACCCCGCCCGCCACCGCGCCCTGCAACAACACTGCCAGGTCGCGATCCCCACACCGTCGCGCTCCCGGCCCGACCTCGCAGCCACCCAGCGGATGCTCGGCGACGCCGTCACCCGCAGGGCGGACCGCAGGGCCGAGCGCGCAGCGCTTGACAGCAAGCCGACATCCGCTACCCCGCTCCCAGCCGGACCACGCGCTTCGAGGTTGACACAGGACGTTCGCTAAAAACGGTTGTGCGTCGCAACCGTCTCTCCGCTCGCCGTTACCTAGGCAGACGAGCTTTTCCCACGCCCGCGGCTGAGCCCTGCAATCGGCGATGAACGGGGCCGCGCCGACGAACCAATCGACGACCTGCATCTCGCCAACTCGAGACCATTCCTGCAGGCGGCTGCTCAGAAAATAGACGTCCCAGGGTGAGCCTGCCGTTGGGATCAGGCGGTCTCCGGCAACGGCTCGAGGATGACCTTGTGGCCGAGACGCTCGAGTTGCTTGATCGCGCGGTTGCGGGCGCGTGCGGCGGCGTGCTCGCGTAGCGGGGCGGGTCCGGTCTCGCGGTAGAGCTCGCCGGTGCTGAGCATGTGGTAGGTGGCGGTCAGGATTTCGTGGGCGATCGCGATGATCGCTTTCTTGTCGCCGCGGCGGCGCGCGAGCTGGCGGTAGCGCTCGAACAGGTAGCTCTCTTTCGTGCGGGCGGCGCCGCGCGCGGACTCGATCAGGGTGGCGCGCAGCCACGGGGAGCCCTTGCGGATCTTGCTGGATTTGCGTTTGCCGGCCGACTCGCGCTGGCCGGGGCAGACGCCGGCCCACGAGGCGAGGTGCTTAGCGGACGGGAACGCGCGCATGTCCCCGCCGGTCTCGGCGATGATCACCTCAGCGGTCCGTTGCTGCACGCCGGGGATCGTGCACAGCAGCTGCACCGCCTTCGCGAAAGGGGAGATCTGCTCCTCGACCCGCGCCGAGATCGCGGCGATGTCGTCCTCGAGCATGTCGATGTGCGCGAGCATCCGCTCCAGCACGAACGCGTGGTGCTCGCGAAGCGACCCTCGAGCGCTTTGCGTAGCGCGGGCAGCTTGTTGCGCAGCTTGCCCTTCGCGAGCTCCGCGAGCGCGTCCGCGTCGGCGTTGCCGTCGATCAGCGCGCGCATCATCGCGCGGCCCGAGACGCCGATCACGTCCGTCGCGACGCACGCGAGCTTCACGCCCGCGTCCTCCAGGACCTTATGCAGCCGGTTGACCGCCCGCCCGCGCTCATAGATCAGCGCCTTGCGGTAGCGCGTCAGGTCCCGCAGCTCACGGATCGGTTTGGGCGGAACGAGACTGCCGCGCAACAGCCCGCACGCCAACAACTGCGCGATCCACTGCGCGTCGATCGTGTCCGTCTTGCGCCCGGAAACAACCAGCATCACAGACTGCATGAATTGCGATCGCTGCCCGGGGAGGTGACCGTGACCGCTGCGCATCACCCGCTTGTCGGGGCGCGGCTCGCGGTCGAGGGGCGCCGGCGGGTGCACGGGGTGCGGTGTCTGATCGTGCGGTTGCCGGATGGCACGCCGGGCACGGTCGAGGTGTCAGCGACGAGCGCGGCGGCGGCGGGCAGCGAGACACCGGCGGACGGGGTGTTGTTGTCGGTCGAGGGGGTTCGTCACCTGCGGAGGCTGCTGGCACCGGGCGCCTCGGGCGGCGAGGGCAGCGGCACGTAGGCTCGCCTCCCGAGAAGCGCCAACTACTCGTGGGGGTGAACCCCGTGCGCGGACTTGAGTCTACGCCGCGTCAGCTTGCCCTTTCTGTGGAGGGCAGCGAACGGATCGATCGGATGTGGGAGTTGTTCTCGCCGGAGGCGCAGGAGCGGATCCTGCGGCTGCTGGCGCGGGCGGTCGCGCGCGTCCTGGAGCAGCAGCGATGAGCAGCGATGAGCAACATCGAGTCTCAGCATTTGCAGCGCAAGGCGTACGTGTATGTGCGCCAGTCGACGATGGCGCAGGTCGAGCACAACGTCGAGAGTCGCGAGCGCCAATACGAGCTCGCGGCGCGGGCGGTCGAGCTCGGGTGGAGCGCGTCGGAGGTGGTCGTCATCGACGAGGACCAGGGTCGCTCGGGCAAGAGCACCGACGGGCGCGACGGGTTCCACGGGCTCGTCGCCGACGTCGGGCTCGGGAAGGTCGGGATCGTGCTCGGGATCGAGGTCTCGCGGCTGGCTCGCAGCAACGCAGCTTGGTATCAGCTGCTTGATCTGTGCGCGTTGACTGACACGCTGATCGCTGACTGCGACGGTATCTACCATCCGGCTCTGTATAACGACAGGCTCGTGCTGGGCTTATCTGTAACTGATTTTCGCCCGTCTTTGACGTCGTTAACGAGGGTCTGAGGGCTGTTTGGGCGTCGTTGTCGTCTCGTTATCTGGTGGTGTCCGACGACGTCGCTAGCGTCGTTCGGGATAGGTCACGGATGATCGAGAGGGTGGTGGTGGGTTGCGGGTTCAGGCCGTGGATGTGGCTGGTGGCGCGCGGACGTGGACGGTGCTCGGTGCTGAGGGTTTGGTGATCGCGCCGGTCGAGGAGTTCTTGGAGCATCACCGGGTGTTGGGCTCCTCGCCGAATACGGTTCGTTCGTACGCGAAGGGGCTTGAGTTGTGGTGGACGTTCCTGGCTCGGGAGAACGAGCGCTGGGAGGATCCCGGTGTTGGGGTGCTGCGGGCGTTCGTGACGTGGCTGCGCACGGGGCTGGGGCTCGCGGTCACTGCGATCGCGCCGGAGGGCACGGGGATCGCGCGACCGGCGGAGGCGACGGTCGCGGCGCGACTGGCGGCGGTGGTGTCGTTCTATCGTTTCCAGCACGACGTGCATGGGCGGGGCGCGGCGCTCGCGCGGGCGTCGATGCGGTCGGTGCGGCGGGTCGCTACCGGCCGATGCTGGCGCACCTGGACGGTCGACGCGACAGGCGGGCGAGCCCGCTTCCGTTACGAGCTAGCACGTCGGGACCAGCGCCGGTCCTGACCCCGGTCCAGGTCGAGTCGATCCTTGAAGGGTGCGCGTGTTTTGATCCCGCGCGGGGCGAGTGGCGGGGGTCGCTGCGTGACCGGTTGTTGTTCGCGACGTTGGCGGAGACGGGCGTGCGTCTGGGCGAGGCGCTGTGCCTTGTGCACGCCGACTGGCATACCGGCCGGGGCGATACGCCGTTTATCGAGGTCGTGCCCCGCGAGCATCCGCACGGGCAGCGCACGAAGGGCGGGCGACCGCGGCGGATCTACGTGTCTGACTCGCTGGAGCGGCTGTATGGCGACTATCTGTGGTCGCTATCGGACGCGGCCGACGACGCTGGGCGGGTGCTCGAGGACGGCTGGTTTGTGTTCGTGAACCTGGCGCGGGAGCCGCGCTTTCGGGCGTTGCGGCCCGAGAGTGTGTATGCGAGGGTCGCCCGGTTGCGCCGCCGGCTCGCCGGGGCGGTGCCGGCCGAGTTCACGCCGCACTGGTTTCGTCACACGCACGCGACTGCGCTGTTGTTGGCGGGGGTGCCTGAGCACGTGGTGATGCGACGGCTGGGGCACGCCGATATCCAGACGACGATCGATCTGTATGGCTGGGTGACGGAGGACGCCGAGATGCGCGCGGTCGCTGGCTGGCAGCGGTTCTGCGAGGGCTGGAGGATGAGCGATGGATGATCGTGTTGATCCGTCGTCTTGGGAGCCGGGTGGCTTCTCGCCCCAGGCGTCCGCAGCGCTCGTTGCGCAGATACCGGCCTGGTTTGCGCTGTCGGCGGGGGTGATCGACTTCACCGAGGCGCCGTTCTCGGTGGTGACCTACGCGTACCCGTGCCGGCCGGCGGCGCGCGTCTGGATCGACGCGCTGCCTGCGGCGATGCGCGACGAGTTGTTGTGGTGGCTTTGGTCGCTGCACGTTGGTGGCGAGCGGGTGAACTCGTGGACGCTGGCGCTCTGGGTGAGGGTCGCCGTGGCGGTCGCGGTCGAGCCCAAGCGTTCGGTCGACTCGTTCGTCTGCCTGTCGGTCGAGGAGTGGATGCACGTCGCGCGACGACAGTTCTACGAGCGCCACGGCCGGCTGCCGGCCAGAACGTTCGAGCAGACCCATAGAGCGACGATTGCGCGCTTGCGTACCGCGCTGGTGCGCGCCTGTCGCTCGGGCGAGTGGTGGCGGGCAGAGGTGTGGGAGCCGCGGCGCGATCCGCGGATCCCGGTCAGGGAGCACGAGCCGTTGGGGAACGCGAGGCTGCGCTTCGCCGAGATCGAGCAGCCGTGGCTGCGGGAGGCGATCAAGTGGTTCTTCGCCTCGGCGCTGGAGCGCGGCATGTTGGCGTGGACGTCGCTGCCCGGCTACCGCACCTTCCTGGGTGGCTACTTCTCCGAGTTCCTGCTCGGGGCGGGGATCGATGATCCGCGCCTGGCCTGCTCGGAGGCGGAGCTGCGCGGCGTGGCGCTTGCGTTTCTCTCGCATCTACGCGAGCGGCGCTCTCGACGAGGCGGCGGGCCGCTGTCGCTCGTGAGCGTGGGACTTTCTCAGAGCGCGGTCGCGTCGTTCTACCTGTTCATGACCGACCACCGGCACGAGGCGGCCAAGGCGCTGGGCGAGCCGCGCTGGTCAGAGCTCTCAGACGCCCACGCGCGCCTGTGGCGGGCGGGGGAGTTCGTCCGCCGCGACCGGCGCACCGGCCCGAGCGACTACATCGACCCCGAGGCGCTTGGCCGGATCGTCAGCCAGCTGGACATCCTCGCGCTGGGCCGCGATCAGACCAAGACCGTCATGGTCGACGGCGAGCGGCGCGAGATCGCCGGGCGCGGCGATCCGCAGGCGATGCGCGCCTTCCTGCTGGAGGTGCTGACCGGCCGGCGGATCAACGAGATCCTGCTGATCGACCCCGAGCCGCTCTCCCCGCTGCCCGGCATCGACGCCGGCGCCGAGCACGACCCCGACGCGTTCGTCGCGCGGCTGCGCTACCGCCAGTCAAAGATCGCCGG
>JBKQKK010000023.1:0-4800 GCA_052147535.1 Solirubrobacteraceae bacterium | reverse complement strand
CAGCGGCGCTGGCGGCGCTGGCGGCGCGGTCGGCGCGCGGTCGGCTGGCGGCATGTTCGAGCGAGCAATCCGCGGTCTGACTGCAGCGGTTGCGCGCTCAGACAGGTCCGAGGGGATCCCGGCGAGCGCCACGCCGCGCGGACCGCGGTTACCGGGTTGTGGGACTGAGCTGTGGGAGTGCTGTTGGTCTTGCCTGGAGCTCCAGGGCCAGAGCGCTCGCTTGCTGGCGAAACACGGATGTGACGCCGTCGGGTCCCCCGAATCACCAGCAAATCCGGGTGGCCGAGGTCACTCCATTGGAGCCGCACCCAAAAGCAAAAGCCCGCCGATCCAGGGTGCTCCCCGGACCGGCGGACCGTTATTGCCTAAAGACTGTTCGCGACCGTGCTGAGCACGTCCGTTACCTTGTTGCCTAGGAACGTCAGCGCGGCGATGGCGATCACCGCAATCAGGGCGAGGATCAGCGCGTACTCCGTGAGTCCCTGACCATCCTCGTCGTCGAGGACCCGTGCGAGCAGGAGTTGGAGCTTCGTGTAGAGCGAAATCATTTGCTTGTTCACCTCCTCATTCTCTTGTCTTTTCGACCGGCGAGGGCGCGGGTCCTAACTTTCTTCGACGCTATGCTGGTGTCCCTTTAGCGATCTGTGCGTAAATCACGTAATCGTTGAGGACAGCGCAATCGCTGTTTGCGTAAATCCTATGAACGGGAGGCAGTTGCATGGAACCGACACTGGTCTAGTTGTGGCTAGACCTTCGTTTAGTACGGACCGCGCTCGCAAGAGGCGACATTAAGCCATGCCTGCAGACCATGAGCCTGCGTGTGCGGTCTTCGAAGCTCCCAGCCGATCAGCGGTGAGCGCGACCGCCGACGCCAAAGCGATCGGGCTGCCTCCGATCACACGCTGGCTCGAGGCGCGAGCTTTGTTCATCGCCGGTGTCGCCGCGGTTGTCGTCCTGAGCCTGGCGGGCGTGCCCGCTCACCTATCGCAGGACGGATGGCTGGCGCTCGTCGCCGGACGCGTCATCGCCCAGCACGGGATCCCCCAGCACGACTACCTCACCGTGATGGCACACGGCGTCCGCTGGATCGACCAGCAGTGGCTGGCGCAACTGACGATCTACGAGCTGTACCGACTCGGAGGCCTCGCCCTGTTTGCGGTCGGCTACGTAGCCCTGACCGGCGTCTCGTTCGCGTTCGCGCTCGCGGCGGCGCGCGCGTTAGGCGGTCTGGACCGCCACGTCCTCGCCGTCTTGCCGATCGCAGGGTTCTTCTACCTGGCGACCGCCGTCTCGATCCGGACGCAGGGGTTCGCTTACCCGCTGTTCGTCGCGACCCTGTGGCTGCTTGCGGCGGAGGTCCGCAAGCCAACACGGCGGCGCGTCTATCTGGTCTTTCCATTGCTGGTCCTGTGGGCGAACCTGCACGGGTCCGTGACGCTCGGAGTCGCGCTGGCGATGATCTTCGGCGCCACTCGGCTGGTGGCCGGCTTCCGTGTGTTGCGCTGGCGCGGGCTGAGCGACGCGCGCGGACTGGCGTTCGTGATCCTCTCGCCGCTGTGCCTGTTCGCCACCCCTTACGGACTGACGATCATCCACTACTACCGCTCGACCCTGCTGAACCCCGAGTTCAGCAAGCTCGTCACCGAGTGGCAGCCGGTGACCGCCTACACGATCATCGCCGTCCCGTTCCTCGCACTGGTCGTGGCTACGATCTGGATGGTCGGGCGCAGTGGATCGCGTACGCCCGCGTTCGATCACCTCGCGCTGGTGCTGCTCGGGCTCGCAGGTGTGTTCGCGGTGCGCAACATCACCTGGTTCGGCTTGGCGACGATGATGCTGCTGCCCTCCACGATCAGCGCGATCACGCGGCCCAAGCCGGCCGCGGCGCGCCGGGTCAAGCTGAACCTCGCGATCGCGCTGTGTTCTGTCGCGCTGGTGCTGGTGGCCGCGATCAGCACGTTCGCGCGCCCGGCGTCCTGGTTCGAGAGCACATATCCCAAGCGCGCTGTGGGGATCGTTGCGGGCATCCTCGCCAGAGATCCGAGCGCCAAGATCTTCGCGGACGTGCACTACGCGGACTGGCTGGTGTGGCACGACCCCAAGCTCGCGGGTCACATCGCCTACGACACGAGCTTCGAGCTGCTCACGCAGAAGCAGCTCGAGCGGATCGCCGCGCTCGGCAGCGCGCTTGCGCCGGGCGACAAGGACCCGGTCGGGCCGTATTCCGTGCTCGTGCTGAACCCGTCGAGCAAGGCCACTGACCGGCTGCTGCTGGCGCGAACGCACGCCACCGTGGTGCTCCGCTCAAAGCGCGTGATCATCGCGACCAAGTCGGCGATATGAGCGTGGTGGCACAAAGTCGTGATCGCATCAAGGCGCTCGACCACGCACTACTGGTGCTGCCGTTCGCGGTGACGCTTTGGCTGCTGCATCTGTACGTGACCATGCACAGCCTCGGGGTCGATTTTCAGCACGCCTACAGGCCGGCGGGCGTCATGGTGCTGCACGGCCGCGATCCCTATCGCTGGAGCGCCGCCCAGATCAGGACCGCGGAGGTGTTCGTTTATCCGGCCCCCGCCGCGCTGCTGCTCGCTCCACTGGCCCTGTTGGGCAGTGGTCTTGGCGACGCGCTGTTCATCGCTGCGCAGATGGTCGCGCTGGTGGCGGCGCTGCGGTTGCTATCGGTGCGCGACTGGCGCATCTACGCTGTCGCCTTCCTCTGGTGGCCGGTCGTCAACGCGTGGCAGACGGCGAACCTCACGCTGCTCTTCTGCCTGGCGCTTGCGGTCGCGTGGAGGTACAGGGACAGACCGGTCCTGGCCGGGCTTGTGACGGCGCTGGCAGTGTCGCTGAAGCCGTTTCTCTGGCCGCTCGGTCTGTGGATGCTGGCAACGCGACGTTACCGGGCCGCCGCTTGGGCCGTTGCGTTCGAGCTCGTGCTGAACGGAGTCGCATGGGCGATCCTCGGCTTCGGAGCTGTGAGTGCTTATCTGCATCTGTCCGGCAGGGTCATCGGCGCTCTCTACCGGACCGGCTATGGAATCATCGCGCTCCTGGTGCACGTCGGAGCGACCCGCAGCGCTGGCTCGTTGGCTCTGGTGGTGGTGTCGATCGCCATCGTCGCGGCCTGCCTGATCGCCGGCTGGCGCGGCCGCGATCAAAGCGCGTTCGCACTCGCCGTAGCACTGATGCTGGTCGCCTCGCCGCTGGTCTGGAACCACTACTTCGCGCTGCTGATCGTGCCGCTCGCGATCGCTCGGCCGTATCTGTCGCCTGTCTGGATAGCGCCGCTGATCCTGTGGCTATGCCCGGCGACCGATGTCAGCCTCTGGCAGGCCGCGCTGGCGTGGGGGGTGACCTGTGCGGTGATCTGGTGGCTGGTCCGCATGCGCACGCTCGCCACGCTAGACGGTGTGCCTCCAGGTGCCGGTGCGGCGCGCTCGATGCCGGCGGCGGAACTGGGACGGGTGGCGTGAAGGCGTTACGGGCGTCTGATGCGCTGGATCATGCGTTGTTTGCGCTGCTGCCGGTGATCGCGACGAGCTGGCTGCTCTACCACATGCTCGCGGGCGGCATCGTCGCGGTCGACTTCGGCCGCGAGTACTGGGTCGCGGGGCTGCGTGTGCTGAATGGGGGAGACCCATATGCCTGGAGCGCGCGTCAAATCGCGGGAGGTGTTTCATTCCCGTACCCCGGCTTCACGGCGATCGGTTTCGCTTCGTTCGCGCTGCTCTCGCGCGGACTCAGCGAGGCGTTGTTCACCGCGCTCTGCATGCTCGCGGCGCTCGGGACGCTGCGCGTACTGGCGGTGCGGGACTGGCGGCTGTACGGGCTGGTGATGCTGTGGCCTCCGGTGGTCGCCGCCTGGCAGACGGCGAACCTGACGCTCCTGCTGGTCCTGGGTATCGGGCTGATCTGGCGATACCGCGAGCGGCCGGTGGTAACGGGCTTGCTGGCCGCGCTGATCGTCTCGCTCAAGCCGTTCACGTGGCCGATTGGCGTGTGGCTGCTGTGCACGCGTCGCTACCGCGCCGCGGGCTGGGCGCTCGCTGTGGGCCTCGTATTGAACGCTGCCGCCTGGGCCCTGCTCGGCGGCGGCGCCGCTGGGCGCTACCTGAGGCTGTCCGGCGAGGTAACCGACGCCCTGCATCGCAGCGGATACGGGGCGATCGCGCTCGCCATGCAGTTCGGTGCGAGCGTGGCGGTCGGGACGCTGCTCGCGGCCGGGTGCTCGATCGCCCTGGCCGTGTCCTGCCTATGCGCGGCGCGCCGTGGTCGCGAGCAGGAGGCTCTGACGGCCGCGATCGGCCTGATGCTGACCGCCTCGCCGCTGGTCTGGAACCACTACCTGGCGCTGCTGATCGTGCCGCTCGCACTCGCGCGGCCGAATCTCGGTTCCGCCTGGCTCGTTCCTCTCGTCCTCTGGCTGTGCCCGTCGAAGAACCCCTCCGCTGCGCAGGTGGTACTCGTCTGGGCGGTCGCCGCCGGGCTGATCTTGCTGCTCATGCGCCGTCCGCTCTCGCGGGATCCTGCACGCCTCGCGCGGGATCCTGCACGCCTCGCGCGGGATCCCGCACACCTCTCGCGGGATCCTGCATGCCTCTCGCGGGATCCCGCACACCTTTCCGCTGCCTCTACGGGGCCGTTGCGCAACGCCGTCGCAGGTGGCTGAATGAGATTCCAGGCACGGCCACGCCCGAGCCTCACCGAGTTCACGCTATGCGTGTGCCTGCCAATCGTGTTCACAGCGATCGCGATCCAGATCTTCGTCTCGATCAACTTCTTCGCCGGCGACTTCCA
>JBKQKK010000022.1:0-42627 GCA_052147535.1 Solirubrobacteraceae bacterium | reverse complement strand
CAACTTCAGCCAGGGCGATTGGGTCACCTTCCCGATCACGGTAGCCGCCGCTGGCACCGTCACGATCACCGTCACCAACATAGGTCCAGTCAACGCCGTCCTCTCAGGAGTCTTCCTCAACTAGCCGTCGGCGCGCAAGCACGGTGTCGTGGACGAGGACATCCAGCTCAGCTGCGGGTGATCAGCACTGTGCCGGCCAGAACCAGGGCAACGCCGGCCCAGCGCCCCATGCTAAGCCCGACGTGCTGCACGCCGAACCAGCCGAAGCGGTCGGCGATCACGGACACGACCAGCTGCCCGGCGACCAGCAGTGAGATCACACCGGCGATACCGAGCGACCGCACGGCGATCAACCCCACCAGCAGGACAGCGGCGCCGCCGATCCCGCCGATCGCATACTCCCACCGGAATGCGCTCAACCCCGAAAGGCGTGAAGGGTGCGCGAAGACCAGCAGCAGCACGCCGAGCACCGTCACCGAGATCGCCGCGCTGACCAGCGCGGCGCCGAGGTCGCCCACATGGTCGGCCAGCGCGGAGTTGGCAGGTGGCTGTAGCGCGACCAAACCGCCGATAGCCAGCGAGATGATCACCGCGATCGTGCGGGACACGTCCTCCGGTTCCGCCTGGCCGGCGGAAATCCTGCAGGAGCCGGCAGAACCCCGGCTAGCGCGTCACGCCGTCACGCTGGAGAAACTCGACCGCCGCCGCCGGTATCACCAGTACGGGCCGGTCGGCGATGTGCAGGAGCTCATGCGAGACGCTGCCGAGTAGCGCGCGTACGCGACCGAGGCCGCGCGCGCCGACGACGATCTGGTCCGCGTCCCTGGCGCCTGCGACATCGGCGATCGCCTGCGCCGGCGGGCCGCCGATCAGCTCCATCACATACTCCGGGCCGGCCGTTGCCTCAGCGGCTGCGGCGTCGAGCATCGCCCGGCCCCGGTGCTTGCGTTCCGAGAGCAGATGGTCGAAGTTCGGCGAACCGAGGAAGTCGGGCGGAAGCTCGTAGGCGTGCACGACATACACCAGCCCGTCGCTCCCAGCGCGGCGGGCGGCGACGCCCAGCGCGACGCGCGACACCTCAGAGCCGTCATACCCGACCACGATCACCCGTCGACCCCTGGAGCTCATCAACTGAAAGCTTAGATTAGATTAGGGCCCGCGGACCCTTAGATTAGGACTCCCGGTCAGGGTGTCTGCGAAGGTTCAGACAGGGGCGCCAGCCACAGCGCGTCATCGCCGAGCGGCCGCCGCAAGGCGCGACCTTCGCTCAGCAGGGCCAGCAGCGCCGCCTCCGTGCCGGCTCGGTCGGGCGCGTCGTTGCCCCACGTCATCAGCGACGCGACCTCCTGCGTGGTCAAGCCAAACTCGAAGAACTCGAGCAGCGGCGCCGGATCCTCGGGCGGCGCTTGGCGCTGCAGCGTCGGGTCGAGGTTGGCAATCAGCACGTCGTAGGCCTCGACCGGCTGGAAGCCGCCGGCCTCGAGGCGGCGACCATCGGCTGTTTCGAACACGACCGAGGGAGCGGTATAGCGCACCAAGCCATCGCTGTTGCCCGCCTTGCCCTGCAGCTCGCTCGGCGAACCGGCCGCCGTGCGCGCCTGCGCCTTGTCCTCCTCGTAAGCCGCGAGCACCTCAGGCGATTCGATCAGCTCGACGATCTTCACCCCATCGACGCCGGGGACCGCGCCGAGCACGACGCGCATCTGATCGTCGTCGTCAAACAGGAACGGGCTGGTGAAGTTGGCGAGCTGCAGCGCGCGGAACACCTTCCACTCGCTCCCCGGCCACTGCTGCCGGCCCGCGATCACGGCGCGGCAGGCACGCGAGGAGGCGCTCATTCGCGGCTTGCACGCGGCGGCGAACGGCATCCCGTAGCGCTCACGGAAACGGAGCTGACTGAGCGCGCCGCGTAGCGGCGTAAAGCCCATCGTCTCGTACCGGGAGGTGTCCTCGCTGAGCCCGACAAGCACCAATCGCCAATCGAGCCGCTCGCCGTAGCGCCATTCGATCACGCGCAGCGCGGGGCACTCCGAGTACGCCCACGGGCAGGCAGGATCGCTGAACAGGGTTGCTGAGATCGAACTGTTGATAGGTCAAGTATACCCAGGGTGGCTCAGCGCCAAACGCTCCAGCAGCGCCACTTGGGCGGCGTTGATCCGCCGGCGAGCCTCCTGCAGCAAGAACCATTCGGCCCGATCGACCTCGGGAATCTCGATCGTGCGGCCCGATCGCGGCGGCCATTCGAGCTCGCACAGGTTGCTGCGCACCGTGCTCACGTCCAGATCCCCAGCCATCGCCCACGCCCGCACGAGCTTGCCCGACTTAAGTCTCACCTCGCCGAGGTCGATCACAGGGGCATGTGGTGGTGGCGAGCCGAGTTCCTCCTCGAACTCCCTGCGCGCCGCCGTCAGCGGGTCCTCCTCAGGCCCGTACTCACCCTTCGGGATCGACCACGCGCCGACGTCGCGAGCGGCAAACAACGGCCCGCCCGGATGCACGAGCAACACCTCAAAAGCTCCGCCGCACAGGCGATATAGCAGGATGCCTGCGCTGCGAGCGGCCATTGCGCCATCCTATTGCGATGGGATCAGCAGCCGTATGAGATCGATCGCCACCTGGTGCTTCCGGCACCGCTGGATCGTGATCCTCGCCTGGCTCGTGACGATCGTGGGGATCATAGACATCCACGCGAACCTCGGCAGTAACTACAGCGACAACTTCGATCTTTCTCATACCCAGAGCTTCGAGGCGGCAAACCTGCTGGCGCGAAGCGTGCCCAAAGCCTCGGGGGACACCGAACAGGTCGTGATCGCTGTCGAGCACGGCGCTGTCACCGACTCCGCCGTTCGCCGGCGCGTGCAGGTGCTGCTCGCGAAGCTCGCAAACGTGGATCACGTCACCAAGATCGACTCGCCCTACACCGGCGCCAACGGCGCGCAGCAAATCGCTCCGTCCCGGCGGATCGCGTTCGCGAACGTTACCTTCAACGTCGGCTCCAGCAAGATCTCGCAGCGGGCGTCCAAGGCCTTCACCGCGCTGGTGAGGTCCGCCTCCAGAGATGGAACCGGATTCGAGGTCAATGGGCAGATCGCCGAGAACGCCAACCCGCAGAGCACCAGCGCCGGGCTCCAGATCGGTTTCGCCGCCGCCGCGGTCGTGCTGTTCATCGTGTTCGGGTCGTTCCTGGCGGCGTTGTTGCCGCTGATCACGGCCGGCGCCTCGCTGGGCGTCGGGATCGCGGTCGTCGGACTGCTCTCGAACGCGATCGAGATGGCTTCGTTCTCGAGCGAGTTGGCGCTGCTTATCGGGCTTGGCGTCGGTGTCGATTACGCGCTGTTCATCGTCACCCGCTACCGACAGGGCCTGATGCGCGGCTTGGCGCGCGAGGAGGCGATTGCGCAGTCGCTTGACACCTCAGGTCGCGCGGTCGCGTTCGCGGGGATGATCGTCGTGATCGCAATGCTCGGCATGCTGGCGCTCCGCGTCAGCTTCCTGTACGGCGTCGCGATCGCAGCCTCCGTGACGGTCGCGTTCACCGTGGTGGCGGCGTTGACGCTGCTGCCGGCCCTGATTTCGCTGTTCGGGCGCGGGGTCCTGCGCCGCCGCGAGCGGCGCGCGCTGCATGACGGCAGGCTTGCTCAGAGCGACGAATCGCCGCTCTGGAGCCGCTGGGCCTCGGTGCTCGAGCGCCGGCCGGCGGCGTTCGCGGCCGTGGCGCTCGCCGTGTTGGTCGTGATCTCGATCCCGTTCTTCTCGATGCGTCTTGGATCGACCGACGCCAGCACCGATCCCGCTGGGACCACCACGCACAAGGCATACGAGCTGCTCGCGAAAGGCTTTGGGCCTGGCTACAACGGTCCTCTGCAACTGGTCGCGCAGGTGCGCACAGCGGCTGCGCGCGACCAGTTCGAGCACGTCGTGCAGGTCGTCGCGCGCACCCCGGGGGTCGTCGGCGTCACGCCGACACAGTTGCTGGCGGGACGCGATCAGCAGCCCGCAGTCGCCCTCGCGAACGTCTACCCGAGCGGCTCGCCGGAAGCTGCTTCGACCTCAGCCCTGCTCAACGACATGCGGGGCGCTGTCGTGCCGCAGGCCACACGCGGAACCGCGCTGCACGTGCTCGTCGGCGGCGAGACCGCGGTTTTCCAGGATTTCAGCGACGTGCTCACCTCAAAGCTGCCGCTGTTCGTCGGGATCGTTGCGTTCATGTCGTTCCTGCTGCTGATGATCGTGTTCCGCAGCATCGTGGTGCCGCTGATCGCCGCCCTGATGAACCTGCTCGCGACCGCCTGTGCGCTCGGTGTCGTCACGGCCGTGTTCCAGTTCGGCTGGGGCGGATCGCTGATCGGGCTCGGGTCAACCGGCCCGATCGAACCGTTCCTGCCGGTGATCCTGTTCCCGATCCTGTTCGGGCTGTCGATGGACTACGAGGTATTCCTCGTGACCCGGATCTACGAGGAGTGGCACCGTCGCGGCAACACGCACGAGGCGGTCAAGCATGGGCTCGCCGCCACCGGCCAGACGATCACGGCCGCCGGCTGCATCATGATCCTCGTGTTCGGCGCGTTCCTGCTCGGAGGCCAGTGGGTGATCTCGCTGTTCGGAGTGGGCCTGGCCGGCGCGGTGTTGATCGACGCGCTGATCATCCGCTCGGTAGTCGTGCCGTCCGTGATGCTGATGCTCGGCGAGGCCAACTGGCACCTGCCCGACACGCTCGAGCGCTGGATCCCCCACCTGCGAGTCGAGGGCCAGGCCGACGCGGCGCCGTGCGAGGCGCTCCTCGTCGCCGATTTGGTGGGCGTCGCGGTTGATCAAGGGGAGCCGCCCGGGCTCCTCGATTACGCCGATCAACTCGAGCACATCAACGCCTGACCGATCCTTGCCGGCGGGGCTCACCTGCTGCAGCGCGCAAGCCGATGCCTTGCGATAGCCGACCGGGCGGCTGCAGACCGACCGGGCGACCGACCACTTCGCGATCGTGGTGTAGCGAAGGGTGCGGGAGGCGGGCAACGCCCGCCTCCCGTACGCCGGCCGGCGATCAGCGTCCCGCGGGGCGCGCCGCGGGGGCCGCAGGCGCTGCGAAGTCACGCGAGACCAGCGCCGCGTAGAACCCGCCGCCCGCGATCAGCTGCTCGTGAGTGCCGCGCTCGACGATCCGGCCGGCGTCGATCACAACGATCTGGTCCGCGTCGCGCACAGTTGACAGCCGGTGCGCGATCGTGATCGTCGTGCGGCCCACCGAGAGTCGCTCCAGCGCGGCCTGGACCGTGGCCTCGGTCTGCGTGTCGAGCGAGCTGGTGGCCTCGTCGAGCACCAGCACCGGCGGGTTACGCAGCACCGTCCGGGCAATCGCCATGCGCTGCTTCTCGCCGCCCGAGAAGCGGTAGCCACGCTCGCCGACTACCGTGTCGTAACCATCCGGCAGCGAGGCGATCAGATCGTGGATCCGGGCGGTGCGTGCCGCCTCCTCGATCTCGGCGTCGGTTGCGTCCGGCCGCGCGAAGCGGAGGTTCTCGCGAACGCTGGAGTGGAACAGGTAGGTCTCCTGGGAGACGACGCCGACGGCCCTCGCCAGCGACGCGAGGCTGACGTTGCGGATGTCGACGCCGTCGATCGTCACGCGGCCGCGCTGTGGCTCGTACAGGCGCGCGACCAGATATCCGAGCGTCGTCTTGCCGGCGCCGGTCTCGCCGACGATCGCCGTCCGCGTCCCGGCAGGCACGACCATGTCGACCTCCCGCACGTTCCAGGCGGTGTCGCCGTTGGCGCTGTAGGAGAACCAGACGTTCTCGAAGCGGACCTCGCCGAGCACCGTGCGCGGGTTGAGCGCCACCGGGTTGGGCGCCTCGACGATGTCGATCGGCAGGTCCATGTATTCGAAGATCCGGTCAAACAGGGCCATCGACGCCTCGACGTCGGCGCCGACCCCAAGCAGCGACTGGATCGGGAACAGCAGGCGCGTCTGCAACGTCGTGAAGGCGACTACGGTCCCGATCGAGATCGACGTGCCGACGAAGCTTTGGCCCGCCAGCCAGTAGATGATCGCCGGCTGGATCGCGAAAGTCATCTGGATCGTCGACATCACCCAGCGGCCCGCCATGCGCGAGCGGACCTCCAGGTCGGCGATGTCCTTGGACTCCTTGGTGAAGCGGTCGGCGAGATCGCCGCCGCGGCCCATCGTCTTGCCGAGCAGGATCCCGGAGACCGACAGCGATTCCGACACCAGCGCCGAAAGGTCGGCGAGCCGGCGTTGCTGCTCAGTGGTGATCTTGCGCCGAACCTTTCCGACGCGGCGCGTCAGCCACACAAACAGCGGCACGAACACGAGCGAGATCAGCGCCAAGCGCCAGTTGAGCAGGCACATCGCGAAGATCGCCGCGATCACCGTGGTCGCGTTCTGCGCGATCGTCGTGGCGGTTGTGGTTACGACGCTGTCGAGACCGCCGATGTCGTTGGCGATCCGCGACTGGACCTCACCGGTGCGGGTCTTTGTGAAGAACGCCAGCGACATCCTTTGCAGTCGGTGGTAGACCGCGGCGCGCAGGTCGTGCATCACGCGCTGGCCAACGACGTTCGACATGTAGGTCTGCCAGACGCTCGAGGCGGCCGAGATGATCGCGATCCCGATCATGCCGAGCACCGTGTAGGTCAGCAGCGTGTGATCGTGCGCGAAGATCCCCTCGTCGAGCGCCGCGCGCAGCAGGAACGGGTTGATCATGCTGAGGCCCGCTGAGAACACGATCAGCATCAGCACGGCACCGAGCCGCACGCGGTAAGGCCTGAACAGCGCGAGGACCCGGTGGCGGTCGCGCGCGCGTGTGGGATCCATCAGCGGCGGCGGCTTCTTCCCCGAGCCGCCGCGCAGCGCGCGCATCGCGCCGCTGCCGGCCGACCCGTGCATCGCGCCCAGGCCCTGCCCACCGGCACCGCGTCCGCCGCCAGAGCTCATTCACCCATGATGCCTACTCGGCGCCCTCAGGCAGCGGGTTCGCGGAGCCGACCATGTTGCGCTCGAGATCCACCAGCCAGACGTGCAGGTGCCACGTACCGTGGCTGAGGATCCCGCGCCGCACCACACGCGGCATGAAAGGCGCGAGCGAGGCCACCGCCGTGCCGAAGTCCTGACCGGTCACGCTGATCATCACGACCTGCGCCACCCGCCAGAGTGCGATCTTCCGAAGCCCGGCGCGGCCCGGCTTCGGGAAGGTTGATGACAGCCAAGTGAAAGCGTTGTGGTAGATGCCCATCGGCCCCTGCAGTTCCGAGAACTGATCGGCCGGCTCCCATTGCAACAGGACCTCACCCCGGTAAGCCGGATCGCCGACAAACGCGGGAATCTGCGCGTCCACCGCGTAACTGTCGACGTACGGCGTCTGGCTGCCCCCGAGCGCAGTCGAGTACGACGGATACGGGTCGTACACGGTGTTCGGCAGGTTCCCGTGAGGCGACGGCTGGGCGACCGTCAGCATCAGCACGCCGCCGAGCACCAGCGTTACCGCACCGACGGCGAGCAACGCGGCCGGCACGCCGGCCTCCGAGTCCCGGATCCACACCACGCAGAGGCGGTAGATGGCGGCGACAGCGACGACCGCGGCCGCGACGGCGAGGCCACGCCAGGTCCAGCTCATGTGCGGCGTGAAGTCGACGATCTCGTACCCGATCGCGACCGCGAGCACGATCAACCCGGGGATCGCGGCCGCGATCCGCCTGGGAGCGACTCCCTCATGGCGCCGGCCGAACGCGACGATCGGCCGTGCCATCTCGACCACGACAAGCGCCAGCAGCACGTTCACCGTCGACCAAAGTGTCGAGGAGAAGAAATGCTGCTCCAGCGCCTGCAGGCTGCCGAGAAACTGCAGATATGCGAACACGATCAGCGCCAGGGCGCCGGTGACGCCGATGAACAGCACCGGTGTCGGCAGCCGACGTAAGCGCCTTGCGAACACGACGATGAACGCGAGCACGACCGCCGGCGGCACCAGCAGGTAGTTGTCATACGGCGCCCAGGCATTGCTGCTCGAGTGATAGAGCGCCTCCTGCGACGGCTGCGACAGATAGCTGGCGGAGCGCAGCGTCGGCGTGATGAAGTTGAACTGCCCGAGCAGCAACTTCGAGCAGATCGCCAGCAGGAGCGTCGCGGCGGCGCCGCACGACGCCATCAGGGCGAGATCCGCAAGCAGATCCTGCCGCTCGCGACGCGCGCGCACCGCCACGTAAACGACGACCATCACGATCGCCAGCGGGATCGACACGCCGTGCGACCAGACCGTCAACGTCAGCAGGCACGTGGCTATAAGCAGCCAGGCCCGCTGCCAGCTCCCAGCCTCGAGCGACAGCGCTAGCGCCGCGAGCCCACCCGTAAGGTACGAGACCGCCGCTGAGTCCGGATAGTCGGTTCCCCAGGCGGTCACAACCACTGGGCTGCTGATCACGATCGCGATCCCGACGAAGCCCGCCCACCTCCCGTACAGCTTCCTCAACAGCAGATAGACGGGAACGACGGCGATCAACGCCAGCAGGTAGCGGAGCAGGTAGAAGCCAGGCAGCGCACCGAACAACAGGTAGGACAGCCGCGCCGGCACGAGAAAACCAACGCGCGCCGCCTCGCGCAACCGCGAGGTCGGCGTGAACAGCACCGAGTAGCGGGCGAAGATCGCGCCAGGGTCGAGGATGAACGTCGTGTGCATGCTCGGATCGGGCAACCCGGCCGGAGCCATCCCCTGTAGCCCCAGCAGCTTGTACAGCAGCGCCGGCGAGGCGAGCACCGCGAGTGCCTCTGAGAACCGCGCACGCCGCGCGTCCAAGGCGAACGGGGCGGGCATGCGGGGTCGAGCTTCCGGCGGCGCGCCATCGACGCCACCGACGCCACCGACGTATGTACGCCCAGCGGCTGCCGTGTCTGTGATCCTGGCGCGCACCCGACCGGCGAGTCTAGCCGAGCCGCCACGGCGGCTCGATACGAGAGCAGACACTACTATCGGACCGGTGTTGCACGGCAAACGGATCGCCGTTGTCCTCCCGGCTTACAACGCAGAGGTGACGCTCAGACGTACTGTTGAGGAACTGGACCACGCCGTCATCGATGACATGATCCTCGTCGACGACGCCAGCACTGATAACACGATCGCCGCGGCCACCGAGCTCGGCCTGACTACGGTCCGCCACGCCAGCAACCTCGGTTATGGTGCCAACCAGAAGACGTGCTACCGGTCGGCGCTGGACCTGGGGGCTGACATCATCGTGATGGTGCATCCGGATTATCAATACTCGCCACGGCTGGTTCCGGCGATGGCGGCGATGATCGCCTACGGCGAGTACGACGTCGTGCTCGGCTCGAGGATCCTGGCCCAGAACTCGGTCGCGCGTGGGATGCCACGGTACAAGTACGTTGCGAACCGCGCGTTGACGCTGATCGAGAACCTCGTCCTGCGAGCGAAGCTCTCGGAGTACCACACCGGACTCCGTGCCTACCGGCGCGAGTTGCTGAAGGCGCTGCCGCTCGATCGGAACTCCAACGACTTCGTGTTCGATAACCAGGTGATCGTGCAGGCGCTGATGGCCGGCGCCCGCATCGGTGAGCTGTCCTGCCCGACCCGGTACCACGACGAGGCGTCATCGATCAACTTCCGGCGCAGCGTCGGCTATGGCCTAGGGGTGCTGCGCACAGCCGTCGAGTACCGGCTCCAGCAGGAGGGCATGCGCTCATACCCGTATCTGACGGAGGTGGCGCAAATCCCGCCGGCCGAAGTCGCGCACCAGGCGGCGATCCGGGAACGGTAACGGCCTCGCTCCCCGCCGGCGAGAGCGGCCGGCCGGCGGGGAGCGGATCGCCGCTATGCGTTCGGGCTCTGGCTCGGGCCGGGCGGCGTGCTGGCGCCCGTGCCTGACCCCCTCCTCCCCATGCCCGGGCAGTGATGCGTGCCCGAGGACGTGCCCGAGGACGAGGACGAGGAGACCTCGTTGAACGCGCCGCCGGGAGCCGACCCTCCCGGCGCGCGGCCGTAGGACGGCATCGGGATGGTCGAGGTGGTCGTGGTCCTCGCTGTCGGCGTTGATGTCGTCGTGCTGCTCGACGTCGCTGCACTCGCAAGTGCAGCGCCGCCGCCGGCTATGGCGCCCAGCACCGCGCACGTCGCGAGCGCTCTTGTGAGCTTGTTCGTCACGTTCGTTGGAACCTCCATTGTTGGTTTCAACACAATCTGTCCCGCGATCGTCAGAGCCGTGTAGGAATGCGCTAAGAGATGCCGGACCGCGGACCGCGGACCGCGGACCGCAGTCGCAAACCGCAAACCGCAGACCGATCAGCCCCCGAGGAAGCGCACCGGTGAAGACGGTCCGCCTGACGCGGGCAGCGATCAGTCGCGCGCCTGCTGGAAGAACCCGTTCTTGCCCGAGCCGCTGACGCTGTCAACGTCGACGATCAGCGCGATGCCCCGCTGGTGCGCGTCCTGCTGACGCTCCGGCCCGATCATCGCGCCGTAAACCTCGTCGTTGAGCTCGGGCGCCAAGCGCGCACGACCCTCGATCGCGAGGTAGCTAGCTCCGGGACCGCCGAATTCGAAGAACACGAGCGACACGCGCGGTCGCTGGACGACCGCCGTCGCCAGGCCCTCGTCGCGCTTGCGCACCCAAAGCGCGAGCTGGGTGCGGCTGTACACGTAGGTGCTACCGCGAAACGAGACCGACGGGCTGCCGTCGTCGCGAACGAACGCGAGCGCGAGCGGGGTGCCGCGCAGGGCGGCTCCATCGATCGCAGCGACGATCTCACCCGTCAGGTTGACGGTTTCAGGCATCCCGTTTCTACCTCCCGGTATCGGTCATGTAGTTGCGCGGCTTCACGGACGACGGACTGGAGCGGCAGCTATTCCCGTAAGTCATCTTCAACCGCAGCGGCTCGCAGCCGCCGTGGCCGAGCCGGCTCAAGCGGCGTCACGCAGCGCACGCAGCGCCCAGGCCACGCGGCGGCGTGTCTGCGTCGGCATGATCAGCTCGTCCACGTGGCCGGCAGCTGCCGCAACCTGCGGTCGCAGGTGCGTATTCGCATAACGCCTCGCGAGCCGGTCACGTGTCACTTCTGGATCGGCGGCGGCAGCGAGCTCGCGCCGGTGGATGATCCCGACTGCGGGCCTCGAGCCCATCACGCCGATCTGCGACTGCGGCCAGGCGAACACGTAGTCGGCACCCAGCTCCTTGGAGTTCATTGTGATGAAAGCGCCGCCGAACGCTTTGCGCAGCACAACCGTGACGCGCGGCACGGTGGCCTGCGAGAAAGCCTGGACGAGCGTCGCGCCGAAGCGGATCACGCCACCTGCCTCCTGGCGCGTCCCCGGCATGAAGCCGGGGGTGTCAACCAGCACCAGCAGCGGAATCCTGAACGCGTTGCACTTGGTCACGAAGGCTGAGCCCTTCTGGGAGCTGGCGACGTCGAGCACGCCGCCGAGGTAGCGCGGCTGGTTGGCGATCACACCGACGCTGTGCCCTTCGATCCGTGCAAACCCGGTCACAAGATTTCGCGCCCAGCCGGCCGAGACCTCGAGCAGCTCAGCGCCGTCGACAATCGCGCTGATCACGCCGCGCACGTCGTACACGCGACGCGACTGCTCCGGCACGCAGGCGCTCGGGTCGCGACCGTCGGATGCTCGCGGCGCAACACGCGGAACCGGCAGGTCGCGGTGGCTGGGCAGGTAGCCGAGTAGATCGCGCGCCAGCCTCGCGGCGTCCATATCAGTGGCTGCGACGAAGTGCGCGACGCCGTTGCGCAGGTGCACGCGCGGTCCCCCGAGCGAGGTCGCGTCGACGCTCTCGCCGAGCGCCTCGCGCACGACCGACGGGCCGGTCAGGAACATGCTGGCGTCTTGCGTCATCACGATCCAGTCGGTCAGCGCCGGCGCGTAGGCCCCGCCGCCGGCGGAGAGGCCGGTGATGATCGAGATCTGCGGCACTTGGCCCTGCAGCGCCACCGTGCTGCGGAACACCCGTCCGTAGCCACCGAGCCCGGCCACACCCTCCTGCATCCGCGCGCCGCCTGAGGAGACGAAGCCGACAACCGGAGCGCGCGCGCGCCCGGCGAGCTCGAGCACGCGCAGGATCGTCTCGGCATGGGCGGCGCCGAGTGAGCCGCCGGCGTAGGAGGCATCCTGCGCGTAGCAGAAGACGGGCCTTGCACCGATCAGTCCACAGCCGCCGACGACGCCGTCGCCGGGCCTGGCCTTGTCGCCCATCCGTGCCGAGACGACCTCGGAGCGGATCACGTCGAGCGTATCGTGATCGCACAAAGCTTCCAGGCGCTCCAGCGGCGTCAAGGACGCCGCTTCGGTACGCGCCAGTGCGAAGCTCATGCTATACCCCGATCGATCGGCCGCGCGTCCACACAAACCACCCGCGGTGCGCCCAACAGCGCGCGTTGCAGTCGCTGTGTGGTCGCAATCACGTACATAGGCTTACCGCTCAAGCGGATACTTTCCAGATCCGGCGCCAATCAACCAGACACCTGGGGGGTTTAGGGAGTTTGCGGCAGGGATCGGTCCGGCCGGCGCGACGGTGGTGGTGTTGCTGGTGGGGACGCCATCCCGCGGGCGCTCCGTACCATCTCTACGATGCGTCTGTCCGTACTCGACCAGTCGCCCGTGCCAGAGGGATCGACCGGCGCCGACGCGCTCCGTAACACGGTCGACCTCGCGCAGCTGGCCGAAGCGCTCGGCTACCACCGGTACTGGGTTGCCGAGCACCACGGCACCCCGATGCTGGCGGGCGCAAGCCCGGAAGCGCTGATCGGGGCGATCGCGGCAAGCACCGAGCGGATCCGCGTCGGCAGCGGCGGCGTGATGCTCCCGCACTACAGCCCGTTCAAGGTCGCCGAGACGTTCAGCGCCCTGGCGGCACTGTATCCGTCGCGGATCGACATCGGCCTGGGGCGAGCGGCCGGTACCGACCAGTTGACCACGTTCGCGCTGCAACGGGATCGAAGGCAGGGGGCGCCCGACGACTTCCCCCAGCAGCTGTCCGAGTTGCTTGCCTACTTCGATGACGCGCTGCCCGATCAGCACCCATTTGCGCGGCTCGCCGCAACCCTGCCTGGGCGTCCGTTCGTACCCGAGCCCTGGCTTCTCGGCTCCTCTGCGCAAAGCGCGATCTGGGCCGCACAACTGGCGCTACCGTACGCGTTTGCGGACTTCATCAACCAGTCCGGGGCCGAGATCGCGGGCCTTTACCGGCGGCGCTATGCCGAGCATCGAGACGACCTGCAGCCGGCCACGGCGGTCGCCGCCTGGGTCGTGTGCGCAGACACCGACGAGCACGCCCAGTACCTTGCGGCGAGCAGCCGGATGACGCTGCGGCTGCTGCATCGAGGACAGCTGATCCCCGTGCCCGCGCCGGATAAGGCACTCGAGTTCCTGCGCTCCGAGCACCTCCCCGCATCCGGTCCGCTGCCGCGACGCCGCGGCATCATCGGGTCACCGGCAACGGTCCGTGACGGGCTCCAGGCGCTCGCGGACGAGTACGGAGCCGAGGAGCTGATCGTCGTCACAATCACTTTTGACCACGCCGCTCGGCGCCGCTCCTACGAACTGGTGGCCGAGGCGATGGGACTGCAGCCCCGCCGTCCGCGCGCGGTAGCCTGACAGCGCTCCTGGCCCGCTGACAGCGCTCCTGGCCCGCTGACAGCGCTCCCGGTCCGCGTCTTTGTTGTGAGTCCTCAGCTCAGCGCGCCGACGGCAGCATCGACGAAGTTCCTCGCGAGCGACTCGGCCATGCCGCCGATCGGGAGGAACCGCGGCACTGCCAGATGCGCGCGCAGCTCGACATCGATGCGGCGCGTCCGAGCGACTTCGCTCAGGCGCCAGAAGACGCTCAGCTGCTCGTCGTCGCGCGGGTGCTCGGGCATCCGCCGCAACTCGATCGTGGCGAGACGCTCGATGATGACGGACAGGTGCAGCGGAAACTGCTTGATCAGCGGGCCCTGCCCAAGATGGAGGATCGCGTGGGCCTTCGTCGGCAGGCCATCGGCGTCATGCTCGAGCGACTGGGCGGACAGGACGCCGCCGGGGTACCAGCGCGGATATTCCTCGATCGTGGACAGCAACTCGAAGCACTGCTCCAGCGAGGCCCGCGTGGTCGCGCTCGCGGTCGCATGCAGCTGTTTCATAAGGGGACGAATTTTAGTGGTTAGTGATCGGCGGATCGACTGAGATGCCTTGAGGCTGCCGCTGCCGACAGCGCCCGACGTCTGCGCCTATGCTTTCCCCGGCAACATCGAGGAGGGTTACTAGAGATGGGAAACCTGCAGGGTGATTCGACTGCTGTGATCGCCGCGCCGCTCGACGAGGTGTGGGCGCTGGTGGCGGACGTCGAGCGCGCGCCGCAGTGGCAGGACGGGCTCAAGGGGATGCGGGCGCTCGAGCGCGACGGCGAGGGACGCGCGACCCTCTGCGAAGCCCTGAACGACGCGAAGGTTCGCACGCTGAAGTCGGTCATCCGCTTCAAGTACGACGGTCCCGAGCGTCTGAGCTGGGCGCAGGAGGAGGGCGACATGAAATCGGTCGAAGGTGCATGGGAGCTCGAGCAGCTCGACGAGCAGCGCACGCGCGCCACGTACCGCATCGACGTCGATTTTGGCCGCACCCTGAGCCTCGTGATCCGCGGGCCGCTGGTCGGCGTGCTGCGCGGGCAACTCGCTGGCGCGCGCGCCGGCGAGCTCAAGAAAGCGATCGAATCGGCCTAGCTCCGATGCTCGCCGCCTATGCTGCCGAAATACGTCCCGAAGACCCGCTCAGCGGGCTGATCATCGGTGAGCGCCCGGAACCGGAACCACCCACGGGCTGGACGACCGTGACCGTCAGAGCCGCGGCGCTCAATCACCACGACCTCTGGTCCTTGCGCGGGGTGGGGCTGAAGGCATCGCTGCTGCCGATGATCCTCGGCAGCGACGCTGCCGGCATCGACGAGCAGGGTAACGAGGTGGTCGTGCACGCGGTGATCGCCGATCAGCACTGGCAGGGCGACGACACGCTGGACCCGCAGCGCACGCTGCTGTCCGAGAAGCACCAGGGCACGTTCGCCGAGCGACTGATCGTCCCGCGCCGGAATGTCGTCGCGAAGCCGCCGGAGTTGAGCTTCGAGGAGGCAGCCTGCCTGCCCACAGCATGGCTGACCGCCTACCGGATGCTGTTCACGCGCGCCCAGCTGACCCCCGGCCAGACTGTCCTGGTGCAGGGCGCGACCGGCGGCGTCGCGACCGCGCTGACGGTGATCGCGAGCTGCGCCGGCATCCGTGTATGGGTCACCGGCCGCTCCGAGGAGAAGCGCGCGAGGGCGCTTGAGCTCGGTGCCAGCGCCGTGTTCGAGCCGGGCGAGCGGCTGCCGGAGCGGGTCGACTCGGTCATGGAGACCACCGGCCAAGCGACCTGGGCGCACTCGCTGCGGTCGCTGAAGCCCGGCGGCAGCATCGTGGTCTCGGGTGCGACCACCGGCGACGCGCCGTCAGCCGAGCTGGCCCGGATGTTCTTCTTCCAGCTCGCCGTGCTCGGCTCGGCGATGGGGACCCGCGAGGAGCTGAACCGGCTTGCGCGTTTCTGCGTCGACAAGGGCGTTCGCCCGGTGATCGACCGAACGCTGCCGCTCGCCGACGCTCGCGAGGGCTTTCAGGCGATGCTGGACGGCAACATCAATGGGAAGATCGTTTTCAACCCCTGAGGCGCTCAGCCGACGAGGCCGCCAAGCACCGCGAATGGATTGAACGGCCGCGTCGCCTCGACGGCGGCGCCGCTCTCCTCCACCGTGAGCTTGAAGTCCGGCGGGCATTCCGCGCGCAGGCGCGCGGCCAGCGCCTGCGCACCGGCCTCGTCGATGGCGCCGACAAGCAGGTAGCGCCAGCGGCGCACGCTCGGGATCCCCTCGTCCTTGAGCTTGTCGGCAAGCTTGACCGTGTCGTGGTGCGAATCGCACTCGATCCGGACTTCCCACTCGGGGTAGCCCGCGGCCGCCGACTCCTCCCGCTCGCTTTCGATCAGCTGGGCACGCTCGACCTGCAGCCCGGCGGCGCCCTCGGGCAGTGGCGCGTCGGGATCCTCCCACTCCTCGGCAACGGGATGCCAGCGCGCGAGCTGCTCGTCGATCTGCCAGCCGTGCTGCGCGGCGAGGTCGTTGATCGCGTCGGCGGCACGCCGCACCTGCTCGCGCGAGCCGCCGTAGGCGAACACCTCCACCCCGTCGCGTGACACGATCACGCGGTCGGCGAACCCCTCGTCGAGCTGATGCTCGAGCTCGCCGCTTTGAAGCCGGTCGGAGAGCTCGGCGGCCTGCTTGCCGTCGGCCAGTTCGATGCGCAGTCGCCAGTCGTCGCTCATCGCCTCCAGAGCGTAGATGATCGTCCGGGCGGAAGCTCGCAAGCGTCGTCGTAGACGAGCACCCGGTCGCGGCCCGCTTGCTTGGCGGCCAGCAGCGCGCTGTCGGCCCGGCGGTACAGCTCGGTCGCGTCCATGCCGTCGCCGAGCTCGCAGATCCCGCCGGAAAGCGTCAGTTGCGGGACTCTGCCGTCCGGATTGGCGGCGACCGCTGCAAGGCCTCGCCTGACAGCCGCGAGCGCCCCCGTCGCGTCCGCCTCGGGGAGGATCCAAGCGAACTCCTCGCCGCCCACCCTCGCGATCAGCTCGTGCTCACGGACCATCGCGCGCAGCGCCTGGGCGACTTGCGCGAGCACCCGGTCGCCGACCGGGTGGCCGAGCGTATCGTTGATCCGCTTGAAGTGGTCGACATCCATCAGCGCCAGGCTCAACCCGTGGCCGTGGCGCTTGGCCCGCCCGATCTCGCCGGCGATCCGCTCGTCGAACGTGCGGCGGTTCGGGAGTCCCGTGAGCTCGTCGTGGGTGGCGAGGCGCTGCAGCTCGGCCTCGTATTGCTTGCGCTCGGTGATGTCCTGGATCGCCGCGAACAGAAGCGTGACGTTGCCCTCGCCATCCCGCCGCGGGTTGCTGAGCTGGTGCAGGTAGCGGATCTCGCCGTCGGGGCGCACGATCCGGTACTCGTAGTCGCCGGCGAACCCCGCTTGCGCCTCACGGAAGGCCTGACGAACATTCGGTTGGTCGTCGACGTGAACGCATCCCAGGAACTCTTCCTCGGTCGGCGAGAACCCGAACGGCCGCCCTAGGATCCGCCGCAGCTCGGCGCTGAGGATCGCCCGCTCAGATGTCAGCTCCCGCTCCCACGAGCCGACGTGCGCGAGCGCCTGCGCATCGTAGAGCTGGCGCTCCCGGTTGCGCAGCGCTTCCTGCGCCTGCGTCTCGGCGGTGATGTCGCGCGCCACAGACGACACGCCGAGCGTGACGGCCTCGGGGCCAACGATCGGCGCGAACGTCAGCGAGACATGGATGATCGCGCCGTCTTTGCACTGATGCTGCGTGGCGAGCCGCGTCGATCTGCCGGCCAGCGCGCGGCGCATGAGCTCCCCGTAGCGGTCCTCGCGGCCGGCGGGAGTCAGGAACGAGACCGGCTGTCCGATCGCCTCCTCGGCCGTGTATCCGTAGATCCGCACAGCCCCGTCGTTCCACTGCGTGATCAGCCCGTCAGGCGAGCCAACGACGATCGCGTCGTCGCTCTGCGTCACGATCGTCGCGAGCAACCGCAGCTGCTCGGCGAGATCCCAGCGCGCCGCCTCCGCCTCCCGCTCCGCGGTAACGTCGAGCGTGGTCCCGGCAAGACGGGCGTGCCGCGCGCCATGAGGGTCACGCGGAAGGTAACGGCCGCGCACGACCAGCGTGCGCGTCCCCAGCGTGGGGTGCATGACACGATACTCGTCGGTGAAGGTCGCGCCCGACTCCATGTTTGCCCGCATCGACTCGAGCACCGACTGGCGGTCGTCGGGATGGATCAGCGCCAGCAGCGCCTCGAGCCCCGGAGCGCGACCGCCGGGGTCGACGCCGTAGATCGTGAACTGCTCGCCCGACCAGCGCTGTGCGCCCGTTTCGAGATCTAGCTCCCAGCTGCCGATCCTGCCCGCCTCCTGGGACTCCTCCAGCCGCCGCCGCTCGCGAGCAAGCTCCGCCTCGAGCTCCTTCGCCTGCGTGATGTCCTCGGTCTGCAGGACGACGTGCAGCGGGTTAGCGCCGTGATCGCGCAGCAGGATCGCGGAGACCCGCATCCACACGGCGCTGGCGTCGCGGCGCAGATGACGGAACTCCAGCACGGGATTGCCGATCTCGCCTGCGGCGAGCCGGCGCAGCCGCTGCGGGCCACCGACGAGGTCGCACGCGTGCAGGGAGGCCGCGTGCTCGCGCGTGAGCAACTCATTCTCGCGGCAGCCGACCAGCTCGCACAGCGCGCGGTTGACGCGCATCCAGCGGCCGTCACAGGAGACGACCGCCATGCCGTTCGGAGCTTCTTCGAACAGTGTCTGGAAGTCGATCAATTTGCGGGCCTAGTCGTGGCTCTGCCCATTATGAGCCCGCCTGCGAGCAAACCGCGATCTGACCAGGCGGAATATCGTCACGATTGGTCGCGCGCCTCGAGTGTCGCGCCGAAGCGACAGTCTCCGATCCGACAATCACGTACGTGCTCCACATCCACCGATCCGAACGCGCGGACGCCCTGGCGGATGCCCTGGCGGCGATCCTCAGCCGGCCCGACGGTGATGCGTTCACGTCCGAAATCGTGGCGGTCCCGACACGTGGAATGGAGCGCTGGCTGACGCAGCGGCTGTCGGCTGCACTCGGCGCGCGTCCCGGCCGCGCCGACGGCGTCTGCGCCAACATCGAGTTCCCGTTTCCGGGCAGGCTGATCGCGAGCGCGATTGGGGCCGCCTTCGGCGTCGAGCCCGCCGATGACCCGTGGCATTCGGAGCGATTGATCTGGCCGCTCGTCGGTGTCGTCGACGCATGCCTTACCGAGTCGTGGATCGCCCCCCTGACGGCGCGTCGCGGCCCCGGAGGCGCGGCCCGCCAGGTCGCGGTGCACGAGCGCAAGCTCGCCCGCGTGCACCGAGTTGCCGAGCTCTACGACCACTACGCGACCTGGCGACCCGCGATGCTGCGGGCGTGGGCGCGAGGCGAGCTCAGCGACGGATCCGGGCGCCGGCTGCCCGACGCCAACGCCTGGCAGGCGGAGCTGTGGCGGCGCCTGCGAAGGGCGATCGGGACGCCGAGCTTCGCCGAGCGCCTCGACGAGGCTTGCGTGCGCCTGCGCGAGCGGCCGGAGCTGGTGCGCCTGCCCGCGCGGATCGCGCTGTTCGGCCTCACGCGGCTGCCCCCAAGCCATCTCCAAGTTCTGTGTGCGCTGGCTGAGCACCGCGACGTGAACCTGTTCATCCTGCATCCGTCGTCCGCGCTATGGGATCGCCTCAGCACCGCCGGCGCCGGGCATCAGCCGAACCTCCCCCGCGTGCGGGACAAATCGGTGCGGCTGGTCAGTAACGGCCTGCTCGCGTCGTGGGGGCGTGACTCGCGCGAGCTGCAGCTCGTTCTGAGCGCCGGCATCGGCGCGGCCGCGGAGGCGGGGGCGGGGGCGGGCGCGGGCTCCGGGATCGGAATGTTGAGCAGCCGTCACTACGCACTGCAGGCGGAGCCTGCCGACACGCTGCTGGCGCGGATCCAGGCTGACGTGCGCGCCAACCGTGCGCCCCCCGGATCGCCGCTCCCGGGTGCGCCCGATACGCGCCTAGAGCTACGCGACGACGACAGGAGCGTGCAGATCCACGCCTGCCACGGCCGCCCGCGCCAGGTCGAGACGCTGCATCAGTCGATCCTGCATGCGCTGGCCGAGGACCCGACGCTCGAGCCGCGGGACGTGATCGTCATGTGCCCCGACATCGAGACTTTCGCACCACTGCTGAGCGCCACCCTCGGGGCGGCCCATCGCAGCGACAGTGAGGTGTCCCGGACGACATCCGCAGACGCTCAGCGCGTCGACCTGCGGGTGCGTCTAGCGGACCGATCGGTGCGCTCCACCAACCCGGTGCTCGGCGTGCTCGCGCGCCTGATCGAGCTGGCGGACTCACGCGTGACCGCGTCGCAGCTGCTCGATCTGATCGACACCGACCCCGTTCGGCGGCGCTTCGGATTCGGCGACGATGACCTCGCGCAGATCCGCGACTGGATCCTCGCGAGCGGGATTCACTGGGGACTCGACGGTTCGCACCGGAAGTCCTACCGGCTGGAGCGCGTGCCGGCCGGCACCTGGCAGGCCGGCCTGAACCGGATCCTGCTGGGCGTGGCGTTAGACGAATCGGGCGGGAGGCTGTTCGAGCAGGTGCTCCCGATCGACGATGTCGGCAGCGATGCGATCGACCTCGCCGGGCGCTTCGCGGAGCTGATCGACCGCGTCGCGCAGGCGCTACAGGAGCTCGCCGGGCCGCGATCCGTCGAGCGCTGGGCCGAGGCGATAAGCGCCGCCGCGGATGGGCTGACCGCATGCGCTGAGCACGATATGTGGCAGCGACTCGAGCTGCGAGGACTGTTGCAAGCGCTCGTGTCCGAGGCGGCCGGCGCGGCCGCCTCGACCGAGCTCGCGCTCGACGAACTGCGCACGCTGCTGGGTCAACGGCTCGCGGGCAGGCCGACGCGGGCGAACTTCCGCACCGGCCATCTGACGATCTGCACGCTGGTGCCGATGCGCTCCGTGCCGCACCGTATCGTGTGCCTGCTGGGACTCGACGACGGCGCATTCCCGCGACGCGCTCCACGCAACGGCGACGACATCCTGCTGGCCGATCCCCACATCGGCGACCGCGATCCCCGCGCCGAGGACCGCCAGATGCTGCTCGATGCGCTACTCGCGGCGCGGCAGACGCTGATCGCCACCTACGCCGGCAACGACGAGCGCACCAACGCGCCGCGCCCGCCGGCGGTCGTGATCGGCGAACTGCTGGACGTGGTGGACGCAACCGCGCGCTGTGGCGGCGGCGGCGGTGCCCGCGAACGCGTACTCACGCGCCATCCACTGCAGGCATTCGACCAGCGCAACTTCGTGCGTGGCGCTCTGTTGCCGGGCGAGCCCTGGAGCTTCGATCCGGTCGCGCTGGAGGGCGCACAGGCGCTGCGCGGGGCTCGCAGCGCTCCGGCGGCGATGCTGGTGGCGCCGCTGCCGGATGCGGGCGAGAGCGTGCTGGCGCTCAGCGATCTCGTGCAGTTCGCGCAGCGGCCAGTGCTCGCTTTTCTGCGCCAGCGACTCGGGATCTCGATCGTCGAGCGCGACGACGACGTGCGGGACGCGCTTCCGGTCGAGCTCGACGCGCTCGGTCGCTGGGGCGTCGGCCAGCGCCTGCTGGACGAGCTGCTCGCCGGACTCGAGCCCAGAGCGGCGCTGCTCGCCGAGATCGCGCGCGGAACGCTGCCGCCCGGCGAGCTCGGGCGGGCGGTGGTGATCAACGACGTCTGGCCCGCCGTCGCGTCAATCCACGCGTATGCACGAGCGTACGCCGAGAACGCGCCCGCGCGCTCGGTTGAGACCGTGGTTGCGCACGCCGGGGCTCGATTGCTGACCGGCACCGTCGCCGGTGTCTACGGCAACGTGTTGCTGACCGCCACCTACTCTCGGTTGAACGCGCGCCACCGCCTCTCGGCGTGGGTTCGCCTGCTGGCGCTCACCGCAGCGCATCCAGAGGCGCCGTTCGGCGCGGTGACGATCGGGCGCTGCGCGGCCGCTTCGCGGTCAGGCTCAATCGGAGGGTCAGGCTCAGGCTCAGCTGGAGGCTCAGGCCCGGGTGGTGGATCGAAGCCCGGCGAGGTCTCGATCGCGCAGATCAGACCGCTCGGCGCGGACGCTGCCGGACGCCGTGCGCGCGCCCGGTCGCTGCTTGCCGAGCTCGTCGATCTGCGCACGCGGGGAATGCGCGAACCGCTGCCGCTCCCCGGCCTGACCGCCGCCGCCTACGCGCAGGCCGCCGCCAGCGGCTCGCCGGCCGGCGCCCTCGCCGCCGCGGCGGCGGCGTGGAAGTCGGGATTCGGGACCCATGGTGAGGACCGCGACCAGGAGCACCGGCTCGTCTTCGGCGGCGAGATCTCGCTCGCCGAGCTGATGTCGTTCGCACCGCGGGATGGCGAGCAGGGCAACGGCTGGGAGGGCACCGAGCGATCACGCTTTGCCCGTCTCGCCAGGCGCCTATGGGCGCCGTTGCTGGCGAGCGAGACGGTCGAGCAACGGTGAGCTACGAGACGATGCAGCGGCGATGAGCCACGAGCCGCCGCGCGACGAGCCGTTCGAGCTGACGGGACCGCTGCCGGCGGGCGTGACGGTGCTGGAGGCGAGCGCCGGCACCGGCAAGACATTCACGATCGCGGCACTGGCGACGCGCTTCATCGCCTCTGGCACGCCACTGGAGCAGCTGTTGCTGGTGACTTTCACACGGATGGCCACCGGCGAGCTGCGCGAGCGCGTGCGCGAGCGGCTGGTGCGTACCGAGCGGGCGCTCGCGCGGACGCTCGCCGGCACGCCGAGCGCCATGGACGAGGTCAGCGCGCTGCTTGCGAGCGGCGTGCCGCAGACCGTTCAGGTGCGCCGCGAGCGTCTCGCGATCGCGATCGCGGACTTCGATGCGGCCACGATCGCGACCACGCATTCGTTCTGCCAGGAGGTGCTGAGCGAACTGGGGACGCTCGGCGACCTCGAGCCCGATGTGAGCTTCGCCGAGAACATCGACGACCTGGTCGACGAGGTGATCGACGACCTCTACATCAGGCGCTTCTGGGAGGCGCAGGGCGCGCCTTTCGACCGCGCCCATGCGGGGCTGATCGCGCGAATCGCGATCGCGCACCCGACCGCCGTGATCCATCCGCTGCAGGCGCCGCATGGCAGCGTCGCGGCGATGCGCGCGCGGCTGGCGCAGGCTGCCCGCGTCGAGCTCGAAGCACGCAAGCGGACCGCCGGTCTGGTGACCTACGACGATCTGCTGACGCGCCTGCGCGACACGCTGAACGGGCCCCACGGCGAACTCGCCGTAGCGCGCCTGCGGGCGCGCTACCGAGTGGTCTTGATCGATGAGTTCCAGGACACCGATCCGGTGCAGTGGGAGATCGTGCAGCGCGCGTTCGGCGCCGGCGAGATCGCGCTCGTGCTGATCGCCGACCCCAAGCAGGCGATCTACGCGTTCCGCGGCGCCGACGTTCACGCCTACCTGTCGGCGGCCGGCGCCGCGAGTCGGCGCGCCACGCTGCAGGTCAACTGGCGCAGCGATCAGACGCTGATCACCGCCTTCGACGCGCTGCTCGGCGGCGCCAGGCTCGGGCACCCTGGGATCGCTTACAGGACTGTTCGCGCGTGTCCCGCGCATCAGGATTCGCGGCTGCAGGGCGCGCCCTGCCCGGCACCACTGCGGATCCGGATCGTGGACCGCTCGCAGGCATCGATCGAGCTGACCGCGGCCGACTTCGCCTCCGCCCCGTCAGCGCGAGCACACATCGCCAAGGACCTTGCGGCCGACGTCGTGGCGTTGCTGTCAAGCGACGGCATGGTCGGCCGCCCCGCCGCAGAGGACGCGCCCGAGCGCCGCGAGCCGGTACGGCCAGGCCACGTTGCCGTGCTTGTGCAGTCGCACCGCAATGCCGCACTGGTCCAGCAGGAGCTCGTCGCTGCTGCTGTGCCGGCGGTGATCAACGGCGCCGGCAGCGTGTTCGGCACGTCCGCCGCGCGCGACTGGCTGACCTTTCTGGGAGCGCTCCAGCAGCCGGCCTCGCCGCCGCGCGCGCGAGCCGCCGCGCTGACGCCGCTGGTCGGCTGGAACGCCGAGCGCCTGGCGTGCGCGGGAGAGGACGAGCTCGAGCATCTGCACCAGCAGCTGCACGCGTGGGCGGCGCTGCTGCGCCAGCTCGGGATGGCGGCGCTGACCGAGGCGATCACGCTCGGCGAGCGCCTGCCGGCACGACTTTTGCGGGTCACCGACGGGGAGCGCCGGCTGACCGACCTGCGTCACGTCGCGGAGCTGCTGCACGCGGCCGCCAGCAGCGAGCAGCTCGGCACAGCTGCGCTGACGGCCTGGCTGCGCCAGCGCATAGCAGCCGCGGCGATCGAGGGCGACAGGGACGAGCTGACGCGCCGGCTCGAGTCCGATGCCGATGCGGTGCAGGTATTGACGATCCACCGCAGCAAGGGGCTCGAGTTCCCGATCGTCTACTGCCCGTTCCTGTGGGAGCCACGCTGGATGCTCGACGATCCGCGCCCGGTGTTCTTCCACGACGCCGCCAGCGGCAGGCGCGCGATCGACGTCGGCATGCAGGGGCGTGAGTTTCAGGATCATCGCCAGCTGCACGTCCGCGAGGAGCGCGGCGAGGATCTGCGGCTCGCCTACGTGGCGCTGACGCGAGCAAGGCACCAGGCGGTGATCTGGTGGGCGGGCTCCTACAGCAGCCGCAACTCGCCGCTCGGGCGGCTCGTGTTCGACCAGGGTCCAGCCGGCCACGTGCGCGAGAACGGTACGTCGGTGCCGACCGACGGCGACGCCTTCGCGCGCTTCCAGGCGCTCGGCGCGCGTGCCGCGGGGGCGATCAGCGTCGAGTGGTCTCGCCTGGGAACGCCGGTGAGCTGGGGCAGCGCGCCGACGCCTGGTCACGAGCTCGCGACAGCGCGCCTGACACGCCGGCTGGACGCGCGCTGGCGGCGCACCTCCTATAGCGACATCACCGCCGGTGCCCATGACGCCTGGGTCGGCAGTGAGCCGGAGGAGACCGTCCTGGTCGACGAGCCCGCGGAGCAAACGCGTGCGCCCACAGGATCAGCCGGCGAGGAGCGGACCGATCCTGTGGAGCGCGCCGAGCTGCAGGCGCTGCGCGGACTGGCGCTGCCGCTCGCACAGATGCCCGCCGGCACAGGGATCGGCACGCTCGTGCACCGCGTGCTGGCGGCGATCGAATTCGACGGCGCCGATCTGCGCAGGGAGCTGAACGGCGAGCTGGCGGCCGCGGGTGCGCTCAGCCGGATCGACGCGAGCGAGCGTGAGTTGCTGGCGAGCGGGCTGGCGACGGCGATCGAGACGCCGCTGGGTGCCGAGCTTGACGCCACGGCGCTGCGCACGCTGCCGCGCGAGGACCGGCTCGATGAGCTCGAGTTCGAGCTCCCGCTGGCCGGCGGCGACGACGCCAGCGGGACCGTGGCGCTCGGCGCGATCGCGGCGCTGCTGCGCGAGCGGCTTGACCCAGCCGATCCGCTGGCCGGATACGCGCAGCGCCTACAGGACCCGCTGCTACGCGGGAGCGTGCGCGGCTACCTGACCGGCAGCATCGACCTCGTGCTACGCACGCCGGACGGCGCCGCGCGGCGGCCACGTTTCGCGATCGTCGACTACAAGACCAACAGGCTCGCGGCGCCGCAGGAGGAGCTAAGCGCCTGGCACTACCGCCCGGCGGCGCTCGCCGGCGAGATGCTTCGCTCGCACTACGCGCTGCAGGCCCTGCTCTACGCAGCCGCGCTTCACCGATATCTGCGCTGGCGCCTGCCCGGTTACGAACCGGAGCACGACCTGGCGGGCGTTCACTACCTATTCCTTCGCGGGATGCTGGGCGTGCGGGCACCCGTGATCGGGGGCGCTCGCCTCGGCGTGTTCTCCTGGTATCCCCCGGGCGATATGGTCGCCGCGCTAAGCGACGTGCTCGACGGCGCCGGCGGGAGCTCGACGTGAGCGCGTTCGCGGTTGGCGACCCGTTCTTGCCGAGCCTGGCGCGCCGCGCGCCGTCGCCGCTGCGGGAATTCAATGCGGCCGGCGTGCTCTCGGCGGCCGACGTGCACGTGGCGCTGCGGCTGGCCGGGCTGGCGGGCGCCGGCGAGGATCCGCACGTGCTGCTCGCGGCGGCACTGGCGGTGCGCGCGCCGCGCCTCGGTCACGTGTTCGTGGACCTGTCCTCGGTCGCGCAGACGGCGATTGCGCAGTCCAGCGAAGACCTTGACCTGTCGGCTCTGCCCTGGCCGGCGGTGCAACGGTGGGTCGCCCGTGTGGCGGCCTGCCGCGAGCTGGTCGCCGACGGCGACGGCAGCGAGCCGGCGGGCGGCACCGTCAGCCCGCTGCGGCTTGTCGGCGCGCGCCTGTACCTGGACCGTTATTGGCGAGAGGAGCGGATGGTGGCGTTCGAGCTGCTGTCGCTCGGCTGCGCCCCGCTGCGCCGCGTCGACGTCGCCTTGCTGGGCGACGGCATTGCGCGGCTGTTCTCGGGCGACGATGACCAGCTCCAGCGCGTGGCGGCGGCGTGCGCCGTGCTGCGCCGCCTGGCGGTGCTGGCAGGCGGACCCGGGACCGGCAAGACGACGACCGTCGCGCGGATCGTCGCGCTGATCTGCGAGCAGGCGCTCGCCGCCGGCGAACCGCCGCCGCTGGTCGCGCTGGCGGCGCCGACCGGGAAGGCGGCGGCGGGGCTGCAGCAGACCGTCCACGACGAGGCGCGCGCGCTGCGCGTCGAGGAGGATGTCCGCGCATCGCTGCTGGCGCTGCGCGCGAGCACCATCCACCGGCTGCTCGCCTACCGCCCGGGAAGCCACAGCCGCTTCCGCCACGACCGCTCCAACCGCCTGCCGCACGACGCGGTGATCGTCGACGAGAGCTCGATGGTCTCGCTATCGCTGATGGCGCGGCTGCTGGAGGCCGTGCGCCCCGACGCACGCCTCGTGCTCGTCGGAGATCACGAGCAGCTCCCCGCGATCGAGGCCGGAGCGGTGCTGCGCGACATTGTCGGGCCGGCGACTGTCTCGCCGCGGATCAGCCACCCGACGCGAAGCATCCTCGCGCGCGCGCTGTCGTGCGAACTGGACGCCGAGCCGATTGCCGGCTCTGGAGCCTTTGGCGACGGGATCGTCGTCCTCGATCGCGTCCACCGCTTCGGCGCGGGCATCGCGGGGGTGGCAAGCGCGATCCGCGCGGGTGACCCGGATGCAGTGCTGGTGGCGCTGCGTGAGGCGGGTGCTGAAGTGACGTGGATCCAGCGACCGGCCGGCAGCGGGGGTGCTGCAGGCGAGGCGCTGTCGAGCTCCGCGCTGGCGCCGCTGCGTGACGTCGCGGTGCGGTCGGGACGGGTGATGATCGAGGCGGCGCGAACGGGCGACGCCGGCAGCGCACTTGCCGCGCTCGGATCGTTTCGGCTGCTCTGCGCGCAGCGCCACGGACCCCACGGGATCGCGGTCTGGACCGCCGCGATCGAGCGCTGGCTGGCGCAGGCGGTGCCGGGCTTCGACCCCGACGCGGCCGACTACGCGGGCCGCCCCCTGCTGATCACCCACAACGACTTTCAGCTGCGGCTCTACAACGGCGACACCGGGGTAGTCGTGGCCAGTGGTCCAGAGCGCCTGGCCGCCGCGTTCGAGCGTAACGGCGAGCGCGTCACGCTGGCAACCTCCCGCCTGGCGTCGGTGGAGACCGTGTACGCGATGACGATCCACAAGAGCCAGGGCTCCCAGTTCGACGTCACAGCTGTCGTGGTGGGCGATGCCTCCTCGCGGATCCTCACGCGCGAGCTGCTCTACACAGCCGTCACGCGCGCGCGGCGCCGGCTGATCCTCGTCGCCGCCGAGGACGCGGTCCGCGCCGCGGTCACGCGTCGGGTGGCGCGTGCCACCGGCCTGCGCGAGCGGCTATGGGGCCCAGGCATGGACTAGCCCCAGTCTAGTCTTGTGGCTGGGGAACGATGCGGATGTAGGGACGGGGCGCGTCCCACTCGCCGAAGATCTCCTTCGCCTGCTCGTCAGAGACCGAGCCGGCGATGATCACCTTCTCGCCCGGCTGCCAGTTCACGGGGGTGGCGACCTTGTGCTTGGCGGTCAGCTGCAGCGAGTCGATCACGCGCAGGACCTCGTCGAAGTTGCGCCCGGTCGTCATCGGGTAGATCAGAATCAGCTTGACCTTCTTGTCAGGGCCGATCACGAACACGTTGCGCACCGTCTGGTTGTCGGCGGGCGTGCGCGTCAGCGAGTCGCCTTGCGTCTCGCTCGGAAGCATGTTGTAGAGCTTCGCGACGTTGAAGTCGGAATCGCCGATGATCGGGTAGTTCGGCGCCTGGCCCTGGGTCTCCTCGATATCCTGCGCCCAGCCGGCATGGCGCTCGACCGGATCGACCGACAGGCCGATGATCTTCACATCGCGTCGGTCAAACTCGGGCTTGATCTTCGCCATGTAGCCCAGCTCGGTGGTGCAGACCGGGGTGAAGTCCTTCGGATGCGAGAACAGCACGGCCCACGAGTCACCGATCCACTCGTGGAAGTGGAGCTTCCCCTCGCTCGTGTCCGCCTCGAAATCCGGCGCGGTATCGCCAATCTGCAGACGCATATGCGTTCCTCCCTCAGGTTTCCCTTGATTGCTTATCGAGATTACCCGATAGGGCCGGCCGGCTCCCCCTCAGATCTCGCCGCCGGCAGTCGGACCGATCGCCACCACTGGGTCGACCCCCGGCCGCCAGATGCCACGTGGCATCACCTCAGTGCTGAACGGCGCGGTCGCGCTGCCGCGGGCGTCGATCGCGATCAGCCCGCCGCTGCCACCGACCGCAGAGACGTCCGCCAGCGCGCGCATGGCAGCCTGCGAGAGCTCTCCCCCGGCTGCCACAAGCGCTGCGATCTGCCGCCCGACACCGGCGCGGATGAACGCCTCCCCGTGGCCTGTGCACGACACCGCGACGTCGCGGTCTGCCCAGGTCCCAGCACCGATGACAGGGGTGTCGCCGACACGTCCGGGCGTCTGACCACGAAGGCCTCCGGTCGAGGTGCATGCGGCGAGCACGCCGTGGGTGTCGAGACATACCGCTCCGACCGTCCCACCGCCACCGGCAGTGCCGCCCGGCAGCGAAGCTAGCAGCCGGCGCAAGCGTTCGCGTTCGCGATCGGTGACGAAGTACTCAGGGTCTCGCTGCTCCGCGCCGGCGGCCGCCGCCCAGGTGTCGGCGCGCTCGCCGATCATCAGCACGCGGTCTGATTCCAGCACAATCCTGGCGGCCGCGCTCGGGTACCTGGAGCGCGTGACGCCCGCGACCGCGCCCGCGGCGCGGTCCGCGCCGCGCATCAGCGCCGCGGCCATCTCGAGGCTGCCATCGGCGCACAGCACCGAGCCGCGACCCGCGTTGAAATGGTCAGCCTGATCCTCCATGCAAGCGACCGCAGCCTGCGCCGCGTCCAGCGCCGCGCCCCCCGCTTCGATCACGGTCTGTGCGCGCGCCAGCGCGCGCAGCAGAGCACGATTCCATTTGCGCTCGTTCGAGCGCATCGAGCGGGTCGCCTCGCAGGCCCCCCCGTGGATCAGCACTACCGGCGTCAGCATCAGCAGCACATCAAGCTACTAAGGTCCACACCGATGCGGGTCGTTATCGTCGGCGGAGGCATTCTGGGGTTAGCGACTGCGCACCTGGTCGCGCAGTCGCGGGCGGACGCCGAGGTCATTCTGCTGGAGAAGGAGGATGCACTCGCGCGCCATCAGACCGGGCACAACAGCGGCGTGGCGCACGCCGGCATCTACTACACCCCCGGGTCGCTGAAGGCGAGCCTGTGCCGCCGCGGCCTGCACCTGCTGCGCGAGTTCTGCGGGGCGCACGGGCTTTCCTACAACGCGTGCGGCAAGCTCGTGGTCGCCACCGAAGCACGCGAGATCGAGCCACTGCGGCGCCTGGCGGAGCGCGCACGAGCGAACGGCGTCGGCGGCCTGCGCTGGCTCGAAGAGCGCGAGCTGACCGCGATCGAACCGCACGTCCGAGGCGTCGCCGGGCTGCACTGCGCCGAGACCGCGATCGTCGATTTCGCGTCGGTCGCGGGCGCGCTCGGCGAGCAGCTGCGCAGGCGCGGAGGCGAGATCCGCACCGGCGCGGCGGTCACGGCCGTGCAGCGTCAGGCCGGCGCGCCGGCGCTGCAACTCGCGGACGGCAGCGTGCTGCGCGCCGATCGCGTGATCGTCTGCGCCGGCCTGCAGGCCGACCGGCTGGCGCGCGCTTCCGGGGAGCCGGCGGCCCCACGCATCGTCCCCTTCCGCGGCGAGTACTGGCAGCTGCGAGACGAGCGCCGGAACCTAGTGCGCGGGTTGATCTACCCGGTGCCCGACCCGACACTGCCGTTCCTCGGGGTGCACCTGACTCGCAGGCTGGACGGCAGCGTCTGGCTCGGCCCGAACGCCGTCCTCTCGCTGGCCCGCGAAGGATACCGGCGCCGCGACGCCAAGCTACTCGACATCTACGAGACGGTAAGCTGGCCCGGGACCTGGCGGATGATGCGCAAGCACTGGCGCGCCGGCGTGGCCGAGCTGAAGCGTTCGGCGCGCAAACGGTCGTTCATCGCCGACGCGGCGCGCTACGTGCCTTCGCTGACGCCGGACGACGTGATCCCCGCACCGGCCGGCATCCGCGCCCAGGCGGTAGATCTCGACGGCTCGCTCGTCGACGACTTCCGCCTGGTCGTTGCAGATGGCGTCACCTGGGTCCGCAACGCACCGTCGCCCGCGGCGACCTCGTCGCTGGCGATCGCCGAAGAGCTGCTGGCGAGAACGCTCGGCTGAGCGCGAAGGCCGCTCAGCGCGCCTGTTCGACGGCGCCCACAATGTTCAGGATCTCGGCAAGCGGTACAGGGCGACCGATATGGTAGCCCTGCGCCAGGTCAACACCCTGACGGCTCAGGAACAGCTCGGTCTCGCGGTCCTCGACGAACTCCGCAATCGTCTGCTTGCCCAGTCCACGCGCGACCGAGACGAGCGACTCGATCACGAGCTGGTCGGTGCGGTTGCCGGTGCAGTTGCTGATGAACTCGCCGTCGATCTTGAGGTAGTCGAACGGCAGGTACTTGAGGTAGTAGAAGCTGTCAAACCCGGCCCCGAAGTCATCGAGGGCGAACCGGCATCCGAGCTCTGTGAGACGGTCAGCGAACTGGCGTGCGGTCTGGATGTTCGCCACGGCAGCCGTCTCGGTGACCTCGAAGATCAGCGAGCTCGGCGGCACGCCCGAGCGCTGCAGCTCGTGCTCGATCAGCTCGAGCAGCTCGCTGTCGCCGAGAGACTTGCCCGACAGGTTGACCTCGAGGACCAACCGGCGGCCGATCGCCGCCTGCTGCTCGAGGATCTCGATCGCCTTTCCCGTCACCCAGCGGTCGAGCTCCTGGACGAGGTCGTAGCGTTCGGCGATGTGCAGGAAGGCGCCGGGCACGATGATCTTGCCGTTCTCTTCCCGCATCCGCAGCAGCAGCTCGTACTGGCATACAACGCCGGTTCGAAGATCGGCGATCGGCTGGGCATGAAACACGAAGCGGTCCTCCTGGATCGCCGTGCGGATCCGCTCGATCCATTCCAGGCGCGTCTTCATCTTCGACTGGTCGTGACGGTCGGCCGCGTAGAGCTGGGCCTGATCGCGGCCGGCCTCCTTCGCGTCGTACATCGCGAGGTCCGCGTTGACAAGCGCCTCCTCGGCGCCGCCGCTGCCCTGATGGAAGAGCGTCACGCCGACGCTCGCGGTGACGCGTCCCGGCTTACGCCCGTCGAGCAGGATCGTGTTCTCGCGGATGTCCTTGACGATCTTCGCGGCTACCTGCTGGGCGGCGGCCTCGTCGGCTTCGGGCAGCAGGATCGCGAACTCATCACCGCCGAGCCGCGCGATCATGTCGGAGGCACGCAGGCGCCGAGCCAGCAGCCCCGCGACCGCGACGATCAGCTCATCGCCGGCGCTGTGGCCGAGGGTGTCGTTGACCGTCTTGAAGTGGTCGAGGTCCAGCACCAGGAGGGCGCCATGATCGCCGTAGCGGGACACGCGTGCCACGTGCTGCTTGAGCGCCGACTCCAGCCCGCGCCGGTTCAGCAACCCCGTCAACGGGTCGTGGTCGGCGAGATGCCGGAGCTGAGTCTCCAGCATGCGACGTTCTGTGATGTCGAGGATCTGCGAGAGCAGCTGCAGCGGCCGGCCCTCGCGGTCACGCAGGACCGTCGCATACAGCGACACCCATACCACCTCGCCGGTGCAGCGAACGTAACGCTGCTCACGGCTGTACTGATCGATCTCGTCGGCCAGCAGACGATTGAACAGCTCCCGGTCCGCGGCGACATCATCGGGGTGCGCGATCCTCCAGACGGAGGTGGCGCAGAGCTGCTCGCGCGTGTAGCCGGCGATCTCGCACAGAGCATTGTTCACTTGCAAGTAGTTGCCCTCGAGGTCCGAGATGGCCATCCCGATCGGCGCGTTCTCGAAGGCGCTGCGGAAGCGCTCCTCGGCCGCGCGCAGTTGCAGTGCTGCGGCCCGCTGCTCGGTCACGTCCTGCACCGTTCCGACGAAGCAGCCGGGACCATCCGGGTCCTCGCGTGCGAGCGCGTGCAGAGTCCGACCGCTGCCGTCCCGCGCCTGGATGCGATAGTCGAACTCGAACGACTCGTTCCCCTCGAGCATCGCATCGTAGGCGGCGAGCACGCGGTCGCGGTCTTCGGGCAGAACGTAGGTAGCGAGGAGCTCCGCCTGCGAGGCAGGGCCGTTTGCGGGATCGCGCCCGAAGATCCGGAACATCTCCGCAGACCAGGTCAAAATGCCGGCCTGCGGGTCGGCGAACCAAGACCCGATCGCCGCGATCCGCTGAGCGTCCTCGAACTCGTGCAGCGCCTTCTCGCGCGCCTGCTCGGCCAGCTTCCGGTCGGTGATGTCGATCGCGAACGAGCCGAAGGCGTTCACCTCGCCCCGCTCGTCGAGGACCGGGTAGCGCACGACGTGTAGAAAGCCCGGAGTGCCGTCCGGCTGGGCGACCGTCAGATCGACGCTGATTGGCGCGCCCGTGCGCAGCATCTCTGGGTCGACGTCGGTCAAGCGGCGCACGACGCTGGGATCTGGATCGTCCTGCAGCGGGACTCCGTCGATGCCGTCCAAGCGCATCGCGAGGTGCTCCGTGGCGGTGCTGTTCTGCTGCAGGATCTCGCCGCTGCGGGCGCGCAGCAGCATGCCGGCCGGGGCGTAATCGAACACGGCCTGCAGGCGGGCATTGGCGGCGCGCAGCGATTCTTGAGCCTCCCGGGCCGCCGTTACGTCCTGCACCTGCGCGATGAAGTGCAGCGGCGCTCCACCGGCGTCACGCACAAGCGAGACCGACAGGTCAACCCAGATCACGCGCCCGCCCTTGTGGATGTAGCGCTTGGCCAGCTTGTAGCCGCGGATCTTGCCGGCGATGATCTGCCGCAGGCTCTCGCGGTCGGCACCGAGGTCCTCAGCGTGGGTGATCTGCGCGAAAGTGAGGGCGCGCAACTCCTCCTCGCGATAGCCGACGATCTCCTGGAGGGCCCGGTTGGCGCCGAGGCAGCGGCCGTCCAGCGCTACCAGCGACATCCCGATCGGCGCCTCCTCGAAGGCGCGGCGAAAGCGCTCCTCTGCCAGGCGCAGGGCTTCGCCGGCGCGCATACGCGGCGTGATATCGCGGATCGCGGCGGCCACCATCGGGCCGCCCGGCGCGTGCACGGGACTCAGCGTGATCGCGACCGGAAACTCGCGATCGTCCCGGGCGCGGGCGATCAGGTCGCGCTCGACGCCCATTGCGCGGACCTGGGGATCGGCGGCGAAAGTCGCCCGATGCTCGACGTGAGCAGAGCGTGCGGGCGCCGGCAGCAGCATCTCCACCGACAGACCGACGAGCTCTCCCTGCTCGTATCCGAACAAAGTCTCGGCCCGAGCGTTCGCGACCGCGATCGTGCCCTCGCCGTCCACGACCACGATCGCGTCGGGCGCGGCCGCGATCAGCCAGCTCGACATGCTCGCAGCCTGGTTCGCGGCTGCCGACCGCTCGCGGCGCGCTTGCGCGTCGCTCAGGCACCGTCTGACCGTGGGACCCAGCCTCGCCAGGTGCTCTGTGCTCACATAAGCCGCCGCGCCGCCCTGCAGCGCATCGGCCACAGCTTGCTCTCCGATCCGGCCGGCCACCAGCACGGCGGGCAGCTCGCAGGCGTGCTCGGCGACGATCCCGAGTACCTGCATGAAGCGCAGCCCGGGGACGTCGTGCTCACTCAGCAGCACGTCCCAGCTCTGTTCTGCGCGCAGCGCCGCCAGGAGCTCTGACCAGGTGCGCACGCGGGTCAGGCGACCGGCGATGCCGTCGGCCCTCAGCGCCTGCGCGAGTTTCTGCTCTCCGTCGCCGCCGTCCCCGATGAACAGGGCTCTTATTTGCGTTGGCTGTAGCTCAAGACCGCTCGTCGAGCCAGGCATCGAGCTGGAGCCTCCTGTCCTTAAAAGTGTTTATCGCCGGCGGGTCCGGCACTTACCTGAGCATTATCGGCACAAGCTCTCAGCACTCAAGCTAAAAGCTGGCGTACACAGAAATCCTGGACACCGGATGCGCACACGGCGAGATCGATCGCCGGCGGGCCCTGCGCCGCCGTCGGTGCCGGGAGTAGCATCCGCCGCAGGAGGGGAGGTCCGCCGGAAGCCATGAAGGACTTGCACGGAACAGCCGATGCCGTCGTCGGAGCGCCGATCGAGACATGCCTGGCGCTGCTGGCGGCAGTCGACCGCTATCCAACCTGGCACCCGACCGTGGTCCGGGAGGTCGAGGTGCTGGACCGCGACGTGGGCGGCAAACCGACCAGGGCGCGCACGCGGCTGCACGTCTCGCGCGGTGCGATCGTCAAGGACTTCAACCTGGTCATGGCGATCACGGTAGAGCGCCCGTCCACTGTCAAGCTGGCAAAAATAGCCAGCGGTGGTTCCGATCAACGGTTCGACGTCACCTGGCAGCTGAGCGACTGCCTCGACGGCAGCACTCGCATCCAGCTCAAGCTGCTGGCGCAGCTCAACGTGCCGCGCTTCGTGCCGGTTGGCGGGATCGGCGACGCGCTCGCCGGCGGATTCGTCGCTGCCGCGAGTGAAACACTCGCATCCGGGATTCGGTAAGGGCCCGCTGGCTCTAAGGGCGGGCCCTAAGGGCTCCGCGCCAGCCCCGCCGGCGGGTCGATCAGCCGTCCGGCGTTGCGGGCATGGCGGATGCGAGCGCGAGCTCGATCCAGCCGATCAAGCGCGGAATCAGGGCCGGATCGATGCTATGCATGCCGTCCGACTCGTGGTACTCGACCTTGTAGCCGGAGCTCGTCAGGTGGGCGTTCGCGCGGCGGCCGAAATCGACCCCGATAACCTGGTCGTGGCGCCCGTGAGCGATGCACACCGGGGTTCGCGCGTGGCCGGCGAGGTCAAGCTCCCAGCCCTCGACGTTGGGCAGGAAACCTGAGAGCGCGACGATACCGGCCAGGACCGGGCGCCCGCGCCCGAGCGCGAGCGCGTAGCTTAGGACCGCTCCCATCGAGAACCCGCCGAGAATTGTGCGAGACGCGTCGAGCCCGTAGCGATCCCAGAGCTGGTCGTGAAGCTCAGCCAGCTGCTCGCACGACTGCGTGAACGTAGACGGGTCGGGGTGGCCGACCCGGGGCACGATGTACCAGTGATAGCCGCTCATCCCGCGCAGTTGCAGAGGCGCTCTGGGCGTGACCACGTGCAGCCTCCGGTCCGGATCGAGGATGTCGGCCAGCGCATACAGATCTCGCTCATCGGCGCCGCGTCCATGGTGGAGGACCAGCAGCCCGGCCGGCTCGCCGGCCGCCGGCCGCTCGAGGAACATCAACGGGCTCACCCGGCCACCCGCTCGCGCTGGGCGACCCGCGGGCTCTGCAGCGGCGTAAGCGCTCTCGGCAGATGCGCGCGCAGATGCGCGTGCATCTCGGTGATCATCATGATGTGGTGAAGGCCCTGGAGCCTCATCGTGACCCTCTCAGTCGATGCTCTCAGCACTCGGCAGGAAGGCATGTAGCCGATCCTGCCCGGAGGGGTACTGTACGTGACAGATAACACGAAGACGTGGCAAGGAGTTGGGCCCGTGCACAAGGAGGACATCGAGGCGATCGGCGAGTTGACGGGAACGGCGCTGTCGGCTACCGGCGGCCTCATCGGCGAGATGCATGAAAGCATCGCCCGCCGCACGTTCGAGGTCCTCGGACCGACTGCGTCGCCCGTACGTGCGGTTCACGACGGGCTCTCGCGAGCCGTCTACAAGGGCCTGCAGACGAGCCTGCACGCGGTATCCCGCGGCGGCGCCGCAGCGATATCGCTCGGCTCCGACGAGGACTCGACGCGCCTGGCCGACTCGCAATCGGGAGCACGCGCGCTCGCTGTGATCAACGGCCTCTATGGCGACCATCTCCACGAGCACGGCAGCAGCCTGTCATTCGCGATGCAGATTCGCCGTGGCGGGCGAGCGGTTCCCGTGAATCGTGAGAGCCTCGACGTTGCCTTCCCGGACGCAACGGCAAGGATCGCCGTGTTCATCCACGGGCTGTTCGAGAGCGACGAGTCATGGAACTGCCCCGAGGCAACCGCTGAGGATCAGGAGCTACAGCTGAACTTCGGCGAGTGCCTCCAGCGCGAACTGGGCCTCACGCCGATCTACCTGCGCCACAACACCGGCCGTCGCGTCTCGCACAGCGGCCGCGAGCTGGCGGGCCTGCTCGAGGATCTCTGCGACGCGTGGCCCACCGAGGTGCAAGACGTGGTGCTTGTCGGTCACTCGATGGGAGGGCTTGTGGCCCGCAGCGCGTGCCACTACGCAGAGCTCGAACAGCGCCGCTGGGCGGGTCTCGTACGCCACGTGTTCTGCCTGGGAACGCCGCACCTCGGAGCCGATATCGAGAAGGGCGTCAACGCGCTCGGATGGGCATTCGGTCACCTGCCCGAAACACGCCCGCTGCGCAAGATCCTCAACGCGCGCAGCGTCGGGATCAAGGATCTGCGGTTCGGCGCGGTCGTGGACGAGGACTGGCATGGCCACGACCCCGACGAGGTCCTGCGCGACCGCTGCCTGGAGGTCCCATTCCTGCCCAGCGCCAACTACTACTTCGTCAGTGCAACACTCTCCGACGGCCCGCTGGGGACGCTTGTGGGCGACCTGCTCGTTCGCACGCCGAGCGCGACCGGACGTGGGATCGGCAACAGCCGCGTGATCCCGTTCCACCCCGACAACGGCCGAGAGCTCGCGGGCCGACACCATTTCCATCTGCTGACCGACCCCGCCGTTTACGCGCAGATGCGCGACTGGATCGACCGCACGCCGCGCGCGCGTCGTCAGGTCCCCCCGCATCGGTTCAACCCCCAAGCTGACGTCCTCGAGTTTGCATACCGCAACGGCATCGGTCCGCCTCCGTAGCTGATCGGAACGCAGTTCCGGCCGCGCCCAGCTGCTAGCTGCAGTGGGCACGCCCGGAACTGATGAACACGGCGATTCGAGCGCCCGGCTTTCACCCCCGGCCGAGGTTCGAAGGTCGATCGGGTTGCGAAACCAGTCTCGCGGTCATGCGCCCCCGCGGCAACGCGACCTAGCGGTATGCGGCTGCCACCTCCGTGCTCAGATTAGGGCTCGCGGTGAAATTAGTGCCTAGCCGACCCGCAGGCTTCCTGCCTGTTACAAACGCGCTACGGTGGGCGCCGTCATGCAGTCATCTGCACGGCGCGACGCGAGCGTCAACGAACGGCGTACCGATCAGGCTGCCCGATGTCCTGCCGTTGTTATAGAAGGCGTCCGCGGAGGCGTAATAAGCGCCGCGCCACGGGCTGGAGGCGATCTTGTACCACCACCTGTTGCCATCGCTCACCTTGAAGCCCTCGACTCGGCATGCGATCGCAACGGTCCGGTGAGCGGCGATCGACCGACCGCGTTTGCCACCCGCGTCGCGGTAGTTGGACCACGTCGAGGTAACACCTCCGACGGTCTCGGCCCAGGCGTGTTGCGCGGCGCCGGCGCGGGCGTGAGCCACGATCGCGAGCGCCATCAACGCGATCGTGCACAGCCACACGCCGCGTCTGACCGCTAGCACTGTTGAACTTCCGGATCCAAGAACGGTGTCCCCCTCAGGCTGCCGGACGTGGCACCGTCGTTGTAGAAGGCATCAGCCGACGCGTAGTAGCGCTCGCTCCAGGGACGCGACGCGACGCGATACCAGTACTTGTTGCCGTCGTCGACTTTGAAGCCCTCGATCCAACACGAGACGTGCACTGTCGTCCCCGTCGGGATCGACGCTCCAGCCGCGCCACCCGCGTCAGCGTAATCCGACCACGTGTGCGTGAGCCCACCGACAGTCTCGGTATATATCTCGAGCCTCGTGGGCGGCCGCTGCGAGGGCCTGTTCGAAGCACCGATCAGGGCGGCAACCGCTGCCAGCAGGCCGACGCACGTCGCGGCGGCGATCGCACGCCAGCGCCGGCGGCGCGCTCCTACAGCGGCGGCACGATCCGCAGCCGCCGCCTCCGATCGCTGGGCGGTGCTCTGATCCGCGCCGGCCGTCGCCGGCTCGCCAGCGGAGGTGACCGTTACGGCCGAGGTCTGCGAGGTCGCCGACTCGGCTGGCGCCAGCGGCTCGAGCCCGATCGCGGACCGGACGTCTTCAAGCAGCACTCCGGCTGATGGCGGACGATCGCGCGCCAGCGCCGCCATGCCCGATTGGAGCACGGCGTCCACAGCCGGCGGGAGCTCGGGCGCGACCTCCGACGCCCGCGGCCGGGGCGCGCCGGCGTGCGCGAACAGCGCCGCCGCCTGGCTTGTTGCCGCGAACGGCAGCGAACCGGTGAGCGCCTGGAAGATCGTCACCGCGAACGCGTACAGATCGCTGCTGACGCTCGCCCGCTCCCCGTGGGCGATCTCGGGCGCCAGATAATCGAAGGTCCCCACCAGGCCGCCGGTGCTGGTAAGGCCGGTGGCATCCTCCACCGCCCTCGTCAAACCGAAGTCAGCCAGCCACGCGTGCGTTCCGTGCTCGACCAGTACGTTATGGGGCTTGACGTCCCGGTGCAGAACGCCGCGGGCATGCGCATAATCCAGCGCCGAGGCGATCCCACCCAGCAGGTCGAGCGCCTCCGGCGGCGCGAGCTGCCCCACACGGATCAGCGTCCGCAGGCTCGGACCATCGATCATCTGCATCACGATGTAGGGCCCCAACTCCGACTCGCCGCTTGCGAGCACGGGCACGATGTGCGGGTGCTCGAGGGCCCGCTGCAGCTCGGCTTCGCGCCTGCAGCGCGCGACGCACGTGGCGTCCTCGCGGAAGGTCTCGTGCAGGACCTTGATCGCCACCGGGCGGCCCGACGACAGTTGCGTCGCCAGGTAGACGGATCCCATGCCCCCGCGAGCGAGCAGCCGTCGCAGCGAGTAGCCGTCGATCGCCCCCGAGCTTGTCGACGTGGCGCTCATACCTGTCCCTTGGCCCGAACCACGCGCGTGATTGTAGTTGGTAACGCTGATCGGTTCACTAACGCTGAGCGGTGATAGCTCCTGAGTGCTCAGGAAACCAGCTCACGGTTCGCGCTGCGATACCAGCCCCCAGCGGAACGCGCACTCGACGAGCCGGGCTCGCTTCTGGTTTTGAGGCAGATCCTCGATCTCGAAGCGTTTGAACAGGATCCGGAGATGGTTCTTGACGGCATCGACGCCGAGGAACACCTCGGCGGCGACCTGGCTGTTGCTCGCGGGCGTGGCATACGTATCGCCGGCCATGTATGGCCGGCAGAGAGCCACGAGGATCTTGCGCTGCGTATCGGTGAGGCTGTCGACCCTGGGTGGGAACCGGCCCGGCGAGGTTACCGCGCTTGAGCCCACGCTGGGGTCGCGAAACTCGAGCAGTGTGCGCCCCAGTCGCACCGTGTCGGCGTCCTGCAGGCGCCTGCGCTGCGCGATCCGCACGGCATTCACGTAGGTGCCGTTGCGCGAGAGGCCGCCATCCCCGACGGTCCAGTCCTCTCCGACGAGCTCAAGCTGTGCGTGAGTACGAGACACCTCGGAGTCGCCGGCGATCACAACGTCGTTGGTGGAGCGACGCCCGATCGTGACGTGAGTGCGGCCGGCGAGCTCACAGATGTGCTCCACCGCGCCGCCGTCGCGCCACAACAGGAACGGCGCTCCCTTGCGCTCGGTCGCAAGCAGCGCTTTCAGCTCAGCCGCGGTCCGGGCATGCGAAGTCGCCCGGGCCGCCCGTCGCTCCGGCGGTTGCTCCTTGATCAACCTGTGTACCGCATCTGAGCTCGGGTCCGCGCGCCTGCTCCGACGTCCAGCTTTCGGGCGTCTTGCACCGGGGCCACTGTAGCGCTCCAGATACGTTCGCCTGGCGCGCCGAGACGGGCGGCGCGGCGGCGAGGACGAGCACCTCTTCGACGTGTTCGCGTCTGCAGGTCTTGTGCAACAACAGCAGCGCCCCCGCGAACAGAACGCAGTCGCCGATGCTCAGAACGTTCGCGAGCCCAGACGGCGCCGGAACCGGGATTATGTCTCCCAACAGGAGCAGGTTCGGGTGCACGAGCACGGCTGAGTTGTGGAAGCCGCTGCCCACCGATAGGCCGGCCAGACGCTGGGCGGTCTCCCACCTCGGCATGACCCCGCCGTTCACCGTGATCGTGAGCGCGTTCATCAGCGTGCCGGCCGCGATCAGCAGCGTGCCCGGCAGACGCCGGTTGACCCAGATGAACAGGCCCGCAAGCGCATAGGTGCCGAGGTGCACAGCCACGTGCAGGGCGTAGTTGCCGTCGGGGGCAATTGTCAGGATCACGACCTGCAGAGCCAGCGCCAGCGGGGCGGCCCATAGGCAGCGCAGCTCGATCTGGGCGAGCGCGCCGAGATTGCCTGCGGTGAGCGGGACGCTGATCACGCACAGCGCCGCGAGCAGTATCAGAATCATGCGGCGCTCCTGACGATCCCGATGACCGGGTTGAAGTTCTGTGAGCTGCACAGCCACTGCGTGATGCTGTCACCGGTCAGCGGCCGGCTGATCGCATAGCCCTGGGCCGCGTCGCATCCGAGCGCCCGAAGATCCGTCAACAGAGCCAGGTCTTCGACGCCTTCGGCAACTGCGCGCAACCCGAGATGGTGGGCGAGATCGATCGTGGAGTTCACGATGATCGACTCGCTCGAACCCGCTGCCATGCGACTCACGAACGACTGATCGATCTTGACTTCGGACACCGGGAGCTTCGCCAGATACGCCAGCGACGAGTAGCCGGTGCCGAAGTCGTCGATCGAGATCTCGATACCATGCCCATCGAGCGCCTGCAGGACGCTGCGGGCCAGGACGGGATCGACCATCAGCGTGCTCTCGGTGACCTCGAGCTTGAGCCTTGTCGGTGGAACGCCGGCGTTCTGGAGCGCCATCAGCACGCGGTCGACGAACCCCTGGTCCACGAGCACATGCGCGGAGATGTTGACTGCCACCGAGACGTCGATGTTCATCGCTCGCCACTGCGCGAGCTGCCCGAGCGAGAGGTCGAGCACCCGCTGCGTGAGCGGCTTGATCAGGTTGATGTGCTCCGCCATGTCGACAAACGAACTGGGCATCAACAGGCCGAGCGCCGGATGCTCCCAGCGCACCAGCGCCTCGAGCGCGACCACTTTCTCGGTCGCGAGGTCGAGCTCAGGCTGATAGCGAAGCACGACCTGGTCATCTTCGATCGCCGAGCGGAGCTCCACAGTCAGGGCGAGCTTGGCGGGGCTGTGGTCGTCGTGGCGCTCGTCATAGAGAGCGACGTCGGAACGCGTTTTCTTAGCTCGGTACATCGCCACGTCTGCCTTCTGCAGGACGGTCTCGACGTCGGTCCCGTCTTGCGGAAAGAGCGCGATGCCGACGCTCGCCTGGGCGTCGACGATCATCTCCTCGAGCTCGAACGGATCCTTCAGCGACGCGGCTACGCGTCGTGCCAGTTCGACGGCGGCGGCGCGGCCGCGGCCGCGGCCGAGGATCGCGAACTCGTCCCCTCCGAGCCGAGCGATGTGGTCCTCCCCGCCGAGTTGCTCCCGGAAGCGCTCCGCGACCTGGCGTAGCAACATGTCGCCGTAACGGTGACCGAGCGTGTCGTTGACCTCCTTGAAGCGGTCGAGGTCGATCAGCAGCACGCACGACGAGGGGCGGCTGTCCTTGAGCGCATCTTTGACGGCGTGATGAAACTCGGTGCGGTTGGGCAGGCCCGTGAGCGCGTCGTGACGCGCCGCGTACTGGCTGCGAGCACCCTGCCAGACCGTGTTATACATGGCAAGCATCGGAGCTAGGAACAGCGGCACGAGGAACACCGAGTAGGCCGTCGCGGCAACGATCAGCGGTGCCATCAGCAGCATCACGCCACCAGTCACCACCACGAAGAAGGCGTCATTGCGGAAGTAGCGCTTGAGCGATACGTCCTGATACATCGCGACGGCCACGCCGACGACACCGTTGTTGACCAGGAAGAAGACCGACGCCGCCGCGAAGATAGCCGGCAGCTCGGCGGCCCGAAAGGGGTGTGCCTTGCCGATCTGCGAGCCCGCGGGCACCAGGTGCAGCGCGATCACCGCGGCGGTCATCGCCAGCGCGTACTGCCCGACGTTGAAGCGGACTCGCCACCACGGTTTGCCTGAGACCCGGTCCTGGATCAGCGACGCCGTGCACTGAGCGATCAGCGCCGGCGCAAGGCCTCCGGCGAGCAGCAATGCCAGCGAGAACGCTGAGGAGGAGGTAATCTCCTCGTCACCCCCGCGCCGCGGGATCTTGACGGGCAGCATCTCGCCGAGCAACACGCCGCCGGCGAGCACCGCGAACGCCACCTTGCTCGTGCTGATGTACCCCAGGCTGGTCGTCCTCGCGAACAACGCCGCGATCACGCAGCCCGCGGCGAAAACCGCGTCGCAGTAGAGCCTGAGTTGGAATCGATCGCTCATGCGCGCAGAAAGCCTCGAGGGCGCGCGCCGCTCAATCGC
>JBKQKK010000021.1:0-3683 GCA_052147535.1 Solirubrobacteraceae bacterium | reverse complement strand
GCTACCTGTTCGCACCGGCCATACCCGCGGCTGAGCTCGCCACCCTACGGGCCGCCACCCGAACCCCACCGCCTCAACCGGCCACCACCGCGCGGTCCCGACCGGGCCGATCGCCTGGCCGAGCCCGCGTAGCCGTGAAGCGGTAACCGACTGAGCACGCACGCTGCGGCGAGAACACTGCGTGGGTTCGAGTCCCACCGTCTCCACTTTTTGCCTGGGATGGGCACTCTTGACGGCCGTGCCGGCCCGCGACCGTGGGAACGGCCGCAGGAGGGCACTGTGGCGGGGGTTCAGGCAGCGATCGGCTCGGCGGGTACGAGTGCGGCGTTCTGGCGCTCGAGCTCCTTGGCCGCGCCAACGCGCCAACTCTCGGCCTGCATCTCCGAGAACGGGTCGGGAAAGATCTCCTCGTCCTCGTTTTCCACGCCGTCGAAGACGGCTTGGGCGACCGACTCCGGCGGGGTCTTCGGGATCGGGAGGTCCCGGATCATGTCGGTGTCAATCGGTCCGGGCAAGACGGCATGAACCTTCACGCCCCGTCCGGCCAGGAGCGCGCGCAGCGACTGCGTCACCGAGAACGCTGCCGCCTTCGAGGCCGAATAGGCCGGAAGGACAGGCACAGCGGCGAACGCGCCGATCGAGACGACGTTGACGATCCGTCCCCTGCTCTGGGTCAGCGACGGCAGCAACGCCTGGGTGACCATAACCGGGCCGTACACGTTGACGTCGAAGTGCTGCTCAAACGCTGCCCGACTGCTCAGGTCATCGGGCAGCGACAGTCCGGCGTTGTTGATCAGCATGTCGAGCGATTCGACGCTCTCTGTAGCTCGCTGGATCTGCGCCCAGTCGGTCACGTCCATAATCACGGGCGTGACACGGTCATCCGGGTGCGCGAATGGCTGCCGCGACGTGGCATACACGCGCTGCGCACCCCGCCTCAGCGCCTCCTCTACGAGCGCCTGGCCAAGGCCACGGTTGGCGCCGGTCACCAGAATTGCCTTGTCGGTGATTGTCATGTTCGCTCCTTAGATCGGTGTCCTCGACGATCTGGGGATCGCCCTTTGAGAACAGGGATACGAACGGACACGCAAATCCATCGCTCCTCGCCAACACTTGGCATTTGGAACGTGACCAAGGCGTCTCGGCGTCTGCCGACGCCTCGCCGGGAGAGGATCGATGAGCTCATTAATTCTCCCGTACGTGACGGCTGATTCCGTACGTGACGGCTGAGTGGTCCGGGCGCGCGGGCAGCCCGCGAGCAGTCGCACATGCAGCCAACGCTCCCCGGCGGACACGATCAGCCGAGGCGGCTCATCGCACCCCGGCAGCAACTCCCGCGCCGCGGACGCGCTCGCCCTCAAAGCGCTCCACGGCGGATGCGCGACCGCGAGCGATGGTGTTCCGCTCCTCGTCGGATCTCCATCGACAGCGACGAAGCGCCGGAAACCACCGACCAAGGAGGTCACAGATGGCTAACGGTCGGGACTCGATCAGGACGCGCGCGTTGGATTTCGCCGCCCGCTCGGATCTCACTTGAAAACGCTCTAACCGGGCTACGACTACGCAAGGAGAAATCGAGATGGGAATGATCGTCCTAAGCGAAAACGTCTCGCTCGACGGAGTGATCGAGGATCCGGCGGGTGGCGAAGGCTTCGCGCGCGGCGGCTGGGTTGGTCGCGTCGGCCACCGGGGTCGCGACGACGCAGCCAAAATCCTGCTCAAGGAGGCGCTGCGCGCCGAGGCCCTGTTGCTTGGTCGGCACAGCTACGAGTTCTTCGCCGGTCGCTGGCCCTCCCGGAGTGGCGAGTTGGCGGACACGTTGAACGGCCTGCCCAAGTACGTCGTGTCGGCGACCCTCGAGGATCCTCAGTGGCGTAACTCGACGGTACTGAAAGGCGACGTGGTGAGCGAGGTCTCGCAGCTGAGGCAAGCGCTGAACGGGGAGATCCTCGTCTACGCGAGCTTCCAGCTCGTACAGATGCTGTTAGAGCACGACCTCGTCGACGAGCTGCGACTGATGGTGTATCCGGTGGTTCTCGGGGCCGGCGCGCGCCTCTTCGGCGAGACCAAGGACAAGATACCGATGCGCCTCCTCGACGCCCGGAGCGTCGGTGACGACCTCGCTCTGCTCACCTACGAGCCGATCCGCGAATGAGGGACGCACGCGATCATCAACCAGGCAGGCTCGTGCATCTCGAGCTCCACACCCACGACCTGGCAGGCGCGAGCACGTTCTATCGCCAGCTGCTTGGTTGGCGGACAGAACGCCTGCACTGTCGGTCGGGCACCTACCACGGGCTGGCCCTTGGCGGCACGCTCGATGGCGGGATCGTCGAGTGCCGGGCAAGGCGACCGATCTGGCTTCCGTACGTGGAGGTGCAGGAGATCGCGGCGATGACCGAGCGCGGGCGGGCGCTTGGAGCGGCGGTGTTGCTCGAGCCACGCGAAGGGCCGGCGGGATGGCGCAGCGTGCTGGCCACAGGCGATGGTGGCGAGATCGCGCTCTGGCAGCCGAAGGGTACCCTCGTGCCAGGGATCAGATGACCGACTCTCAGCTAATCCAGGCCGCTATCGGACGGGATCAGGCAGCATTCGCCCAGCTGGTGGGGCCGCACCGGCGGCCCCTCCACGCGCACTGTTATCGGATGCTCGGCTCCCTGCAAGATGCCGAGGATGCAGTGCAGGAGTCGCTGCTACGCGCGTGGCGGAGCCTGTCGTCGTTCCAGGGGCGAAGCTCGCTGCGAAGCTGGCTGTATTCGATCGCCACGAACGTTTGCCTGCGCGCGATCGAGCGCAGACCTTCGCGTGTGCTGCCTATCGACTACGGCCCAGCCGCGGATCCACACGAGCCGACCCAAGCACCGCTGCTCGAGTCCGTGTGGATGGACCCATATCCCGACGAGCAGCTCGGCCTCGACGACGGCCTCGCCGGACCGGAGGCCCGCTACGAGCAGCGAGAGAGCATCGAGCTCGCGTTCGTCGCCGCGCTCCAGCTTTTACCGCCCCGGCAACGGGCGGTGCTCATCCTCCGCGACGTTCTCGGCTTCTCTGGCGCGGAGGTCGCCGAGGCGCTCGGGGCGACGCCGGCCTCGGTCTACAGCGCCTTGCAGCGCGCGCACGCGACGCTGGATGAGCGACGGCCGGACCGCAGCCAGCAGGCGACGCTCCGCTCCCTAGGCGATGAGCAGCTGAGCGTGATCGTCGCGCGCTACGTCGAAGCCTGGGCGCGCAACGACGTGGACACGATCGTCGGGATGCTTACCGACACCGCGACGCTCGCGATGCCCCCGATCCCGAGCTGGTATCACGGGCGCGAAGCGATCGAGAGGGTGCTGCGGAGCATGGTGTTCGACGGCGCGCGGAGTTGGCGGATGTTTCGTACCGCCGCCAACGGGCAGCTGGCGGTCGGCGTCTACGAGCTCAACAGCTCGGGGGTCTACGCGGCACATGGCGTGACAGTCCTGACCCTCGAGGCTGAGCGAATCGCCGAGATCATCCACTTCCGCACACCGTCGCTGGTCGAGTCGTTCGGGCTGCCTGCCCAGGCATAATCTCGGCAGAGATGGCTTCGATTCGCAAGGAGATCGTGATCGACGCCAGTGCGGAGCGCGTGTGGGACGCTCTACGTGATTGGGGAGCGCTGCATGTGCGGCTCGTGCCCGGTTTCGCGACCGACGCGCGAC
>JBKQKK010000020.1:0-4697 GCA_052147535.1 Solirubrobacteraceae bacterium | reverse complement strand
AACCGCGCAGCGTGCGGCCGGGCTGCTTGGCGGCCCGTTGGCGTATGACAAGACTCACCGCTCGGCGCCTTGCACGTCGGGCACGGCCGGTAGCGCCACCCACGCGCGTCGCACAGCCAACGCGCCGGCTTGACTCGGTACCTGCCGCTCTGGCAGCGCAGCCCTGGCCGCACGCCGCAAGTCGGGCCATAACCGCCGGTCACTCACCACCACACCGCCGCCGCGCACCTCGCAGCAGACCACACGGCGGGGAGCCGCGCTGTCCAGCCACCTTCTCGAGCGAGAAGCATCCCCCGGACGACGTGTCGCGCGACACGTCGTACATGATCGCACGCGAGCCGGAGGAAGTGGTCCCGCCGTGGCCGCGCGTTTGACGATCCAGCGCGTACTCTCGCGGTGGTTTACCGTGCCCCACAACGACCCGCTCGAGCATCCCGCGACACCCGAGCGCAGCCTCGATCAGCGCATCGACGCGCTCAACCGAGCCAACGAGATCCGCACGCTCCGCGCGCAGCTCAAACGCGACCTCAAGGCCGGCACGACGTCGATCGACGCGCTGCTGCTCGACCCGCCCGCGTGCCTACAGACCGCGAAAGTCCTCGACATCCTGCTCGGGGTCCCCAAGATCGGAAAGGTCAAGGCAACCACGATCCTGGACAGCTGCCGCGTCTCGCCCAGCAAGACCTTCGGCGGCCTCACCGACCGCCAACGCGCGGAGCTCGCCGCACGCCTGAGCCGCCCGCCAGGTGAAGGTCGGGGATAGGGCCGAGGTTGCTCGGGCCTCGAGCCCGGCGCGAGCTCGTCGCCGGCGGGGAGCTCGCCCGGCGTAAGCGAACACGTCGCGAGCGCCCGCCGCCCGAGACGCGGGCGTCTGGTGTCGCGGTATTGGTTGCGGGGACCGCCCACCGCACGGGACCGGGGGCTGCAATGGACGATCCCCGCAACCGATCTACGACGCCAGAGTGCCTCGAACTACCCGAGCATGTGGCCCTTGGCGAGTATCCCACAGCCGATCGCCGCCCCGACGAGCTTGGTCCCGAGCGCCAAGGGCGTCTCACGGGGACCGTTCCTGCGACACGCAGCAGCAGGCAGAGGTCAGCAGATGCACGAGTCCGAGCTTGCGGAGGAGCTCTTCGGTGGCGCTCTGAAGGCTCTCAGCCTCCTCCACCAACTCGCCCGCAGCCTGCCGTTGACGCAAGAGGACCCCGTAGGCGACGATCACTGGACGCACCGCCTGGCGCAGCGAAACCTGCGGTGCGGTTAAGTCCTGGGGCGCGGCTTCGTCCTGGCGCGGGTCCTTTGTTTCAGTCACCGTGTTCCGCTCTACTCTTGCAAATTGATCACGTGGGGTGGAGGAGAATCGGCCGACGCCGCCCCGAACAGCGTCACCCAAGCCGGGCGAGTCGGCTGTAGCTGGTTGGCAGCACGGCGTGGAGGTGTCTGAACGGCAGGTATGCCGGCATCAAAACACCGCCGGCCAGTCGCCACAGTCACGCTCGTGTTGCAGCGCGAGAGGCAGTTTCGCACACCGCTGCCAAGGTCATTTTCGCTGCCATCCTCCTTCCTCTAACGCCTCCGGGGAGGCATTATTCCGCAGAAAGTAGGGACTAACGCTAGAGGTCACTCACCGCTGGTACATCCGGGCAGCGCCCCAAGTGACCATCGGGTAAATACCGAATTCGAAATCTGTCTGCCCCACCCTTCGTCCTCTTATCACCTCGGGTAGCGCCATCATCTGCGCGAAAACCAACGCTTCGTTTGTCGCCATTGGACGTCAAGCCGGCGGTTGTCGGAGTTCGCTGGGACGCCTGTCTCGGTCGACGCTGCGGGCTTGGCGCCGTTGTCGGTTCTCGCCGCCCCGTCTTTTCGTAGTAGATCAAGTGGGTGGAGATCCACGACTCGGCGCGCGAGCACGGTGTCGTGGACGCGGACCAGTGGCGCCGTGGGCTTCCTGGTTGGCACTCGACACTTGACATAAGCGCTCAGTAAACAACCGTTTTGCAGGCTAGTAGTCATAAGATCTATTATCGAGCGTGACATGTTCAGCCCCTCGACGACTGTCAACGACGTTCGTCGACGCTCACGTTGTTGTCCGTGGTCGGCGGAAGGTTGCTGGCAGTCGGTGTTTGATCTGTCGTCAGCCGTCTTCGGGGTTCTGCGATTCGAGCACCTCCGGCGGGCGCGGGTAGCATGCTGATTGTGGCGCGGCCCGGGGGCCTTTAGGCACGGGGCTGCGTCCTGCGAGCGCTGTGGGCGGTGAGCCCCGGACAACAGAGCCAGGACCGTCGCCTACGGCCTTCTCGTCTCGTACCGCGGTCGCTCCTGGCGCGTGTGCTCTGCACCGTCCCAGAGTTCATCGCGTGAGCCAGCGGCGTATTACCGGCTGGTTATCGGTGCGACCGCGGCCGTCGTCGCCGGCGGTGTGCGGCGGGTGCGGCCGGGGGTTCTGGTTGGAGCAGGCGCACCCCGACCAGCCGCTCGTGGTCGTAGACGCGCTCGATCGCGTATCCGTTGAGCTCGAGCTCGCAGACGACGGCGGCCGGGAAGTCAATCCCGCCGGCGTGCAGCTCGGTAAAGGCGACGGGCTGCTCGCCGGCCTGGCGCAGTCGCTCTAGCAGCCGCTGTTGCTGGGCGTCAGCGAGCATCATCGATGGATTGTCGCCTTGCAGCCGGGGATTGTGGGTGCGTCGAGCTTTCCAAGCCGTGCTGCTGGCACTGGACGCTTGGCGGATGGGAGGGTGGTGGTCGTTGTCTCTAGAAGGCCCCTGAAGAAGTGATGTTGTGAGCCCGCGCGATCACGGGGTGGCGCGTGTCGGGCCGTCTGTCGAGGTCGGTTGGTCGGCTCGTTCTCGGCGGGTTGGGGCTCGCGGCGGCCTGGGAGCAGTCCGATCGAGCGTTCTCGGGCGAGTTGCGGGCGGTTTTAGCCGCTTTCGCCCGGGTTATGACGTTCCGGTGGCGAGGTGTCGGCCGATCGGGTTGAGGTTGACCAGCGCGGCGGCCCAACTGGCTTGTAGTCGGGCTTTGTCGCTACCGATGTACCGGCTCTTGCGCGCGCCGTAGCGACATGCCAGCAGGCCGAGAAGCCGCTCGATCCTGGGCCGGGTATGCCGCAGGTGAGCGGCGTTGACGGGATCGTTGAGGGCTTGGCGAGCGGCGATCTGAAGCTCTTCATGCTCGCCCAGCGCGATCTGCCGGCTCGGTCGCCCGGGGCAGCATTGATCCTTCAGCGGGCAGCCGCCGCACACCGCTCGCGAGATCCGCGCGGTCCGTACCCCCTTCTTCGAGGTTGTGATCGTCGCGGTGTGACCGGCCGGGCAGATGACCGTCCCAGCGGTCGGGTCGATCGTGAAGTCACGCTTGCCGACACGACCCTCCGTGACGGCGCCCTCGGGGACCGGTGCGAGCACCTCGACGTTGCGCTCAGCAAGCTCTGAGCGCACGACACCGTTGCCGTAGGCGGTATCGCCAAGGATCCGGTCCGGACGGTGCTCCGGCGGCTGCTGGTCGATCAGGTGCTTGGCCTGCGCGCCGTCGCTCTCCCCGCCCGGGGCGACATGCACGGTCATGATCAACGGCTCGCTGGTGTTGCTGACCGCAGCGGACAGCTTGTAGCCGTCAAACCGCGATTGGGAGCTCTTGCGACCATGCTGCATCTCCGGGTCGATCGTCGAGATGATCCGCCCCGACCTGGTCCCCCGGTGCAACCGCGGAACCCCGTCCTCATCAACATCGAAGTCCTGCCCGATCAGCTCGCGCAACAACTCATACGCAGCCGCGACCGCCTCATCATCAAGCAGCCCTCCTGCCAGTTCCACGGCGAGCAGCGCCCGTTGCGCGTCCTGCGCGACACGCGTCAGCATCCGCTCTCGCTCCGCCTTCAAACGCCACTGACAGTCCGGCTTCTCACCCGGCTTCGCATAGTCGAACTGGAGGCCACCAACCAGCTGCGTCCCTGCGTCCGGATCGGCCCCGGTGACCGCGTCGATCAGTTTCCTGACCCCGAACCGGACCAGCCTGACGGTGTCCTGCGTCGCGGCCGCCCCAAGCATCGGTGTCGAATCGACGATCTGCTCCACCGACCCGTCCAACAGCCCCAACTCCCGAGCGAGCCGCAACGTGTTCTCCAACGCCAACCCTTCCTTCTTGTGCAGCAACAACCGGGCGCGGAACTTCGTCAACGACGTCGGATGCCACCCCTGATGATCGATCGGCAACCCGAGCGCGACCTTCCACCGCAGATCCCACCCCACACACTCCATCGCCTGCTCATCCGACACCCCAGTCCGATGCTGCAACAACAACACCTTCGCCAACAGCGACGGCGGGATCGACGGCCGACCCATCCGCTCCGCATAACAATCCGCGAAATCCTGATCGGTCACGATCCGATCACCGTGCTCCGCCAACAACGCGAAGAACGACCCCTCCGGCAACGGGCCCATCACCACCGCCGCATCGAACAACCCCACCTGAGCCGACTGAGTAGCGAGCATGCCCGGAATGGTCTTAAACCGGTCGGACAGACCCCGACTTTTTCAGGGGTCTTCTAGTGTCCCCCGTCTTAAGTTCATTACTTAAGTGTGGTATGCTGTGGCATGGCAAGAACTGGACGGCCCAAACAGCTGTTGGAGTTGACTGACGCTGAGCGTGGTGAGCTCGTACGGTGGGAGCGTCGCCGGAAGACCTCTCAGGCGTTG
>JBKQKK010000019.1:0-20209 GCA_052147535.1 Solirubrobacteraceae bacterium | reverse complement strand
CGCCAGCCGCCGGCCGCCCGCCGCCAGCCGCCCGCCCCCAGCCCCCAGCCGCCAGCCGCCAGCCGCCAGCCGCCAGCGGTCAGCCGCCTCGCCGGCGTTGGGAGGACCCCCGGGACGGGATTCCATCAGGCACACGCTTCGGCGAGCTGGGGGCGTGCGTTGCGCGCGGCCCACAAAGCGCGGCTATCGATGCGCCGAACCGATCGACCTGCTTGTCGCAATATCGCGACCATTTCCGGCAGACTGCCGAGAAGCTGAGAGCAGTTACGTTGGCGCATGCTCCCGTCGCATTGCACAAGCCACGCCGAGCGCGCCCGGGGAAGCGAATGCATAAAAGTCTCAACCCCCTGCTCGGAGTACGGCGTCCGGTGTCGCCCGCCGAGCGGCTTTCCGGGTTCCGGGATTGATTGAATCCCGCTGGATGGCTGTCAGCCCGCGTCGCCGATCCAAGTCACTCCCCGGCCACCTCCCGGAAGCCGCCCCGGGCGAGGTGCTCGTCTGGACCGATGGCGCATGCCAGCGCAATCCCGGCCCTGGCGGGTGGGCTGCGGTGGTCTGCTGGGAGGATGGGGTCGTCGAGGAGCACAGCGGCGGGCTGGCCCACACGACGAACAACATCATGGAGATGACCGCCGCCTTGGAGGGCATGCGCGCGCTGCCGCCCGGGTCGCGGGCGTGCATCGTGACCGACTCGCGTTATCTGCACGACGGCATGACCTCCTGGATGGCTGGCTGGAAGCGCAAGGGTTGGAAGACGGCTACGGGCGACCCGGTCAAGAATAAGGAGATCTGGGTCCGGCTCGACGTTGCAGCGTCGGACCACGAGCAGGTTCGCTGGCACTGGGTCAAGGGGCACATCGGCCACGCGCTCAACGAGCGAGCCGACGTGCTGGCGGTCGCCGCCACGCGGAGCGCCGCACGGTTCGGGCGCTGATATCCGGCCGCGGGCGAAGCACGGTGCGAGCTACCGACCGGCCCTCGTCCGTCATCACGCTTCAGGCGCTGCTGGACTGGACGGGGATCGACGGAGACTGCGGGCTGGTGCTTCAGAACGGGACGGCGCGGGCGTGCGCTTCGTCGCCGATCCGGTAGCGCGGCTTGGCCCTCGGGACGATCGCAATCGCGTCTGTCGGCCGAAATCGCGGGCCATTGGTTCGGAGACAACCCGATCGCCCGAGTCAGGACCGGATCATCGCCGTCGCGGTCAAGGATCCTGATCTCGCGCAGAGGTTAGGCGGACCGAGAAGCGCGGCCGGCTGGCGATCCCAGACTGGTACCATGTCGGTATGAGCAAGCAGATCGCGGTCCGGCTAGCCGACGATCTCGTTGAATTCGTCGACAAGATCGTCGCCGGCGGCGAACAGAGCAGCCGGGCAGCCGTTGTTACCCGCGCGCTCGAGCGCGAACGGCGACGGGTGGTCGCCGCGCGCGACGCCGAGATCCTCGCAGCGACCGGACCAGACCCGGAGCTTGCCGGTCTGGCCGATCACGCCGCTCGCGTCCCACTCGACGGTTGATGCGCCCTATCCACCTTGCGCGCCTGGACAAGTCGCTTCCGGTGCTCGTGCTCACTCGAGAGATCGTGCGGCCTCACCTCAACACGGTGACGGTTGCGCCGCTGACCACGACTGTCCGTGGTCTGTCAACCGAGGTATTGTGCGGCCTGGCCAATGGTCTCGACGAGCGCTGCGCAGTCGCGTGCGACCACATCACGACGATCCCGGCCGCGAGCCTCGGCCGGCAGGTCGGTCGCCTCCTCGATGAGCAGGAGCCCCAACTCACCGACGCCATCCACAACGCGTTCGACCTCGATCAGCGTCGATGACCTGTCTCGCGCCTCTATTCGTCGCGAAGCGAAAGCGGCGGCCATTAGCACGCAACGGTGGCATTTGGGCGTGAGCCCGCCGGCCACCCCCAATGCACTCGCGCACCTGCGTTGCGATCGAAGCGCCAGCATGAGGCTTTACGTCGGTGTGACGTGGCGTCCGCTAGAACTGAGGCGATGGCCAACGTGAAGTGCTGCAAGCGCTGCTCACGCTCCGGCACCGGCCAGCCGACGATTGCATTGCAATCTACTGCCGGTTCAGAAACCCGGGGCATCGTCGTCAAGAGCCGCCGAGCGCGGGCGCCGCGCGGGCTACACGAGCATGGCTCGCGCGGCGAGCTCGGTGGCGCCGGCGAGGACGTCGAGGTAGCTGTCGCGGAGCGGGGAGATGCCGCGCAGATGCCAAACGAGCTTCGCGTGCTCCCAGGCCACGTCGCGGGCAGCAACGATCGACCACATCGCGATCGCCTCGTCGGTCTTCTTCGGCGTGACATCCTCGATGTCGGCGATCAGTCCGGTGTCGAACCATCCGGCGACTTGCGTCTCGACCGTTGCGAGCAGGCCATCAACGCGCTGGTAGTCGCGGTGAGCAGCGCTGTCGTCCTCAGGCGCGAGCCCCAGCTCATCGCACGTGGCGACTACCGCGATCGGCAGGTCGTGATTGATGTGCGCGACCATGCCCGCAAGCGCGAACTGGACCGGCTCGCGCGGCTGCAAGCGAGTCTCGACCAGTGGACGCCAAGCCACCGGGCACGACGCGCCCGTAGCGATCGTCGCCTCGGCATCAAAGTACAAGCCCGCGAACACGACATCCAAGCGGTCGACAAACTGCCGATTCTCGAAGTCTGTGCCGACGCTGGCGGCATCGACTGCGCGGGTCACCTGAAGGTAGAGCCGGTCGAAGATCGCGACACCGTCCTTCCGCGCCAGGGACGCATCGATCGCCTCCATTCGCGAGATGACCTCGGCGATCGTCGACACACCCGGGGTGGCGCTCACGGCGCGATTCTAGTCGCCGCAGCGTGGGCGAGATGGTGCGGCGCGCGCTCGGAGAGCGTCCCGGACGATCGCATTCGGGTCAGGTTGGCGGCGAGAGCCGGGTCCGAGATCGTGGTAGATCGTCACCGCAGGGCGCTATCGGGAGCGGCACTGTCGCGTTTGGTCGGCGACGATAGCCGAATCCGCGACACGTCAGCACCGGCGCAGCGCTCGCAGCGCGCGACCGCTCACCGATATCCGTTTTGTCGCCGAAGGAGGTCTTCGTCTCGATCGCAGCACTTTGGCCGAGGGCCGGAGGTCGCCGAGGTCCGTCTGTGGCTTCTACGAGTTGAGGTATGTGATGACGGCGAGCACGCGTCTGTGGTCGTCGGGGGATTGCGGCAGGTGCAGCGAGCCGAAGATGTTCTTGACGTGCTTCTCGATGGTGTGATCGGTGACGAACAGGCGCTCGGCGATCGCGTGGTTCGAGCGCCCTTCGGCCATCAGCGCGAGCACTTCCAGTTCGCGCTCAGTCAGTTGCTCGAGCGGGTTGTCAGCTTGCCGGCGCCGGCCGACGAGTTCCCCGACGACTGCCGGGTCCAGTACGGAGCCTCCGTGCCCGACCCGGTTGACGCTCGACGCTAGTTCGTCGAGGTCGGCTACGCGCTCTTTGAGCAGGTATCCAACGCCGTCGGTGCCGGCCGAGAGCAGCTCCAGCGCGTAGCGTGCGTTGACGTGCTGGGAGAGGACGACGATTCCGATCGCGGGCCAGCGCGCGCGGATGACCTTCGCTGCCCGCAATCCCTCGTCGGTGTGGGTAGGTGGCATCCGGATATCGATGATCGCGACGTCTGGGAGCGTGCGCTCGACCAGTTTCATTAGCGCTTCGGCGTCGGCGGCGAGGCCGACAACGTCAAAGCCCGCTTCCTCCAGCAGGCGAGAGAGGCCTTCGCGGAGGATCACTGCATCGTCGGCCAGGGCTACGCGCATGGGATCTCGGCTCGCAGCGTCGTGCCGCGGCCAGACGGACTTGAGACCGTGAAGCGGCCGCCGAGCGCCTCGACGCGGTCGGCGAGCCCGCGCAGTCCGGAGCCGCTGGCCGTCGTGGCTCCGCCGATGCCGTCGTCGGCGACCTCGATGGTCAGCCTCTGGCCTCCGTCGGAGGCGAGCACGAGGACCTCGCTACCGTGGGAGTGCTTGGCGGCGTTCGTCAGCGCCTCGCTGGCGACGAAGTAGGCGGCGCTCTCGATCCGGTCGGGGAGGCGCCGGTCGAGCGCCAGGTGAAGACGTGTTGGGAGCGCTGCACGGCGGCATAGCTCGTCGAGCGCCGCCGGGAGTCCACGCTCGGTGAGCAGCGGCGGATTGATGCCGTGCGTCAGCTCGCGCAGTTCCGCGAGCGCGTCCGCCAGCGCTTTGCGCGTCTCGCGTACGAGCGGCTTCGCTGCCGTTGCCTGTGCGGGGAGCTTCGTCTCCAGCAGGCCGAGCGACATCGCGATCGAGACGAGCCGCTGCTGGGTGCCGTCGTGCAGGTCGCGTTCGATCCGCCGTCGCTCGGCGTCGGTCGCCTCGACCAGCCGCGCGCGCGATGCCTGCAGCTCGACCAGGCGGGCGCGCAGCTCGGCCTGCAGGCGCTCGTTCTCGAGCGCGAGGCTCGCGGCGGCACACACCGACGCCACGAGCTCGGCGTTGTGCTCTAGCACGGGATCGTGCAGCAGCACGGCGATCGGCTGCCCGTCGCGTTCGACGAACGTCGAGCGCCGCGTGCTGTCGGCGTCAGGAAGCTTGACAACCCCGCCGTTACCGTCGACGTAGCACTGCTCGACCGGGAACCAGAATGCAAGCTCGAGCGATGGGTCGCCCAGCGCCCGGGCGAGCGCTTCGCGCAGGTCGGATGAGGCGCTCGGTTCGCCAAGCTCGACGACCAGCCCCGCGACCATCCCGCGTGCTAGCCGCCGCTGTAGGAACACGAACAGCACCGCAATCGGCACGGTCGCCATCGTGTAGAACCAGACGTTCGCGGGCAGCGCGTTCAGTGGATCGCCGAGGAGGTCGAAAACGACGGTCCAGGCGAGCGCTGCGAGCGCAGCGCATCCCGCCACCAGTACCGGCGCGACGGCGCGCCGCTGCGCCGCGCTGGCACGCAGCCAGCGTCGCACGAGCACGGTGATCACGGTCACGACGAGCACGAAGCCCAGCAGACGCTGGAGGTTCAGCCAGCCCAGGGCCTTCTGGTTGTCGTGGAACACCTGCAGCAGGTTGTTCGGGCAGCCCGGGCAGCGCAGCCCGGCCTTGTTGCCGTACAGCATCGCCACGAGCTGCAGCCCGAGCGCCAGAGCGACCGCAGTCCCCACCAGCCAGCGGTCGAGTCGGCCCGGCAATCGCCCGGACGGGAACGCGAGCAGCAGGTAGACCAGGCCGATGCCCCACACGGACTGGACGGCCGTTCCAATCGTGTAAAACCACGGTGTCGAGGCCTCGCTCAGCTGGGCGGCGAACCAGGCAAAGCCCGTGAACACAATGATCGGACCGACTCGGTTCTCCGGACGGTTACGCCACGACGCCAGCCCGCAGCCCAGCAGGGAGGCGCCTACCACCAGCGTGAGCACCGGGCCTGGCTCGGTCGGGCCGCTCGCCTGCTGGTGCGCCGCCAGCCACACAGCGCCGGCACACGCCACCACCCCGGCCACCGCAACAGCGCACAGCTTCGGCTTCATTGCAGAGGATTCTGGCGTCAATCGACCGCCGGAACCAAACGAGATCAGCGACATCATCGTGCCCAGTGCAGCGTTCCGCACCTTCTCACATCGGGACGAGCCTGCAACCGACGCTCGCCCACGATCACTCCGCCGCGATCGCAGCCAGCACGTCGAGGTTGGCGGCCCGGCGGGCCGGCCAGCTGGCGGCGCCGAGACCGAGCAGGACAGACAGGACCAGGAACCCGACGAGGGTACCGACTGGGATCGAGATCTCGGTGATTCCCTGCTGCCCCAGCGACGCCGCGAACGCGACGCCGAGCGCGGTGCCGATGATCACCCCGATGACGGCACCGAAGAGCGCGATGATGACGGCCTCCGAGCGAATCATCTCCCGGACCTGCCGGCGCTTCATCCCGACCGCCCTCAGCAGGCCCAGCTCGCGTGTGCGCTCGAACACCGACAGCATCAGCGTGTTGACGATCCCGATCAGCGCCACGGCGATGGCCAGCGCCAGGAGGACGTAGACCAGCCCGAGCTCCGTGTTGACGGTGTGTTGCTGGGCTTGCTCGAACTGGGCGCGCGACTGGACGCCAACGTTCGGGTAGGCGTTGAGGTAGATGTTGATCGCCCTTCCGACGTGCTGGGCGCCGGGATGCGCGCTGACGAGGACGGCGATCGGCAGCGGGCTGTGGAAATGGGAGCGAAAGAAGCCGGCAGCGACCACGTAGCTGCCGATCAGCGGGTTGGCCTTAAAGATCCCGCCGATCCTGAGCGCCGCGGCGCCGGTCTGCGCGAATGTGACTGGCACCACTGAGCCCACCGTAAGGTGCTTGGCGCTCGCCGTGGTCGTGTCGATCAGCAGCTCGCCGGCGGCCAGGGCGGATGCGCCGCTCCCGGCGGCGAGCGCCAGGTGGACCGTCCGCGGGAGCTCAGCGGGGTCCACGGCGGTCAGGCTCTCAAGCGAGCCGCGGAGCTCGAACTGACCCTTGTACACCGTCGTGACCGTCGCCACTCCGGGGATCCGGGAGACGGCAGGGGCGACCGACGTGCTGAACCCGGAATTGGGGCCAGTGATGATGTAGTCGGCGCTGACGGCGCTGACGGCGCTGTCGACGTTGCTGGTCGCCGATGCGGACAACGACGCGCCGAGCACGGCGATCGCCGACACCAGCGCCATGCCGACCATCAGGGCCGCGGCGGTCTGGGCGGTCCGGCGCGGGCTGCGCATCGAGTTCTCTCGTCCCAACCTGCCCGGGGTGCCGAGCAGGGCCGCAAGCGGGCGCCCGAGGGCGCCCGACATCGGCCGCGCCACGATCGGTGCCAGCACCGCGGCACCGACGAACATCGCGAGCGCGCCGAGCCCGACCAGCCCGATCGCCGGCGCGGTCAACCCCGCCACCAGCACGGCGACGCCGGCGATCGCCACGACGCTACCGGCGATCACCCGCCGTCGCAGCGACTCCCCTTCGTCTTCCTGGTGGTCAACCAGCGCGGCGACCGGTGCGATCCGGACGGCGCGTCGGGCCGGGGCGATCGCCGACACCACGGTCACGCCGACGCCGACCGCGATCGCGATCACCGCTGTACGGGCCTCGAACACCAGCGGAGCCGAGGGCAGCGTGATCCCGAACGCCCCCAGAAGCGCCCTGAGGGCGACCGCGGCGAGCACCCCAAGCACCAGACCAACCATCGACGCGGCCAGACCCACCGCGGCCGCTTCACCCAACACCGACCGGAACAGCTGCCGCCGGCTCGCTCCCACGATCCGCAGCAGCGCCAGCTCTCGCGTGCGCTGGCCGACTGTGATCGAGAACGTGTTGAATATCGTGAAGGCGCCGACGAACAGCGAGATCAGCGCGAACACCAGCAGCGCCGTCGAGAGGAACGAGAGCGCGTCGCTGACGGCGCTTGACAGCTCGTTGGCGACCGTTTGACCGCTGACCACCTCCATGTCCGCCGGCAGAAGCCTGGCGATCGACCGCTGCAGCCGGACGTTGTCCGCCCCCGGCTTGGCCAGGACGTTGATCGTGTCGTAGTACCCGCGCATGTTGAACAGGTCCTGTGCCGTCTGCCGGTCAAAGCCTGCCAGCGTCGTACCCGCGAGGTTGTCGGCGCTGCCGAACGTCACGATCCCCGAGATCGTGAACGTCTGCGGCGGTTGGCCCGAGAGCACCTGTACCCGGGCGCCGACCCTGAAGTCGTACTTCGCCGCGGTTCCCCTGTCCATCAACACCTCGCGGGCGGTGGTGGGGGCACTGCCCTCGACCAGCCGCACCGCCGACAGCTGCCGATCGGGGTCAAATGAGAACCCCAACGCCGAGCCCGCACCACCGATCGCGTTTCCGTCACGAGCCACGAACTGCGCGTACCCCTCGACCGACCCGTCCACGTAGGCGACCCCCGGCAGACGGCCAACCGCCGTGGCGATCGATTCCGGGACCGGCTTGCGGTCAGTGCCGTTGACGGCGGCCGCGGTGTCGCTGTCAAAGGCTGCCTTGCCGCGGATCTGGAAGTTGATGTGCTGGTAGGCGGTGCCGACCAGCGTGTCGAACGTGCGGTTCAACGTGTCGGTAAGGACCAGCGTCCCCGTGACGAACATCACCCCCAGCACGATCGCCAGAGCAGTGAGCGCCAAGCGCAGCTTGCGCGCGAGCAGACCGCTGAGCGTGACCTTCCACATCTCTACTTCCCCAGTCTCATCAGCTGCTCAAGAACCGAGTCGGCCGTCGGTGAGAGCAGCTCTCCCACCACCCTCCCGTCGGCGAGGAACACCACCCGGTCGGCGTACGCCGCCCCGTGCGGATCGTGGGTGACCATCACAATCGACTGGCCATGCTCGGCGACCGAACGGCGCAGGAAGCAGAGCAGCTCGGCCGACGCGCTCGAATCGAGATTGCCGGTCGGCTCGTCGGCGAAGATCAGCTCAGGCCGTCGGATCAGCGCCCGTGCACAAGCGATCCGTTGCTGCTGGCCACCGGACAGCTCGCTCGGACGGTGAGACAGCCGATCAGCGATCCCGAGCTGCTCAACGAGATAATCAAACCACGCCCGGTCGATCGTGGCACCCGCGAGATCGGCGGGAAGCGTGATGTTCGCGCCGGCCGTCAGCGTGGGAACCAGGTTGAACGATTGGAACACGAACCCGACCCGGTCCCGGCGCAGATCCGTCAAGCCCGCGTCATCGAGCAGCCCGATCTCCTGCTCCCCGACGAACGCCCGGCCTGATGTCGGTGCATCCAACCCTGCCATGCAGTGCATCAGCGTCGACTTCCCCGACCCCGACGGGCCCATCACGGCCGTGAAGCGACCACGCTCGAACTCGACGCTGACGCCGTCCAACGCCCGAACACCAGCGTCGCCCTTCCCGTAGATCTTCGTCAGCTCAACGCCGCGGGCAGCCGATGGACGCGCTCCCTGGGCGGCGTCGTTACTCGCGCTCCGCGTACTCATGAGCGTCATCGAGCGGCCGCCCGGATCCGCACGGCCGATGTCCGTGTCCCCAAGCCCATATGGCCTGCACGGTGAGGTTTCGCCATGCGCCCTGCGCGAGCTTGATAAAACGCGCTTGAACATACCCGACAGGCTGAACACCGCCCGGGCTCTTGACAAGCCGGACAGCCGGAGTCCTGCGTGGTAGGGCTACCCCTACCAGGCCGCCAGCGAGCGGACGATCGAGCAGCCGTCAGGTCGGTCGCACGCCGAGCCCGCGTCTCAGCGCAACGAACGTGGCCGAGCAGACGCACAGCTCGCCGTGCGTGATGACCTCTCGCGCCTCGACGGCCGGGCGACGGACGATCAGCTCGACGCGGCCCTCAATGGACGGCGCGTCGCGGATGTCACCGAGCCATCGGCGCAGCTCGTGCAGCGGACGGTGATCGGACATCAGCGACAGCGTAGACAGTCGCCACGATGCCGGTCCCAGCACGGGACGTTTACTCAATTCGCTGAGCTGCACCGCGCCCAGCCCGCCGGAAGTCCGGACACCTGCGATGCAATCGTCGCCGAGGCGATCGCTGGCCGCACACCCGCCGGGCGGACGAATGCGATCGCGATACTCCCAGCCAAGCCTGGGATCGTGAGCGTATGCTCATCGTGTGGCCTCCTATCCGGAGCCCCGATCTCACGAGGAAGCCGCGCGGCTCTTCCGCCGTGCGGGGTACTCGGATGAGTTCATCAGCGAGGTGCTCAGTCAACTGCCCGACCCGATCGACCTTGCGCGCGACGAGCAGATCCTCGCGCGCTACGGCTTGAGCCCAGAACGACTGATGGATCGCATGGGGGGTAGTCCTTGACTGGTCATCTGGAGCACGTGGGCATCGGTAGGTCGGTGGTCCGTGCGCTTCCGGCCGACGGTGAGTCGCTGGGCGCGTTCGTCATGTCCACGCTCCGGTGCTCACCGGCGGGCCCGTGGCTGCCGCCTGGGACGTCGATCTGACGGACTCCATGGAGCGGGTGAGGCGTCGGATCGAAGAGGAGCTCATCGCGGAGGAGCTCATGGAGGGGTTGGCGGAGTCGTGAGATCGCGCAGATGAGCAAGTTGGTCGGGTCAGCTCGGCGTGTCGTCGGCCACCCACGCGTTGGCCAGCGGCCAGGTGGAGTTGACCCAGCGCTAACGGGCTGGACTGGGGCTTGTGCGACGGATGCAGCCAGCGGCGATCCTGACCTGGATTGCCAAGAGCGCGCACCACGACATGGTCGGCGGAGGGCTGGTCGCGGACGCGACCTTTGAGGCACTCCGCGCCGCCGCCGCGGGATTCGATTGCCACATGGAGTGGACCGCTCGCACCGGAATGGCAGAAGGTAGGATCGTGTGGTGTCCCGAATTAGGCGTGACTTCGGTTCCGTCCAGTCGGTTGCGGTGCGCGGGCTGATGTCTTTCCCGGATGCCTTGCTGCGAGGGATCGTCGGCGAGCCTGTCGCGCTCGACGGGCAGCGATTGCACGTCGAGGTGCAATTAGCGTTGAAGCTGCTCGCGCTCGCCGGCGCGCCCGCGCTGAACACGCTCAGCGTGTCCGAGGCGCGCTCAAGGGTCAGCAATGACGCGCGAAAGTTCGAGGGTGTGAAGTTCGACGGAGTGCTGGTCTGCGATGTCACGGTTGCCGGCGCAGCGGGTCCGTTACGCGGCCGTCTGTACGTGCCGGAACCGGGTGGAACCAGCGCCGCTGCGAAGCCCGAGGGCCTGCTTGTCTACTTCCACGGAGGGGGCTTCGTCGTGTGCGACTTGGAGACGCATGACAATCCTTGCCGGTTCCTGGCACGACAAGCTGGTGTGCGGGTGCTGTCGGTCGATTACAGGCGGGCGCCAGAGGACTGCTTTCCGGCAGCGATCGACGACGCGCTGGCGGCGTTCCGCTACATCGTCGAGCACGCGCGCGAGTTTGGCGCCGATCCCGCGCGCGTAGCTGTTGGAGGCGACAGCGCCGGAGGGAACCTCGCGGCAGGTGTCGCCCGCCTTACTGCTGGCGACAGCACTACGAGACCAGCGTTCCAGCTACTCCTGTACCCATGGCTAGACCTTTCGAGCAAGCGCCAGTCGTACCGTCTCTTCGGGAATGGCTTCTACCTGACCGAGTCTGACCTTGACTGGTACAAGAGCCATTACCTCATTGATCCCGGCGATGCGGTAGACGCACGCTGCTCACCATTGCTGAGCGAGGACCTAGCCGATGTGCCACCCGGATACATCGCCACCGCGGGTTTTGACCCGCTCCGCGACGAGGGCGAGGAGTACGCCGTGCGGTTGCGCGGTGCAGGTGTACCGGCTGCGGTCCGCAGGCACCCGGACCTGATTCACGGTTTCTTCAACACGGTCGCGATCGGGCACGTCGCACGCGCGGCGGTGCTCGAGGCTGCGGATGCCTTGCAGCTCGCGCTCGCCCAGCGGTAGCTCGGAGGGCGGCTAGTCAGTCAGCTTGCCTCGGGCAGCAAACAGAGCGCAGCGAAGGCGCGATCCGTGGGCCATGCTACGTAGTAGCAACGTTCGCGTGGTCGGGCATCTCGAGGAAAGCGTACTGTGAGGGGTCGAGTGTTCGGGTCTGCTCGATGTATTCGCGCATGTAGCCGGGCCAGTTGGTGACGATCCGGCCCTCGGCGTTTCGGTACCAGGAGTCACAGCGCGTCCAGGCGGTACCGTCGAAGCGCGCCTGCAGCTCACGATCGCTGTTGGCCTCGACGTCCGGTCGCACGTCGATCGCCGCGGCGCCGTGGTCGTTTATGAGTTGCAGGGCCTGGCGGAGGTAGGCGGCTTGTGCCTCGAGGTAGACGATGATCGACCCCGCGGAGGTGTTGGTGTTCGGCCCGTACATCACGAACATCGATGGGAAACCGGGGACCGCGACCCCAAGGTGCGCATGGGGACTTCTTGCCCACGCCTCGCGCAGCGTCTGTCCCTGCGCCCCGACGATCTCCATCGGGAACATGAAATCGCGGGTGCGGAAGCCGGTGGCCCAGATCACGCAGTCGATCTCGTGCTCGGCGCCGGTGTCGGTGAGGACCCCTTGTGGCGAGAACGCGGTGATTGCGTCGGTCACGAGCTCGACGTTCGGGCGCTGGAGCGTCGGCAGGTAGTGTGAGCTGAACAGCACCCGCTTGCACCCGAACGTGTAGTCTGGCCACGCCTTGCGGCGGATCTCTGGATCCTTGAGCTGCCAGCGCATGAAGGCCGACGATTGAGCATGTCCTAGCTGACCCCATGTACCGGGGTTGCGGAACATCATCGTGAGCGACTCGAGCACGCCGAAGATGAACCGTCGGCGACAGGCCTGCACGCCTGGCACGTGTTGCACGGCCGCCTTGACCGCCGCCGGGTACGGACGGTTCTTGCGCGGCAAAAACCAGTTGCCGCTGCGCTGGAAAACGATCAGCCGATCCACCACCCTGGCGATCTCGGGGACGAACTGCACGGCGCTTGCGCCGGTCCCGACGACCGCTACACGCTTGCCGGTCAACTCGAAGTCGTGATCCCATTGCGCCGAGTGGAAGCTGTGGCCGGCGAAGCCCTCGAGTCCCTCGATCGAGGGGATCGCCGCGCGGTGCAGCTGGCCGGTGGCGATCACGACCGCATTGGCGTCCCACGTGCGCCCGTCGACGCTCGCCAACTCCCAGCGGCGGGTGTCGTCGGCCCACGTGCACGAGGCAACCTCGGTGTCCCCCACCACGAGACGATCAACCCCGAACTCGCGCGCAACATCGTGCAGGTAGGCGAGTATCTCGTCACGCGAGGAGCAAAGGCACGACCAGTCGCGGCGCTGCGCGAACGAGAAGGAATAGAGATGGCTCGGAACGTCACACGCGGCCCCCGGATAGCCATTGTGCAGCCACGTGCCGCCAAGCTCAGGGCCCCGCTCCAGGATCGTGACGTAGCGAAACCCGTGCTTCTGCAGCTCGATCGCCGCTGCGATCCCGCCGAAGCCGGCACCAACGATGACGATACGGGCAGCGCGAGGCATCGCTAGAACGATGACGCCGAGGGCGGGATAAGGTCTGCGTACCGTTTGCGCAGGTCGCGCTTGAGGATCTTGCCACTGGGACTCTTCGGCAGGCTGTCGAGGATCACAACGTGCTTCGGGGTCTTGTATCCGGCGAGCGTGGACCGGCAATGGGCGATGACGGCCTCCGAGCTCAGCGCGCCGGACCGCGTGGGAACGACGGCAGCGACCACGACCTCGATCCACTTCGGGTCGGTGATCCCGAACACCGCAACCTCTGAGACGCCTTCCATCAGGTAGATCGTCTGCTCGACCTCGAGGCTGGCGACGTTCTCGCCGCCCGTCTTGATCATGTCCTTCTTGCGATCGACGACGAACAGGTACCCGTCTTCGTCGAACGTGCCGAGATCGCCAGAGTGAAACCAGCCGCTGCGGAACGCCTCAGCCGTCTTCGCCTTGTCGTTCCAGTAGCCGAGGGTCGCGTGCGGGCTACGGTGCACAATCTCGCCGATCGTTCCGGCAGGAACCTCGTTGTTGTCATCGTCGACGAGCTTCGTCTCGACGTTGACTGCCGGCCGGCCGGCCGACCCCGCCCGGCTCACCTGCTCCTCGGGCTGCAGGATCGTTGCCAGCGGAGCCATCTCGGTCTGCCCATAGAAGTTCCACAGTCGCACGTCGGGGAGCCGCTGCTGGATCTCGCGGAGAACCTCGACCGGCATCGCCGACGCGCCGTAGTACCCCTTGCGCAGCGAGGACAGATCGGTAGCGTCGAATGCCGGTGAGCGCAACAGCGAGATCCACACAGTCGGTGGCGCGAACAACTTGGTAGCGCGCTCGGACTCGATCGTGCTCAACAGCAGATCCGGGTCCGGTCGCGGAAGAATGATGCTCGTGGCGCCGAGGTACACGTCGGGCCCGAGAAAGCAGTCGAGCTGCGCGCAGTGGTATAGCGGTAGCGAGTGCACCTCGATATCGCGCGCCTCCATCCCCCCGTCAACGATGCAGCTCACATATTGCGCGATCAGCGACCGACTCGAGTGCAGCACCCCTTTGGGACGCGCCTCGGTTCCGCTCGTGTACATCAGCCGCAGCGGATCGTCGTCGGCGACGATCACCTCCGGCGCGCGATCATCGCGATGCCCAGCCCACGTCGTGAGGTCCTCCCAGCCTGCCGCTACCGGCCGACCTGTGAGGTTGATCCATCCACGAACGCCTCCGGCCAGCCCGCATTTCTCGATCGCCGCCAGCGCCACAGGATGCAATCCGTCCTCGGTGATGAAACCCGAAGCGCCAGAGTGCTGCAGGATGTAGGCGATCTCGTCCGCGCCGAGCATGAAGTTGACCGGCACCAAAATCACGCCAAGCCTGGCGAGGGCAAAGTTGAGGACCGCGAATTGCCAGCAGTTATGAGACAACAATGCGAGCCGATCGCCCTTCTCGACCCCTCGCGCGCCCAACGCAGCGGCAGTCCGGTCTACCGCCTCGTCGAACTCGGCGTAGCTCCACCGGACCTCACCTGAGACGAGCGCCAGCTTGCCGGGGTAGCGCAATGCCGACCGCCTCAAGAGATCTCCGAGCGCCTGCGCCCTGACTCGCTGAACAACGCCCGGCGCACTTGGCTGGCTCTCCATCCCAGCCCTAGGCTACCGACTGGCGCCGGCTTATACCAGCCGCGGTTTGCACGCCCTGGCCACCGAAAACCGTCCCGACGACCACCCCACTGTGCACCGACGTCCGCGGCTCCGCTCAGCCTTCCCGCCCCGCTCGCGCATCCATAACACGCGGTAGCTGGAATGACTGGGGGTCCGCCGCGCCGCAATTGTGGCAATGACTACTCAGCGGCGGATGTCGGCCACGAGCGCGTCCCAGTTGCCGGCGGCGATCCGCTCCTGGTCGCCGCGGTCGAGCCCGGCGGTCTGTAGGAAGTGCTCGACGCCGCCGTCGGGTCCGGGGCGGTACGGGTAGTCGGTCGCGAACAGGATGCGCTGCACCCCGACGACCTCGACCGCCCACCGCAGGTAGCGGTGGCTGTAGACGCCGCCGGCGGTGATGTAGGAGTTGCGGCGAACGTACTCCGAGAACGGCTGCGGGAGCTTGGCCTGCATGGCCAGCCCGTCGGCGCGGTCGAGATAGAACAGGACGACCTCGCCCCAGTGGCCGAGGATGACTTGGAGGTCGGGGAAGCGGTCGAACACGCCGGCGCGCGCGAGCCGCAGGAACTGCACGCCGGATTCGTAGTGCCAGCCGATGCCGTGGGTCGCGAACGCGTTGTCGATCGCGTCGTCGAAGCCCGCGTACAGCGCCGCTCGAACGCGCGGCTGCGGGATCTGCGGGTGGATGTAGATCGGCGCGCGCAATGATGCGGCTGCCTCGAAGATGGGCCAGTTGTCGACGTGGTCGAGGTTGCGGTCCCCGGTGCGCCCGAACAGCAGCGCACCGTTGAGACCGAGCGTGGTGACCGCGCGCTCGAGCTCGCCTGCGGCTGCGTCGGGCGCAGGCATCGCGAGCGTGGCGAAGCCCTGGAAGCGGTCCGGGTGGGCGTTGACGAGCTCGACGATGCGGTCGTTGGTCTGGACCTGCAGGCGGGTGGCCTCCTCCGCGCGCAGGTTGTGCAGGCCGGGCGAGGTCAGCGAGATCACCTGGACGTCCAGCCCCGCCTCGTCCATCGCCGCGATCCTGCGCTCGCCGACCTCGCGCAGCCGCTCTCCCATCTCGCCCGGAGGGGCGCCGGCCCGCGAGTCCTCGTGCGCAGCGCGGCCGAGCTGGCTCCACGCCGCGAGGACCTCGTCGGTGACGAAGTGCTCTTCGGTGCCGATCGTCTTCATCTCGCTGCCCTCCTGTCGCTGCCATGGTCCCGAAGTGCTGCTTCCCGGCGAACGGATCGCCGAGCACTATGAACGCAGATCCCGACGCGCGGCCACGCCGCTCGTGCACCCGTGCTTGGGATCCACCGGCACGTGTTCCAGGCTGCTTCGCTACCGGGCGTCGAAGGCTATGCGAGAGTGTCGATCCACGCCGCGACGGTCAGGACCTGCGCTTGGCGTGGGAACACCTTCTCGCACAGCACGCGATGGACTTCCTCGTCGGCGTCGACGCAGCCGTCTGAGAGCACCGTCAGCGAGAAGTCGAGGTCGGCCGCCTGGCGCAACGTCGAGAGCACGACGCCGCTGGTCGCGATGCCGCTCAAGACGAGCGCCTCGATCCCGCCGGCCCGCAGTACCACGTCGAGATCGCTGCCCGCGAACGCGCTCACACGCCGCTTGGTAACGACCACGTCGCCCGGCTGCGGGGCGACCGCCGCGTGCACCACGCTCGAGACACCCTCGAGGAACCCGCCAAGCTCGGCGATCCTCGAGAACGTCGCGCTCCTTGGGCTGATCTCCGGATACCCCTCGCGGAAGCCGACCTTGACGTAGACGACATGCACCCCGGCGCCCCGGGCGGCGGCAGCCGCCCGAGCGAGCCGCTCGGTCAGCCCCGAGTCGCCGAACCGCTCGACGATCTGAGGCTGAACATCCATGATCAGCAGCGCCGTCCGCACGGAATCCATTTTCGCATCGTAATTCGAACGCAGCGCGCCGGCCGCGTTCATCCTGGCGGATCGACCGTCTGGCTCATTTCGCCAACTGAGCCTGAGCGGCGGTCGCGAGTTCTGTCGCCTGCGAACGCCGCGCGCTGAGCAGCACCGCGCCCGCGACCGCGGCACACAGCGCCACAGCAGCGATGACCGTCCAGCCGTGCTGGAAGGCGCTGAGCTCCCCTTCTGGGCTGGTTGGGGTGCCGAGCACCGCGACCAGCACCGCGACGCCGATGGCCAGGCCGACCTGTCGCATCATGTTGATCACCGCTGAGCCGGTCGCGAACGATTGCGGCGGCAGCGACGACGCGCCGGTCGCCATGAACGTCGGCAATACCAGACCGACGCCGGCTCCGGTCATGAGCGTCCCGGGCAGCACCTGGCCGAGGTAGTCGGGGTGCAGCCCGGCGCGCAGCGCCCAGGACGCGATTCCGATCGCATACACGGTAGCCCCAAGGCCGATCACCCGACCCGGTCCAAACCGCGCGATCAGGCGGCCCGCGACCAGGAACGCGAACACCGGCACCATCAGGGGGCCGGGCGCGAACGCCAGACCGGTGTGCAGCGCCGACCAGCCCCAGACATTCTGCATCCACAGGACGATCGACAGCAGCATCGCCCCGAACGCGACCGAGAAGGTGAGGGCCACCACCGACGAGCCGCTGAACGCGCGGATCCGGAACAGCGCCGGGTCGATCAGCGGATTGGGATGCCGGGCCGTGCGCAGCACGAACGCGATCAGCATCGCGACCGCCCCCGCCAGGGCGCCGAGGACGCGTGCCGAGCCCCAGCCCCAGACGTTCCCCTCGACCAGTCCGAGCGTCAGCGCCGCAACCCCGGCGGTGATCAGCACCGCCCCGAGCGCGTCTGGCCGCTTGACGGGCTGCCCGGGCACGTCGGGCAGTCGCCGCCAGCCGATCGCCGCGGCCGCCAGGCCGATCGGGACGTTCACCAGGAACACCCAGCGCCAGCTCGCGGCGACCAGCACGCCACCGATCACCGGCCCGAGGGCGGCCGCGAAGCCGCCCACGGCGGTCCAGGTGCGGACCGCCGTGTGCCTGCGCTCGGGCGACGTTGTCGCCAGGATCAGGCCGAGCGAGGTGGGTGTCAGCAGGGCGGCACCGGCCGCCTGCACGATCCGGAAGGCGACCAGCATCGCAAGGTTGGATGCGGCCCCGCAGGCGGCGGAGGCGGCCGTGAAGACCAGGACCCCGATCAGGAACCCGTTCTGGCGGCTGCGCCCCTCCGACAGGCGCCCGAACAGGACCAGCAGCGAGGCGTAGACGATCGCGTACGCATTCAGGATCCACGACAGCGAGCTGAGGTTCCGCTCGTGCAGGTCGCGGGCGATGCTCGGCAGCGCGACATTAACGATGAACAGGTCGAGGCTGGCGAGGACGACGGCGGCGCACACGATGATGAGCACCAGCGACGCCGACGCGTCCTGCTTGCGGAGCTGGCTGAGTTTTGTCATAGCCAGCACCGTACCACGTCTGGCTTAGGGTTGTCTAGGTCAGCTATGATGTTGGCATGCCACACCAGATCCAGATGACCGGCCCGCTGGCGCCGCGCGAGGATTGGGTCATCGAGCGCTGTCCGATGGCGGCCACGCTCGAGATCGTCAGCACCCGCTCGGCGTTCCTGATCCTGCGCGAGGCGTTCTACGGCGCCACCCGGTTCGAGCAGTTCGCCGAGCGTGCCCAGATCAGCGAGCCTGTCACCGCCGCGCGGCTGCGCGAGCTGACCGACGCGGGCCTGCTGGCCCGCGAGCCCTACCGCGACCCAGGCCAGCGGACCCGTTCTGCGTACCACCTCACCGACAAGGGCGCGGAACTCGCCCCCACACTGATCGCGCTGATGGATTGGGGTGACCGCTGGGGGATCGACGGTGGAGCCCGCGTCGAGCTGCGCCACGCTGGCTGCGGCGCCCCGGTCCACACCGAGGTGCGCTGCACCAAGGGCCACGAGGTCCAGGCCGGGGAGATCGAGCTCGGGCTCAAGCGCCGGGCCTGAGCCTCGGTCCTGTCGCTGGCTCGCAGCCGAGGGCTTTCACGTCTCGCACGGACAGCGGAGGCGATGCGCCAGCATCGTGGACGAGATCTGATCACCTACTGGCGCTCGAATTTGGATGCCGGCGCGTCCTTTGGGCCTCTAGGCTTGCTTGACGCTGGACACGATGCCTGACTTGTTCGAGATCATTCCGCGCGGTCCGTTTTCGCTGCGGGCGGCCACCGAATTCGGCTTCGGCCCGAACGCTGGCCATCCAGCTGCGTACGCCGGCTTGATGCGGCTCGCATTCCCCCTCGACGGAGGATCTGGCTACGTCGGTGCGGTGCTGCGGCAGGCCGAGCCTGACGACCCGATCAGAATCGAGCTTGAGCTGCACGGCGCGAGTGATCCAGGGATCGCTGTCGCCCAGATCGCACGGATCGTCTCGCTCGACTACGACGGTGAGGAGTTCCTTGAGGTCGCAGAGCGGGACCCCGTGATTGGAGCCCTGCAGCGCCTCCACCCGGGCCAGCGGCCGGTTCTGTTTCACTCTCCCTACGAGGGTGCCGCGTGGTCGGTCATCTCCGCGCGACGCCCTGGAGCTCAGGCCGCACGGGTGCGCAGCGCGATCAGTGCGCAGCTGGGGGCTACGTTCGAGCTCGCTGGCGAGACCTTGCATGCGTTCCCGCAGCCCGGGCGGCTGCTCGAACTGGGCCACGACACGCCCTGGTTGAGCCCGGAGAAGGTCGAGCGCTTGCGTGGCGTCGCGCTGGCCGCCGCGGCAGGCAAGCTCGACGTCGGGCACCTCCGGTTGATCGGCCCGGAACGAGCGTATGAGGAGATACAACAGCTCAAAGGGATCGGGCCGTTCTACGGCGGTCTCGTCGTGTTGCGTGCGAGCGGTTTCGCAGACGCGATGTTGGAGGTGGACGAGGCGAAGGTTCTGCGACACGCCGCTCGCTTCTACGGCCTGGACTCGCCCCCGACGATCGAGCGTTTCGCAGCGATGGCGGAGCGCTGGCGCCCATTTCGGACCTGGGCGATCGTGCTGATCCGGCTCGCCGGGGACCGGGGAACCGTGCTCGAGGGGTGCTAGTGACTGAATGCGGACCACCCAGCAAGCGTTCCGAGCGTTTGCTGGTCCATCGCGTCTCGGCGCGTCTGCAAGCGACGAACGCCGGTGCGGTCGCTTCTCCTTTGCGCCGAACGCACAGCGCCGAACGACGGGCTCGCGCGCCCGCGTGAAAGCACAGGCGCCAGGCGGGCCTCCGTCGGGGAACCTCCCGCGCTCGCCTTCGCCTCATCTCCGGGTGTCCGAGTCGACAACGCACCAGGCGTCTGGCTGATCGTCCTGCGTCCGACCTCCTGGTCTGGCTCGGAGGAGCGCGATGAGCGCTGGTCAGCCAGTCGAAACCTGGTTGGGTTCCTGCCGTTATGCGTTGGACGGTGTTGTCACGGTCGCGGGGCCGTCGGTGGACGCGGAGCCGTCGCCGGTCGTGGTTCCGGAACCGTCGGTGGATCCGGAGCCGTCTTCGGCTGCGGTGGTCGCCGTCGGGTCGGTGGTGGCCGTCGGGTCGGTGGTGGCCGTCGGGTCGGTGGTGGCCGTTGGGTCGGTGGTGGCCGTTGGGTCGGTGGTGGCCGTTGGGTCGGTGGTGGCCGTTGGGTCGGTGGTGGCCGTTGGGTCGGTGGTGGCCGTGGGGGCGGTGGTCGCCGTCGG
>JBKQKK010000018.1:0-3407 GCA_052147535.1 Solirubrobacteraceae bacterium | reverse complement strand
CGCGCATCCACGCCGGGTACTCGCTCGCCGCGCGTGCCTTCCATGCGTCGAGCAGCTTCTCCGAAGCGTCGTTGAACAGGCCGTCAGGTAGCCCGACGGTCTGGATCCGCTCAAGCTTGGCGATCTCCCGCAGCAGCGTGTCGAGCCCGAGCTGCCCCGGGTCGGCCTTCAGCTCGACATACACCCCGCGACCCGCAGCCAACTCGCCGCCCTCCACGTCATCGTCGGTGACGAGCGCCTCGAGCCGCACGATTGCTGCCTGGGAGAGCCGCGAGACCGTCCGCTCGCAGAACTCCTGCTCGAATCTCGCACGAGCCGCAGCGATCAGCCGTGCGGCGCGTCCCGGCGGCTCGATTCGCTCGGCGCGGCAGCGCGCGAGCACCGCCTCGTGGACGCGACTATCGCTCATCTCGACCGGGCAGATCTCGCTCGCGAGCCAGTCCGCGAGCGCGGTCTCGTCATCGCGGGTGAGCGCCCGGAACCCGAACGCCTCACGGATCTGGGTGCGATGGTAGGTCGCCGCGCGGTCAGACCAGCCGTACTCGGCGAGCTTCGCCGCCGGGACCTTGACCTGCTCGGCGACATACGCAACCGCAGCCGCTGGAAGCTGGTCGAGGTCTCCAGGGAAACGCGCCTCGGACTCGAAGAACTTCAACAACAGCGCGAACCCGAGACGGGTCGAACCGTGCTTGTTGGCGACCAGCCGCCAGTCCGCGTCGACAAGAGTCCACACATCGATCAGCTCATCACTTCTGGCGTCGCGCAGCATCGTCCCAGCCCCTCTCGGCTCGATCATTAGAAGTGCCGAGTCCATACGGAGGCGGCACAACAGCCGCGCAAACATGCCACAACGCCCAGCCATCCGCCAGCCCTGACTCGGCACTTTGCGAGACTTGCCGTCACCACCTTCCAAAACGGCACTCTCGCTCTCGCCCACCGCCGGACACGATGTTCCCCTGCTAAAGCCGTTCACCTCGGGTGCGTAGACCTCCGAACCGGGGGCCCTCCGGCCGTGGACACATCAACGGGACCCCACTTCCGTCCGAGCTGAGCCGCGACGCGTCAATCGAGCTTGTCCAGTCGGCCTTCCGGTAATAATGAAACAGAACAGGAACGCACGCTTAGCCGGTTCCTGCCTGCCGACCTGGCGACGTGATCGCGCGGCTAAGCGACGGCTATGCGCGCATTGCGGCGGACCGGCTGGATTGATCACCGCGAGGACCTAAGAAGGATCACTGCGATGGGTGGCGACGGGGTGCTCAGCTCTCGGCTGGGCCGACCTGCCGTTCAGCAGCCGGCGTCATCGCCGTCCGGATCGGCGCGATTGAGAAGGCGGGTAACGGCGGCGCGGACCCATATTGGGTCGGCGGCGCTTTCGGGCAACATGCGCATGACCGGACTCTCGGGGTCGCTCACGAGCCCGAGCAGAATGTGCTCGGGCTCGACCGACTCGTTCCCAAGCCGAGATGCCTCAGTGCGGGCGCGTTCAAGCACCCCGGTCGCTCGTGGCGTGAACGGTGCCGCGAGCGCGCTTGAATGCTGGGCGGCTGGCTTGGCCGGGCCGACGCTCGGCGCAGCCTGAGCGCGAGCGTGCTCAAACGTGACGTGTAGCGAGCTCAGTGCTTGCGCGGCGACATCATCGTGGCGGCGAAGTAAGGCGAGGAGAATGTGCTCCGGTCCGACATTGAGCCGCTGGAGATCGAATGCCTCCTGCCGCGCCTGCGCAACGACCTCGCGGACGGACACGGTGAAGCCAGCAAGCGGCGACGGAGGCCTGAGGAACTCGCCAATGCAGGCAGGTGCTGGACCGCTGACCAGCAAGGTCCGCACGACGATCGCCGGCTGACGACCGGGATGCGACGTCCGCTCAGCCGCCAACACCAGCGTGTCGTCGACCGGAATCGCGTCTGGCTGAATCGTCACCCCAGGTGCCGGATGGTTCTGGATCACGATCCGGGGATAGAGATCCCCCCAACCGACCCCCGCGACCGTCGAACTGCAGCTTGGATCCGCGCGTAGCGCTTTCGCCCTGATCCCGAGCTTGGCCAGCTGTTCGTTGAGGCCTGCAGCCGCAAAGACCCGCTCGCGCGCGACCGTGATCGTGCTGTCGGCGTTTTGGATCATCACGAAGAGCGTTTCGCCGTCGCGGCTACCGCGACCGGCCACGGACCGCAGCGCCGCCGATGATCGTGCCTCACGAACTCAAGAATGACAGGCGACCACTCGACCGCGGGGATCCCCGCGACATCGAGCGCGACAAAAGGTTGCGACCGGCGATGTCTGCTGACGATCGGTGGCGTCGGGTACCGTCCTCGCGAGCACACTCCCTACGATGACGGCCCCGGAAGCCTCGGTGTCCCCTTCACGCTCGAACTCGCCACGCCGAACGTTACGAACCGGCGATGACCTACCCGCTTAGCGTGCGTTCCTGCTCCGTTACTGCCGGAAGGCCAGTCATAGCGCCAGCGATCCGCGGCGCGGTCACAAGAGGGGGATCGCGCTCCCACCTACAAGCGCACAACCAAGCCGACGATCATGCTGCCCCACCTGAACGCTACCTTGCGGGCTGGGACACGAACCCAAGCAGTGGGCCTTCTTGGAGGTTGCGGATCCACCAGCCGCCGCCACCAACCCGCCGGAATAATGTCGATGGCGACCTGACGGGGATAGCGGCGCAGCTTCTCCTTGCGAGACTCCCGGCGCGCGCGCGAGCAGATCGTTGGTCATCAGCACGTCGAACAGCTCAAGCGCGTCATCGACCGACCTCGCCTCCAACGACCGGACGGTCGCGAGCAGCGTCGCGACCCTCCGCGGCTCGGTTGACGGCGCAGCGCGGTCGCCCGTCGCCGCCATCCCGTACCGAGCGAGCGCCACCACCCGCCGCTGCGGGACCCCGCTCAGATGCAGCCCGAGAGCGCACTACGGCGTCGGAATTGTGTTGCTGCCGGTTTGGACCTTTGGACCCCGCGAACCATGGCCTTGAACCGGATTGGCGGCCGACACTGAGCGGCATGGGACCGCGCTGGACGGAGCACTGCCCCGCGCGCCTCAGTTAGTGCCCGCGTTTCTTGCCGCTCTTGAAGGTGATCGTTCGGGCCGCGATCACGCCGGTCTTGCCGGGCTGCGTGGCGGCCAGCCTGGCCTTGAGTAGGTGGTCGAGCCGAGATGACCCACGCCCTTGTGCGCCCGCCAGGCTCGGGACTCACGAACGACGACCCCGAGGCCGTAGCCAGGATCAGGATAGGCGCGAGCGCAAAGAAGAAAGGCAGGAGACCTCGCGGATCACGATCTGTCCAGCTCGTCGCCAGAGACACGACCGGCGTCCGGACCGGAGCTTGGGCCCTGGGCTGGCTATTGCTTGCGGCGCGTGCCGACGACGACGTAGCCGTCACTGGAGACGGCAACGC
>JBKQKK010000017.1:0-3648 GCA_052147535.1 Solirubrobacteraceae bacterium | reverse complement strand
GTAGCGCTGGGTGACTTGCGCCTCGGTGACGCTGTTGGCGATCGGGGTCGCGGTCGCCATCGTCACCACCCGCCGGCCATAGCGCTCGCGCAGCCATTCGAGTTTCATGTGCAGGTCGGTCGCGCGGTTTGAGCCCTCGATCGCCGCGTCGCGGATGGTCGAGGCGGTCCGCAGGTTCTTGTAGCCGTGCGCCTCGTCGGCTTCACCGCTCGGGTGGGGCGGCGAGTGGGTTGGGGCCCTGGAACGCGGGCGATCAGCTGTGGCGTGCATGTCGCTGAGGCACGTCATGGCGAGGCGCGCTGGCCCGCTTCTCCATTTGCACCGACGAGCAGCTACGCGCGGGCGGAGCGTCAGGCAGCGAGGCCCTGCTCGGGCCACGCGCCGGTTGGGACGCGCTCATAAAGGGTGCCCCGGGCAAGATCAGCACCTCCTGGCCAGACGACCGTCCCGGTCTCCGGGTCGACGTGGGCTCGCTGGAATCCGGCAGGCGTGCGTGCCTCAGCGAACACGGACCCGCGCATCCGGTCGAGCATCTCGGCATCGCCGGAAAGCCCGTCTGCGAACGTCAGCCGCAGAACGCTGGTGAAGCTCGGCCCACGCGAGCACGAGCCGGAGTTGCCGACGCCCGAGCGTGCTGTCGATCGCCTCCAGCGTGTCGATCCTGATCTTCGCAGCGCCGTCCGCGTGGCGAGCGTGGAAGTGCGGCGGCCCGTGATCGTCGAAGTACATCGCGATCACGATTCCGAAGAATCTGCTGATGGTGGGCATGCATCCATCGTGCCGAACCTGCCGGTTGCCATTTCCCCGTCACGCTGACGCTCTCAGCCGGCAGTTCGAGCAGGTAGGCGCCCACTGCCGCTCCTGGTCAGTCGACCCTATGCCGTACGGCCGCAGCGCCGTTCGGTGAGGTCGACGCCCATTCGCGGCCCTGAGTCGTCGGGGCGGGACTTTGGGGTGGCGATCGCGGTGCCGAGCGCGGTGAAGGTGAGAGTGGGTCCGGAGGCGAACTTCATGTCGATACTGACGTCGACGATGCCGCTGGCGTGCAGTTTTGTGGCTTGAGCTTGCATGCGGCTCATGGCGAGTTCTCGGGCGCTGTAGACAGCGTCGGTGATCTCGGCCATTTCGCAGCAGTTACGCAGTCGTCGGTATTTGGTCTTGGAGTGGTAGACGCTGAAGCCGAACACGATTCCGAGGGGAGCGCACCCGGAGTTGAGCAGTGCCCAGGTGTCTTGGCCGGTGAGATGGCTCGTGAACGGTGTGCGTTCCTTGGGCGGCGGGGTGTTGCGTCGTCGCACAGCGGTTCCAACCGCTGTGAAGTGATGGAGCTTCGGTGCGGTGGGTTCGCCGGCTTCGATCTCGATGGCGTTCAAGCGGACACCGATGACGCCTTCGGCGCCGGCATCGGCGGCCTGGCGTTGCATCCGGCTCACGGCGCGAGCTTGGCCGTAAACGAGCGCGTCGGTGATCCATGTGAGCTCTTTGCTGCGGGATCTCGAGGAAGCCTGGCGTCCGGGATCGAATGAGCAGTCGCCATGGACGAGATCGACGGGTTCCCAACCGGCGCTTGTGATCAGGAGAAGTTCGTCAACGGTGAGCGCTGAGGAGAACGGCCGGGCCGGTTGTGTTGCAGCGCTCATCGGAGGGTCAGGATTCGTGTGGGGTTGGGCGTGCTGACGATCGGTCCGGCGGCGCGGCGGATGGCGGTAGCGATCACGGTGACGCTCACGAGCACGGCGTGACCGCCTTTGACGGTGCTTCCGCGCTGAGACAGCTCGAGTACTTGATGGTCGGTTTGCATGTCGAGGCCGATCACGCCGTCGGCAGCGATCTCGGTCAGTTCGGCTCTAACCCGTGTGAGTGCCTGCGTGCGGGCCGTAGTCCAGATCGCTGTCGCACCCTCGACTTCGCGGGCGACCGACCCGGCCCAGATGTTGCGGCCGATCTGATGCGAGCAGCCACCGACGACGCCAGCCGGCTGCCAGCCGGCCAGTCTGAGCTTGCAGAAGTCCGCGGCGGTGAGCGTGCTGACCTGCGGCTCGGTGCATCGGTTCGCTGGATCACGGACGGCCGTCCCGATCAGCTGGTACTCAACTGATCGAGTGACGCACGGCGCGCCTCCGGCTGACGCAGCGAGCCTGCCAAGTGCACTGCTCGCCTTGGCGGGAGCGATCGGGGCGCGAACGTGGCGGACTCCGACCACCGCATCAGCACCCAATGCAGTCGCCTCCTGCCGCAAGTGATCAAACGCAAGGTGGCGCGCCTGCCTTACCTCGGCGTCGAGACTCTCGACCGACGTCACGTCACCGTCGTAGCGTCCGCCCTGGAACGGCGATCCCGCTTTGCGAGCCGGACGCGAGGCCGGGATCGGGAGCGTCACCGTCAACCAACGGATCTCGCATCCCATCACCGGAGCAAGAGGCGTGACCTGCGCCGCGTCAAGCAAAGCGAACTCTGGCACGCTCAGAGCAGAGCTGAACGGAGCATGCGACGCGGCCGGAATTGCCTGATCGCCGCTTCCCGCGCGTGGCTCGACGAGTGGGCTCATGCGGACAGATCGAGAACCGGAATCGGCGCCTCGCCCGCCGCGCCGTCTTCTGTGGCCACGATCGCGGTGCCGACGGCAAAGAACTCGATCACGTGGTCGCTCCAGCCGTGATTCGTCTCCCGAAGCTGGACACCCACGATGCCCTTGGCCTGAAGCGCCGCCGCTTCGGACTGCATCCGGGTCATCGCGAGCTCCCGAGCGTCGTAAAGGGCCTGGGTGTAGTTCTGCATCTCAACATTCCTGCCGGCCTGCGCAAGCGACCGCGCAGGTCCCTGATGAGCGACGTGATAGACGCAGCTGCCCATCACCAGCCCAACCGGACGATGCCCAGTCCGCAACAGCGTCCAGAAGTCCTGTCCAGAGAGATCGCTCGTGAACGGGCGCCCGTCGGCTGTGCGATGAAGCTTGCCCTCACGATGCTTGACCGCCGTACCGATCGCGATGAACTCAGCCATGTCGTGGCCCCACTCATGGCGCCCAACGTCGAGCCGGACGCCGACCACACCATCGGCGCCGAGCTGATCGGCCTCTTCCTCCATCCGCGTCATCGCGAGGTCACGGGCCTGGTACATCGCCTCGGAAAGGACCGTGACCTCCTGGCTCTTGGTCCAGCCCGAAACCTGAAAGCCGAGGTGGAAGATGCTCGATCCCACTACAAGACCGACCGGTTCGAACCCGGCTTGCGTGATCAACAGATATTCGCTGACCGAGAGGTCGCTCGTGAACAGACCCTGCAGGTTTTGCTGAAGCCGCTCCCGCGCCGACGTTGGCAACCCCGCCACCGATGACGGCTCATAAGCCGTCGAATCAGCCATCCCCAAACACCTCTCGAATCGAACGCTCGATCACCTTCAGCGCTTCATCGGCATCAAACCAAAAGATCCGGCCCCGCGCATTGACCCATTGGCTGGCCGTGCTCGAACACGACAGTCGTCGGACGGAGGTCGCGCCCACGAAAGCACTCCCCGCGGTCGCGTCGACCGCGGCGGACGCAGATGACCCGTCGCGCTGTGTGTGACGGTCGTGTTCAGCCGTCGTCGCGGTCGCGGCGGCGCAGCCGCTCGACGATCTCGGCCTCGTGGCCGTGGTCGGAGGGCTTG
>JBKQKK010000016.1:0-8499 GCA_052147535.1 Solirubrobacteraceae bacterium | reverse complement strand
GTGCGGGCGCTCGCGAACGCGGCCGGCACCTCACGCACGGCCGCGACCTACTACGACCCCAACCAGATCGACGTGCAGCTGAAGTTCACAAGCGCCTACAGCGGCAACCTTGAGCTGTATGCCGTCGACTGGGACAGCCTCGGACGGCAGGAGTCAATCACCGTCGCCGGCGAGACCTCGATCCTGACCAATTTCAGCCTGGGCGACTGGCTCACGTTCACGAACGTGAGCGTCGCGGCCGGCGGCACGCTCACGATCGCGGTCACGAACATGGGCCCGGCTAACGCGGTCCTGTCTGGGATCTTCCTCGGCGGCGCTGGCGCCCCACTGTCATCGGGGCCGACACCGACGCAATCGCCGCAGGGCAATTGGATCGGCACCTACGGCAACACCGGCTACGACCTAGCGGCGTTCAGCAGCGGCAGCGATTTCAACTCGCTCCCGACGGGCGACACGCTCACCCTCGTTCAGGGTAGCCGCCACGTCTGGGCAGCGACCGCAGCGAATCCAGCGCTCGCGAGCCCCGCTGGCGGTGGGTTGTACACAGCAGCGACCTGGTATGACCCCAACCAGATCCAGGTGCAGCTGAAGTTCACAGGCGCCTACAGCGGCAACCTCGAGTTGTATGCCATCGACTGGGACAACCTCGGACGGGCCGAGACGATCACCGTCGGCAGCCAGACCTCGACCCTGGCCAACTTCAGCCAGGGCGATTGGGTCACCTTCCCGATCACGGTAGCCGCCGCTGGCACCGTCACGATCACCGTCACCAACATAGGTCCAGTCAACGCCGTCCTCTCAGGAGTCTTCCTCAACTGAGGGTCGGCGGGTAACGCCTGCAAATAACCAGGCGGCGGGTGCTGCCTGCAAATAACTAGGCGGCGGGTGCCGCCTAGTTATGCAAAATAGCCGGATAACCGGGAACCGCAAGGTATCGTCGGTGGCAGATGTGAACTGCCAGTCGGCGTGGCCACGGTAACTCGGATGAACGCGAAGGCCCGGCACGGGCGAAAAGCAACATTACAAGCCAGAAGGGGTGCGTCCAGTAGATGAGATTTTTGACGAAGTGTCGCGGTGCCAGCGTCGGAGGATTGATCTCGTTGGCGCTGCTCGCGTCATCGCCCGCGCCAGCCGGGGCCAAGCTGATCTGCTCTCCTGGAGCGCAGAACCGGAATTACTGCACGAGAGTGCTGATCGTCTCGATCAAGATCGAGATCGTCCAGCGCCGGGTGATCATCATTATCACCGTGACAGACCCGCACCTCACGGTCACGCTGCTACGCGACGGCCGAGTCGTGGAGCGTGTCTACAACGGCGACGCGACCGGCAGGCTGCGCCTGCACATCAGGACTCCGAAGCAGAAGGGCCGCTACGTGCTTCACGTGGTTGCCACGACCGACGGGATCACGCGGGTCTCCAACACAACCGTCATCGTCTCGTGACGGGGGACTTCGACAGCCCGCGATTGGCGAGTAGCTCTGCGATCTGGACTGCGTTGGTGGCCGCGCCCTTGCGCAGGTTGTCGCCGACCACCCAGAGGTTGAGCGTGCACGGGTTCGACTCGTCTCGGCGGATCCGTCCGACGAGCACCTCGTCGCGTCCCTCTGCCTCAGAGGCCATCGGATAGCGACCGGCGGCTGGGTCATCGACGACACGGACGCCGGGAGCCCGCGCGAGCAGCGCGCGGCAATCGTCGGGGCTGAGGTGCTCGCGCGTCTGCACGTTAAGCGCCTCGGAGTGGCAGTTGAGCACCGGCACGCGTGCGCAGGTGGCGGTGATCCGCAGATCGGGTAGGCGCAGGATCTTGCGGCTCTCCGCGATCACCTTGCGCTCCTCGGTGGTGTAGTCATCACCATCCTGGAAGGTCTCGACCTGCGGCAGCACGTTGAACGCGATCCGGTGAGGATAGATCGCCGGCGCCGGCAGCTCGGTGCCGTTCAGCATCGCCGCCGACTGATCCTTCAGCTCCTGGATCGCGCGGGCGCCGGTGCCGGAGGTCGACTGATATGAGCTGAACACGATCCGCTCCAGCGTGGCGGCGTCGTGGATCGGCTTGAGCACGACCAGCGCCTGCATCGCGGAGCAGTTCGGGTTGGCGATGATTCCCTTGTGCGAGGCGATCGCCTCCGGGTTGACCTCCGAGACGACCAGCGGGACGTCGGGCGCCATCCGCCAGCACGAGGAGTTGTCGATCACGACCGCCCCGTGCGCGACGAACTGCGGCGCCCACTCGCGGGAGGTTGAGGATCCGGCCGAGAACAGGGCGATGTCGATGCCGTCGAGGTCGGCCTGGTCGCTGAGCACCTGGACCGGGAGGCCGTCGAGCAGCTTGCCGGCGGAGCGCTCGGACGCGAACGGGATGATCTCCGCGGCTGGGAAGCTACGCTCGCGCAGTAGCGCCAGCATCGTCGTGCCGACCGCGCCGGTCGCGCCGACGACGGCGACGCGCAGCCCGCCGCTCACCGGGGCCCCCCGTCGTGGTGGATCGCGTCGGCGCCGAGCTCGAACGCCGCGTGCAGGGCCCTGACCGCCTGCGGCACCGCGTTGGCGCGGATCACGCAGGAGATCTTGATCGGCGAGGTCGAGATCATCTCGATGTTGATCTCCTCCCTGGCGAGTGTCTGGAACACCTTTGCGGCGACGCCCGGGTGCGAGCGCATCCCGGCGCCGACGATCGAGACCTTGCCGATCTCGTGGTCGGTGCCGATGTGCGCGACGCCCAGCTCGCGGATCACGGGGGCGAGCGCCTGCTCGGCGGCGTAGACGTCCTCGCTCGGGATCGTGAACGAAACCTCGGCGTCGCGTCCCTCGGTCAGCGGCTCGTTCTGGATGATCGTGTCGACGTTGCAGCCGGCGTCCGCCAGTGCGGTGAAGATCGCGGCGGCGGCGCCCGGCCGGTCCGGCACACCCAGCAACGTGATCCTTGCCTCGTCGGTGGAATGCGTGACGGCGGTGATCAGCGGATGCTCCATCGTTTCGTCTTCTCCAATCACAACGGTACCGGGGCCATCCTCGAAGCTGGAGCGGCAGTGGATCCGGACGCCGTGGGTTCGTGCGTACTCGACCGAGCGCAATTGCAGGACCTTCGCGCCCGAGGCGGCCATCTCCAGCATCTCCTCGAAGCTCACCATTGCCAGCTTGCGTGCTTCCGGCACGATCCGGGGGTCGGCGCTGAACACGCCTGCCACGTCGGTGTAGATCTCGCAGATCTCGGCGCCGAGCGCCGCAGCCACAGCGACCGCTGTCGTATCGGAGCCACCGCGTCCGAGCGTGGTCACGTCACGGCTGGTCGAGACACCCTGGAAGCCCGCCACGAGCACGATCAGATCTTCGTCCAGTGCCTCGCGGATCCGGTCGGCGCGCACATCGAGGATCCTCGCCCTCGTGTGCGAGGTGTCGGTCACGATGCCCGCCTGCGAGCCAGTCAGCGAGATCGCCCGGTGGCCGAGGTCGTTGATCGCCATCGCGCACAGCGCGCACGAAATCCGCTCGCCCGTGGACAGCAGCATGTCCATCTCGCGCGGGTCCGGGTGCGGCGAGACCTCATCGGCCATCCTGATCAGCTCGTCGGTCGTCTGGCCGCGCGCGGACAGGACCGCGACCACGCGCTTGCAGGAGTCGCTCTGGGCGACGATCCGCCGCGCGGCACGCTTGATGTGCTCGGCGTCGGCGACGGACGTGCCCCCGAACTTCATCACTACGGTCGGTGTGTATGGCATCAGGCGGAGAGGTTACGGGGTGGTGTAGCGGGGCGATCGGGTGCTCGCGTGAGGCTGGTCGAAAAAGCGACGATATGCCGCGGTTATTCGCCCTGCCTCCGACTGAGGGCCCGCCTGAGCTCAGCTAGGCCGAAGTCCCCCCAACTCCGGGCTAGATGGCGCGCCGGCCGGCGAACGCGCGCCCGAGCGTCAGCTCGTCGGCGTACTCCAGGTCGGCGCCCACGGGCAGCCCGCTCGCCAGGCGCGTGACGGCAAGCTCGGGCGCGATCATCCGCAAGCCGCCCGCGATGTGCAGCGCCGTCGCCTCGCCGGTCGTGGTGGGATTGGTCGCGATCACCACCTCGCGGATGTTGCCGCCACGGACACGCTCGTAGAGCTCCGCGAGCTTCAGATCCTCCGGGTCGATGCCGTCGATCGGCGAGAGCGCGCCGCCGAGCACGTGGTAGCGGCCGCTGAACTCGTGCGTGCGCTCGATCGACACGACGTCCGAGGGCTCCTCGACCACGCAGATCAGATCGGTGTCGCGGCGCGCATCGGCGCAGATCCGGCAGCGGGGCTGATCGGCGAGGTTGAAGCAGACCTCGCAGAAGCCGATCTTCAACTTCACATCGCGGATCGCGTCAGCGAGCGCGAACGCATCCTGCTCGCTCGCGCGTAGCAGGTGGAACGCTAGGCGCTGCGCGGTCCTGCCGCCGACGCCGGGAAGCTTCGACAGCTCCGTGATCAGGCGCTGGACCGGCGGTGCATAGACGCCCGCCACGTCAGTCGTAGTCTCCGAGCGGTTCCACTAGGTGGCTCGCCCTCGTCTTGGTCGAAGATTCAGAACCCGGGCAGGCCGAGCCCGCCGGGCCCGCCCAGTCCGCCCGTGACGCTGCCGAGCTTGGCGGCGGCGAGCTCCTGGGCCGCGCGCAGGCCCTCGTTGACAGCCGCCAGCACCATGTCGGAGAGCATCTCGACGTCCTCTGGATCGACGGCCTCCGGGTCGATCGTGATCGACTTCACGACCAGATCGCCGGTGACCTGAACGGTCACCATGCCACCGCCGGCGGATGCGCTGACCAGCTCGTCTTTCAGCGACTCCTGCGCGGCCGCCATGTCCGCCTGCATCTTCTGGACCTGCTTGAGCATCTGCTGCATGTTTGGCTGCGGCATCAGTGATCCACCTCGTTTTCGTCTGCTTGCGTTTGCGACAGTTCCTGGGCGTTGAACTCTTCCATGAAGGCCCGAACGAGGTCATCGCCAGAAGCCGCCGGAGCACCTGCCGCCTGTCCCGCAGGCACCGCCTGCCGGTCGGCGGTCGCGTCGCACTCGGCCTCACCCAGTTCGAACCGCAGCGCGAACGGCCGGCCGGTTACCCGGCGCAGCGCGTCCGCCGCGACCCGGCGGTGGTCGTCCTGCTCTGCCTTGCGCTTGGAGAAATCGGCACCAGCCGGGAACTCAACTGTCAGCTCGTCGCCCGACAGCGTAACCGGACGTGCGCCACCAAGCGCCGAAGCGAGCATCTGGTTCTCGCCGCGCACCATGTCGACGACAGCCGGCCACAGCGCCGCGACCGCGCCCAGGTCGGAGCCGACAGGTGCGGAGGACTGTTCCGGGGGGAGGGGCTCCGGGGGGAGGGACTCCGGCGGGACTGGCGTCGGCGTGCGGGCGGGCGGCGCAACGGCCGGCGGAGCGGGGTCGGTAGTGGGGCGAGCCGGAGGCGGAGCAGGGTCGGCAGTGGGGGGAGACGGAGTCACGACGCCTCCGCCACCTGCCAGCGCCGCTTCGAGCCGTTCGATCCGCGCGAGCAGCGCGCTGGTCGAGGGCTCCATCTGCGGTGCCGCGGCCTTCACCAGCGCCAGTTCGAGCTGGATCCGCGCCTGCGCTCCGTCGGCGGTCGCCGCCAGCGCCGCGCTGACCAGCTCCAGCAGCCGGACAGCATCGGTCTGCGACAGCGCCGCGGCCTGCCGGGCCAGGCGTTCGTCACGCTCGGGCGTTACCCGAAGCTCGAGCGGGACCTCGCCGAGCACTTGCGCGCTGAGCAGCTCACGCCCGTGGATCTCCAGGTCACGCAGCACCTGGCCAGGGTCGCGCCCGGAATCGGCGAGCGCTGCGGCGGCGCGCAGTGCCCCCGCAGGATCGCGCGCGAGCACCGCGTCGACGGCCGCAAACAGCTGCTCGGCGTCGGCGACGCCCAGCACCGCGAGTACGTCGGCGGAGGTGATCGGCTCATCGGCGGCGTAGGTGACCAGCTGCTCGAGGGTTCCCAGCGCATCCCGGAAAGAGCCGCTGGCGTGGCGTGCCAGCAGGACACAGGAGAGCTCGTCGATGCCGATCCCCTCAGCCTGAGCGACGCGGCGCACGACGGTGGCGACCTGCTCGACCGAGGGCCGGCCGAAGTCGAAGCGGTGGCAGCGGTCGACGACCGTCGGCAGCACCTTCTGCGCCTCGGTCGTCGCCAGCACGAAGATCGTCCGCGGCGGCGGCTCCTCGAGTGTCTTGAGGAACGCGTTCCAGGCCTGCTGGGAGAGCATGTGGGCTTCATCGAGGATGTACACCTTGTGGCGTCCGGACACCGGCGCGTAGGCGACCTTCTCGCGCAGTTCGCGAATGTCGTCGACCGAGTTGTTGGAGGCGGCGTCCATCTCGACCACGTCGAGCGAGGTCGCTCGCGCGATCGCGGCGCACGAATCGCAGGCTCCACACGGTTCCGTAGTGGGCCCGTTCACGCAGTTCAGGCAGGCCGCGAGGATCTTCGCCATGCTGGTCTTGCCGGTCCCGCGCGGACCCACGAACAGGTAGGCATGGTGTACGGTGTCGCGCTCGACAGCGTGCGACAGCGTGCGGACCACATGCTCCTGCCCGACCACGTCGGAGAACGTGCGGGGGCGGTGGCGACGATAAAGCGAGGGGCCGGCGGACACGGGAGATCGAGTCTAGCCCGCACCTCGCGCCGATCCGCCCACGATCCGCCCACGATCCGCCAACGCATCACGTCGGGCGCCCGGGCGTTACGCCGTGGCCGTCAGCGGGACGGGCAGCACCGGGGGATGCGCGCAGCGCTCACAGCGGCCGTGCGCGGCGTGCTCGCGGAACTCGTCCGCGAACACCTCGATTGCGCTGGCGATGAAGCGGGCGGCGCCGTCCGGGTGCTGGCAGGCGCCACGCCCGGGTAGCTCACGCGTCCAGCGGGTGACGTCATCGTGCCCGGTCCGCTCGCCCGTGCCGGTGGCGATCCGCGAGATCGTCGTCGCGATCGCGTCGAGGCCATAGACGCACGGGCCGCACTGGCCCGCGGTCTGCTGGGCGAACCATTCGCTGACCCGCGCCGTCTCGGTCACCGGACACGCGGACACGCCGAGCGCGACGATCACGCCGGCGCCGAGGCTGGCGCCCCGCCGGCGAAGGTGGGCGGGGGAGAGGCGCAGCGCTGCGATCTCGCGCGCTCCTAGCCAGGTCCCGAAATAGCCACCGATCAGCACCGCCGACAGCGACTCTTGCGGGCCGGCCGCTTCGAGCAGCTGCGCCAGCGGCATGTCGTGCGCGATCTCGTAGACCCCCGGAGCGTCCAGCGCGCCGCTGATCGTCACGAGCGCGGAGCCCGGATCGGACTCCGACCCCAGCTGGCGGAACCAGTCGGCGCCGTGGCGCGCGATCAGCGCCACGTGCGCGAGCGTCTCGGCGTTCTGCACCAACGTCGGGCGCTGGCGTACGCCGCGCTCGTACGGTCGCGTGCCGAACGTCGGCTGGCAGGGGCCGCCGCCCAGCATGTTCACGAGCGCTGTCTCCTGGCCGGACAGGAACAGCTCCGGCGTTCCGAACAGCTGGAAGCTCGGCTCATCGCGCGACGAACGGCGCTCCGTGAGCGCCGCCGAGAGGCTCGCCGAGCTGCGGCTGTCCTGCTCGCAGAAAGCAACCACGACGCTGTCGGCACCGACGGCGCGAGCGGCGAGACAAGCCCCGTCGAGCACCAGGTGCGGCGCTTGGCGCAACAGCGCACGGTCCTTCTTGCTGGCCGGCTCGCCCTCCGTGGCGTTGACCACGACCACCTTGGAGCCGCGCCGCCCGGCGACCGAGCGCATCTTCTTCGCGGTCGGGAACGAGGCGCCGCCGTGGCCGCGCAGCCCGGCGCGCTCGAGCTCGTCCAGGAGCTCCTCGCGCGATCGACGTGGTGTCGCCGGCAGGGGGCCGTGGAGTCTGACGTGCGCGTCGAGCGAAGTGATCGGCTCGGAGCCGACCCCGCGCAGCAGGCGCGGGAGCAGCGGCTGCTCTGGCGAGATTCCGGTCATCTCTGCTTGGCCGCCGGAGTCAGCGCGGAGATGCGGTTGCTCGGACGCGTTCGGCGCGCCGCTCCCCGCGGGCGCGCCCCCTGCGGCGCCTGCGGCGGGTGCTGCGTGAGACGCGCGACGATCGCTGCGGCGACGATCAGCACGCAGGCTCCCGTCAAGGCGAGCATCCAGCTCGAGTGACGGTCGCTGCCGATGCCGATTCCATGCACTAGCGCCACCGGCCAGGAAAGGTAAGCAAGCCAGTGCGTTGCCCGCCAGATGCGATACCCGAGCCGGCGACGCAGCACGCTTGTCAGTGCCACCGCGATCAGCAGGTCGAAGGCGATCGCGCCCAACCCGAGCCACAGCGGCTTGTAGGAGGCGCTGAACGGGAGGATCACGTTGATCAGGTCGATGTTCACGTAGCTGTCGAGCAGCGTCGTGGCGATGTGGACCAACAGGAACACGACCGCTAGCAGCGCCGCGTTGCGGTGCACCGCGTCGATCACGAAGCGAGGCATCCCGCTGGTCTG
>JBKQKK010000015.1:0-3558 GCA_052147535.1 Solirubrobacteraceae bacterium | reverse complement strand
CTTAGATCGCCGAGCACCGGCGCGCGGCGGATCTTCCAGCCCGCCGCCCGGGCGACCAGCCCCGCGGCGAGCGTCGGCTTGCTCGCGACCTCCAGCTCGGCGGGGATCTTCGCCTCCCGTCGGCACGCCGGAGCGCGCACCAGTCCTCGGGCACGTAGAGCCGGAACCCCAACGGGGCCGTGCCCTTCCGTGACCCTTCCCACCAGCTACATGACCCTTCTCACCAGCTACTCGTCGGCAGGGTGCCTGCTTTCGGCCTCGGGCTACTGGTGGGGGTGAATGGGCCGGCCGACGTGGCCGGCACATTCGGGCCCCCAGGTCATGTCACAGGCGGGTGGCGGTGCCGCGGGTCTGTGGGATGTGCAGTACCGAGCTGCGTCTGATGCGAGATCAGGCGAAGTAGTGGCCCGTCTCCACGTCCTCGACCCAGCCCGGATGGGTCGGCCCCCACCCCAGCAGCTCCCGGGTCCTGTCGTTTGAGGTCGGGTTGTCCAGGCCGGCGAAGGCGGCGAGGAAGCCGAGGTACTGCGGCGCCTCCCCGGCGGTGATGCTCTTGGTCTCGATCCCGAGCTTGCCGGCGATCGTCTCGGCGATCACCTTGCGCGGGATACCCGTGTCACCCACGCCGTGCAGCGTCGAGCCGGCAGGGGCCTTCTCCAGCGCCAGGCGGTAGAGCACGCCGATGTCATAGGTGTTGGCCGCCGGCCAGACGTTGGAGCCGTCGCCGGTGTAGGCCGCGGCCCCGCTCTCCTGGGCAAAGCCGATCAGCGCGTGCGTGAAGCCGTGGTGGTCGAGATCGCTGTGCACCATCGGCGCGAGCCGGACGACGGAGGAGCGCACGCCTTGTTCGCCGAGGGCGACCGTGTAGTTCGCCGCGTCGGTCCGGGGACCACCCCCGGACTGGTCGTCCTCGGTGCCAGGGCGGCCGGTGATCCCAGCCATGGCGAGCATCAGGGTGCCGCCGGTCGACACGAAGGGCTTGTCGGTGCCGACCAGAGCTTCGCCGATCGCCTTGTGGGCGGCCATGTCGGAGTCGACCGCGCCCATGAAGTCGCCGGTACGCATCGCCTCGTGCTTGAAGGCGAGATGGATGACGCCGTCGACCTCACCGGCAGCGGCCATCAAACCATCGAGGTCGTCGAGATCGCCGCGGCGGACCTCGGCACCCAGGGCGGCAACGGCCTCGGCCGACGCGTCGGAGCGGGCGAGGCCGACGACCTGGTGGCCGTTGTTGAGAAGTTCGGGGATGACGGCGGCAGCGATATGGCCTGAGGCGCCGGTTACGAATACGCGCATTGGAATCTCCAGTCGGTGGGTATGTCACCTGGTGTCATCACCATAGCACCCACATGGCACTTGGTGTCATCAACTACGCTCAGAGTCCATGTCACGCTGGAAACCGGACGCACAGGGCCGCCTAATGAGCGCCGCGATCGAACTGTTCGACGATCAGGGATATGAGGCGACGACCGTCGCCGAGATCGCCGAGCGCACCGGGCTGACCAAACGCACCTTCTTCCGCTACTTCTCGGACAAGCGAGAGGTGCTGTTCAGCGGCAGCCAGGAGCTCCAACGCCTCTGGCTGGAGGGGCTTGCCGCCGCACCGGCGGAGGCGAGTCCGCTCGCGGTCGTGACAGCCGGACTCGATCCGGTCGCGGAGATGTTCACCGAGCGCCACCGTTTCGCCCGGATCCGCGCTCAGATCATCGCGGCCAACCCGGAGCTACAGGAGCGTGAACTGATCAAGCTGCAGAGCCTCGCCGCCGCGATCAAGGACGCGCTGGTGGAGCGGGGCGTCTCAGCGAACGCGGCGATCCTCGCCGCCCAGGCGGGCGTGACCGTCTTCCACGTGGCATTCGCTCACTGGGTGCAGCAGAACGACCCGACTGCGTTCCGGCGGCTGATGGACGAGTCGCTGGAGGAGCTGCGGTCGGTGACCGCCGCCTAGTAAGGGTCGTCCGGATCCCAGCCGGCGGTCCACCGACCCGTGCGTTCCGCGCATTGGAGGGAATCGTCGACTGAGTCGTGACGCGCCTTAACCGCGAAGCGGGTGTCACCGCGTTCTACACACGTCGCCCTGTCGGCCTGGGTGGGCTCTGCGCTCGCCCGCCGCGGCCGGCTCGTGTTGCCTGGCTGCTTGTGCTGGCGACGGTGATCGCGGCCGCTCCCGTGCCTCTCCACCTCCAACTTATACCAGGCAGAGGGCTCTCGTGAGGCCCTGATTCGTGCTTCATAATCGCCCGCCGCAGGCTGGAACCAATGAACAGGAGCAGAGTTGACCGGGTCAACTCTGAGGGAGGTCAGCGGATGGGCTGCTACGTGTTGGATTTCGAGGAGATCAACCAGACCCAGGTTGCGGTCGTTGGTGGCAAGGGCGCGCACCTGGGGGAGCTTTCGCGGATCGAAGGCATCCGTGTGCCGGCTGGCTTTTGCGTGACGACGGACGCCTTCCAGCGGATCCTGGCGGAAGCGCCGTCGATCGACAATCGGCTGGATCGGCTGTCGCTCCTGAAGCCGGACGACCGGGAGGCGATACGCGCGCTCAGCGCGGACATCCGCCGTGCCCTCGAAGGGATCGCCATCCCTGAGGATCTGGCGTCGGCGATCACGCGCCCGCTCGCCCGGCTCGGCAAGCAAGCCGCCTACGCCGTCCGATCCAGCGCGACGGCGGAGGACTTGCCGACCGCGTCCTTCGCGGGCCAGCACGACACCTACCTGAACGTCGTGGGCCCGGCGGCGATCCTCCAGCACGTCAGCCGGTGCTGGGCCTCGCTGTTCACCGAGCGGGCCGTGACCTACCGCCTGCGGAACGGGCTCGACCACCGGAAGGTCCACATGGCCGTGGTCGTGCAGCAGATGGTCTTCCCGCAGGCGGCCGGCATCGTGTTCACGGCCGACCCCGTGACTTCCAACCGGAAGGTCGCCTCCGTGGAGGCCAGCTTCGGCCTCGGCGAGGCCCTGGTCTCCGGCCTGGTGAACCCGGACGTCTACAAAGTGCGAGGCGGCGAGGTCGTCGCCAAGGCGCTCGCCACGAAGCAGCTTCCCATCCACGCCTCGCCGGCGACCGGGACGCAGGAACAGGCGATCGAGCCGGAGCTCCAGCAGCAGCCGGCGCTGACGGATGCGCAGGTCGTGCGGCTCGCGCAGCTGGGCTGGCGGATCGAAGCGCACTTCGGCCATCCCCAGGACATCGAATGGTGCCTGGTCGACGACGGCTTCCGGATCGTCCAGAGCCGGCCGATCACCACGCTGTTCCCCATCCCCGCGGCCGGCGATCAAGCGAACCACGTCTACGTCTCCGTAGGTCATCAGCAGATGATGACCGACGCCATGAAGCCCCTGGGGCTCTCCCTGTGGCAGCTGATTGCCCTCGTGCCGATGTACGAGGCCGGCGGCAGGCTGTTCGTCGATGTCACCCGGCGCCTGGCTTCGCCCACGAGCCGCGCGGGTCTTCTGAAGGCCCTGGGAACATCCGATCCGCTGATCGGGGACGCGCTGGCGACCATCATCGCACGCGGCGACTTCATCCCGTCGCTCCCCGACGAGGGTCCCGGGGGG
>JBKQKK010000014.1:0-5988 GCA_052147535.1 Solirubrobacteraceae bacterium | reverse complement strand
CTTTTCAGGTGGTGTTAGGACGGCACCGTTTGGTCCGAAATCGGGAGTTCTTGGCTTGGCGGTGCGGGTTTCGTGGTGTGCGGTTCCGTCCGAACCGCGTGGGATCGTCATTGACCGTGCTCATCTCATGACGGTCTCCGTGTCGGTCCCGGTCGCGGGCTGCGCCGCGTTCCGTGTGCGGCCGCCCGGGGATCTTGGCTATTGGAGCGTCCGCGACGGCGCTTATGAGCTCATCCCGGCGGCGGACACGTATCTGCGGTATTTGCGGTATAGCCGGGGGCGGGCGCTGGGGACGACCGAGAAGTACGCGGGCAACTTGGCCGTGTTCTTCGATTGGTGCGCGGGGCGGCAGTTCGGGCTGGTTGAGGCGGCGCAGCGGATGGATGGTTTTGTTCTGGTGCTGCGCAACCAGTTGGTGACGCGTCCGGGGCGTGGCGTTGGGCAGCCGCGCAGCAACGGGCGGGTCAATCACATCTTGGTGGCGGTGCGGGAGATGTACAAGTCGGCGGTTGCGGATGGGCTGGTGGGCGAGGACACGATTGGGGCGCTGTTTGTGATGGGCGAGGTTGCGGATGGCGGGGCTGCTGAGCGGCCGGTGCGGCGGTTCGCGTTGCGTCCTCGCCATGTCTTGCGGGCCGAGGCGCCGGGCGAGGTGGATCCGGTGACGCGTGAGGAGTTCAACGCGTTGATGCGGGTCACGCTGAACTGGCGCGATCGGCTGCTTCTGGTGTTGATGCGCCATGTCGGTCTGCGGCGTGGGGAGGCGGTGATGCTGCAGGAGGAGGATCTGCACTTGATGGCCGACGCGAGAGAGCTCGGCTGCGGCGCCCGGGTCGGCGCTCACTTGCATGTGCGGCGACGGACGAGCGAGCAGGGGTCCTCAGCGAAGTCCAGTCGTGGGCGGACGGTGCCGGTTGACGCGGTGGTTGTGTTCTGCTCGGATCGTTGGTACTACGAGCGTGAGCGGGTGCCGGGCGCGGAGCGCTCGGTGACGGTGTTGGTGAACCTTGACGGGCCGAAGGTGGGCGGGCCGATGCGGGTGGATCAGGTCAATGCGGTCCTGACGGACCTGGGTCGGCGCGCTGGCCTTGAGCGGCGGGTTACGCCGCACATGCTGCGTCACGCGTGGGCGACGAGGCTGGCGGGGGTGGCGGATCTGGCGGTGGTGAAGGATCTGATCGGGCATCGGCAGCTGGCGACGACGGCGCGGTATGTGCATCCGGAGTGGGATCGGGTGCGCGAGGCGATCGACCGTGCCTACCTCGAGGAGGCTTTGTTGGATCGGGCGGGTGTGGGCGATGAGTGTTGAGCTCGCCCGGCTCGAGCCGCTCACGCGGTCAGGTGATGCGGTGCTCGCTCGGTTGCGTGACGCGCTTGACGTCCCGGTGCTGACCGCGGCTGGCTGGGATCCCGCCCGGCAAGTGTTTGAGCCCTCTGCGGATCATCCAGTCTTTGGTTTCGCGGGGTGCGCGGTGCAGGACTGTCAGGGGGTGGCCGTCGAGGTCGGCGCCCTGTGCGGAATGTGCGCTCGGCGGTGGCGTCGCCTGCGGTCGCAGGGAGTTTCGTTTGCGCAGTTCGTCGCGGTCCCGCGGGTGTTGGTCGAGCGGGGACGCAAGCGTGAGGTGGTCTGTCGCGTGTGCTGCGTTGCGGGGTTTGAGCGTCCGGCCTGCGGTCCGCTGGGGCTGTGTGTGATGTGCGCGTCGGCGTTTCGCCGTTCGGCGCTCGCCTCGGTTGATGAGTGGATCGTTGGCGGTGCGGTGATGAGCGGTGGGCTGGGTCCGCGCGTGCCGGCGCAGCCGCGAGCGACGTTTGGTCGCTGTGGGCGGTGCGGACGGCTCGCGAGCCACGGCCGACCGGTGTCGTGTCAGGCATGCCATTTCAGGTGGCGGGCGTTGGGCAAGCCGGATTGGGCGGTGTGGTGTCGAGAGCACCCGGTCCGCGACGCGGTCAATAACCGTGTGATGGTGCTCGCGATGGTGAGCGAGCGGCTGCGGGTGGAGTTCCTGATCGGCGTGCAGGACGCGGCGCTGGGCGAGTTGCAGTTCAACGCATGGGGAGAGCTGGAGCGGCTGGCGGTGCGTTTGACGTTGATCGGGGTGGGGTCGGTGCTCGAGGTGGATGAGTCGCCGATCGGGTCAACGCCAGCTCGGATGCTGCTCGCGCGGATCCAGCGATCGGTTGAGCAGGTGCTACTCGACGCTGAGGCCGAACTGTCGAGCGACGTGTGGCGGCTGGGGTTGTTGCGCCGTGACGGCGGCCGGCAGCGGCTGGAGTTGTGCGAGATCACGCAGCCGTGGCTGCGCGAGATCTTTCGCGACTGGGCGCGCGAGGCGCTCGCTGTGCGCAACGTCAACTATCTGCGGGGCGTGTTCTGCCAGATCAGGCGGTTGAGCGACTCGCTGCGCACGCGACCGGATCGTGGCGCGGACCGCGCGGCTGTCAGCCGGCGCGATATCGAGCAGTTCTTGATGCGTCTGGCTGGTCTGGCGTCGGCGGGCAGGATCGCGAACAAGACCCATGTCGACTGCGTGATCATGGTCCGCAGCCTGCTGCGCCGCGCACGTGACCGCGGGCTGGCGGCGCCCGGTGGGCTGCTCTACGGGCTCTCAGACACCTTTGCGCTCTATGAGAGCGACACTCCCGAGAAGGAGCAGCGCGATCCCGATGACGAGGTCGGCCGCAGCCTGCCGAACTCGGTGATCAAGCAGCTCGCCTCACTGGAGGCACTCGCAGCGTTGGCTGAGCTCTCAGACGAGGATGTCGCGTGCGTGGTCGAGCTATTGATCCGCACCGGCCGGCGGCCGGCGGAGATCTGCCATCTGCCCGCGACGTGCCTGCGGTGGGATGAGCGCGTCCGCGAGGACGGGACGCTCGATCGCCAGCCGGTGCTGGCATACCGACCGGAGAAGACCCCGAAGCGCTCCAAGCGTCTGCCCGTGCACGCACGCGAGGCGATGCTCATCGAGCACGCCGCTGATCGCGCACGCTCACGGTTCCCGAGCCTCGCTGTCGGCAAGCTGCCGTTGTTCCCACGCCGCGCCAGGAACCGGTCGGGGACAGTCCCGGTCGACCGGGCGCGGGTCTCGCACGCCGTCCGTGAGTGGGCACGTCAACTGCCTGAGCTGGTGGACAGCGACGGCACACCCTATGACCGCGACCGCGTGTTCGCCTACGCGTTTCGCCACTCCTACGCGCAACGGCTCGCGGACAACGGCTGCTCGGCGCACGTGCTGATGGACATCATGGACCACCGGTCCTTCAAGACCACCGAGGGGTACTGCCGGATCCGCCAAGAACGCCGCCGCGAGGCCGTCGACTTAGAGCATCGTTGGCAGTGGGACGCGGAAGGCAACGAGCTTGAGCAGATCATCGAACGGTTCGCCGAGTCTGAGGACCTGCGGACCGCGCTCGGGTCGACCGCGATCCCGTACGGCGCCTGCGTGGAGCCGTCGAACGTCGCCGCGCTCGGGTCGGCGTGCCCGTACCGGATGCGGTGCATCGGCTGCAAGCACTTCCGTACCGACCTCACCCACCTCGCCGCGCTGGAGAAGTACCTCACCGATCTGCTCGCCGCACGCGAGCGGATCCTCGCCGCGTCGGATGAGCTGGCCGGCTGGGCCAAACGCGACGCGCTGCCCTCCGACGAGCACATCGACCGCGTCCGTTACCTGATCCGGCGGATGCGCCAGAAGATCGACAGCCTCCCACCCCAGGACGCCAAGGAGGTACAACGGATCCTTGGCAGCCAGGCCAACGACCGCCGCGAACTCGGGGACCTCACCCCCGCCGCGTTCCAGCTGAACGTGATCGCGATCAACCCCTCGTTTGACCCCGCGATCGATGCCTGACCATCTGACCGACCACCACCGGCTGATCTCCCAGCAGAAGCGCGCTGCGGTGCTGCACGCCACCGAGACGATGATCGACCAGGGCGTCGCGTTTCACTGGACGACGCTCGCGCGGCGCGCGCAGGTGAGCGTGAAGTTCATCAATGACCCCAAGCACGCAGACCTCAAGGAGCACGTCAAGCAGAAGCTCGCGGCCGCATACGACCAGCAAGCCGCGCAGGCCGTCGCGGCGAGCAATCAGACCGCAGCGCAGCTGCGCGTGAAGGTCGCCAACCAGGCTGCGCAGCTACACCGCCAAGACCACATCATCAGGATCCTCGAGCGCAAGCTCGGCGAGCAACTCGGCAGCGAGATCGCCGCGGAGCTGCCCGCGATCACCGGCGCCGCGCTCGCGTCCAAGCCCGACAGCGAGCGGATCGCGGAGCTTGAGCGGCGCGTCGTCGAGCTCGAGGACGAGCTGCTCGAGCGTGATGAGACGATCGACGGGTTGCGCACGGCGCTGCGCCAGGGGATCCGCAACGGAGAGTTCGAATGACCGGCTGGCCAGCCGCGCCCGCAGAGGCCGCCTTCCATGGGCCGGCGGGTGAGTTCGTGCTGCGCACCGAGCCGCACTCAGAAGCACATCCGATGGCGCTGTTGGCGCAGTTCCTCGTCGCGTTCGGGACCGCCTGCGGACGCGGCGCGTACTACCAGGTCGAAGCTGACCGCCACTACCCGAATGAGTTCTGCATCCTGGTGGGCCCGTCAGCGAAGGGGCGCAAGGGGTCGTCATGGGGCCACGTCCGCCGCGCGCTCGCCGAGGCCGACCCCGCTTTCGTTGATGGCTGTCTCGCGAGCGGCCTGAGTTCCGGAGAGGGACTGATCGCCCAGGTCCGCGACACGATCGATGAGACTGATGCCGACGCGCCTGCTGACAAGCGCCGGCTCGTGCTTGAGCAGGAGTTCGCGCAGGTCCTCAAGGTTCTCTCCCGCGAAGGCAACACGCTCTCGCCGATCGTCCGCCAAGCGTGGGACGGCGACGCGCTCCAAACGATGGTCCGCAACAACCCGCTGCGCGCCAGCGCCGCGCACATCGGGATCATCGGGCACATCACCAAAGACGAGCTGCTGCGCTACCTCACCGCCACCGAGCTCGCCAACGGCTTCTTCAATCGCTTCTTGCTCGTCGCTGTCGACCGCTCAAAACTGCTGCCGTTCGGCAGCGCCCTCGACGCCAACGAGCTCGCACGGGTCCGTGACGCCGTCCGCCTCGCCCTACGCTTCGCCGACGCACACCGCGCGCTCCCGCTCGACCCCGCCGCCCGCGAGCGTTGGATCGATATCTACACACACCTGTCAGCCGGCCAGCCCGGCCTGGCCGGCGCCGCCACCGCCCGCGCCGAGGCGCACGTCGTCCGCCTCGCGCTGATCTACGCGCTGCTCGATTATTCGGACACGATCGGGCTGGAGCACCTCGAAGCCGCTCTCGCTATCTGGCGCTACAGCGCCGACTCCTCCAGCTGGATCTTCGGCGACAGCCTCGGCGACCCGACCGCCGATGAGATCTGGACGGCCACCAAGGAACGCCCGGCCGGCGTCACCCGCACCGACGTGTCTGAGATGTTCAGCCGCAACAAGAAACGCCGCGAGATCGAACGCGCACTCAGCGTGCTCGAAGACGCCGGACGGCTGCGCCGCGAGACCCGCCATCCCGAGCACGGCCGGACCGCCGAGATCTGGATCCCGGTGCTCGCTCCCGCTGCCTGACCGAATCATGCATCGGTGCGCAGCACCAGTCGACATCACCATCCGCTCCCGGTCCAGGATCTGGCGCACCCGCTCACAGGAAATCCCGAACCAACGGGCGACCACGGCGATCATTGCGCCCTGTTACGAACACGCTCCCGACCGCGGTCGTGGCCAGCCAGCGCGATCGTCACCGGAGCTCGACCTCCTTGCCATCGACCCCACCCAGCTCGCGATCAAGAGCATCACCCCACGCCAGCTCGTCGACCTCAGCTTGCCCGTGCGACCTGCGTTCGTTTCTTTCGTACCGCGTCTTTGCGTGCCACTTCCCCCGACCGCCAGCCATCGGTGCTGGGCGGCACCAACGCCGCCCTCAACAGGATCAAGGCAACAGGAATCATCAGGACCAGAAAAC
>JBKQKK010000013.1:0-7779 GCA_052147535.1 Solirubrobacteraceae bacterium | reverse complement strand
GCATATGAGGCGGCGCGCGGCAAAGTCGCGGCATTCCTGAACGCAGGCTCCAGCGACGAGATCGTGTTTGTGCGGGGCGCGACCGAGGCGATCAACCTCGTCGCTCAGGCCTGGGGTCACCAGAACGTCACGGCTGGCGATGAGATCGTGATCACGTGGCTCGAGCACCACGCGAACATCGTCCCCTGGCAGCAGCTGTGCCAGGCAACGGGCGCCCGGCTACGGGTCGTGCCGGTCGATGAGAGTGGCCAGGTGATGCTGGATGAATACGAGAAGCTCCTTGGGCCCGCAACGCGGCTGGTCGCGTTCGCGCACGTCGCCAACGCCCTCGGGACGGTCACCCCGGCGCGCGAGATGGTGCAAATGGCGCACCGCCACGGCGCGGTGGTCCTGATCGACGGTGCGCAAGCGGTCTCGCACATGCGCGTCGACGTGCAGGATCTCGACTGTGACTGGTATGCGCTCTCAGGTCATAAGGTGTTCGGACCGACCGGCATCGGCGTCCTGTACGGGAAGTCCGATCTGCTGAACACGATGCCCCCATGGCAGGGCGGCGGCAACATGATCCAGGACGTCACGTTCGAGAGGACGCTCTACCAGCCGGCACCGGTCAGGTTCGAAGCGGGCACCGGCAGCATCGCCGACGCGATCGGCCTCGGAGCCGCACTCGACTACCTCCAAAGGATCGGTATCGAGAACGTACACCGCTACGAACAGGACCTGCTCGCCTACGCCACCAAGGCGCTCGGTACCGTGCCCGGACTGCATCTGATCGGAACCGCGCCCGAGAAGGCCTCAGTCCTGTCGTTCGTGCTCGACGGCCAGCAACCTGAAGACATCGGCAAGGCCCTGGACCAGGAAGGCATCGCCGTCCGCGCCGGCCACCACTGCGCCCAACCGATCATCCGCCGCTTCGGGCACGAGAGCACGGTCCGTGCCTCGCTCGCGCTCTACAACACCTGCGCCGAGGTCGACGCCCTCGTCGCGGCGCTCACCCAGATCGCGGTACGCGGTGTCAAGCTGTAGCCGCGCACCCGCCGCGCACCCGCCGCGCACCCGCCGCGTACCCGCTGCGCACCCGGGCCATGGTGTCACTCGCTAGCCACCCCGAGCAAGTCCTGCGTCAGCGCCAGCGCCCCGTGACCTGGAGCTCCACCGCGGTCAGGGTTCGTGAAGGATGGCCGACAAGCAGCTCGAGAACAGGCCGTGCGGGGGCCGCTATGGCGACATCAGCCAGGCGATCGGTCGCACGCCGCTGGTCGAGCTCAGGCGGCTGAGCCCGAAGCCGGGCGTGCGGATCTGGGCCAAGCTTGAGCTGCGTAACCCGACGCTCTGGTGGTGATCGATCACGTCGCGTGCTCGTCATTTCCAGCACGCCGCTCGGTCTTGACGTGTCGCGAGCGTTGGGGGTTGAAAGCCTGATCTCAATCATGGTAATCTCGATCTACATTGTGCAGATTGGTGAATGTGTTTCCGGGAAGGTTCCGCCCGGAGATCGCCCAGACCGATGTGTGGCAGGTCTCGGCAGGCGAATCAGCACTCTGTGGGACGCACCGAAGTCCACCTCTCTCCTGGCCGACGCCCACAGCAGTGGATTTCGGCTCTCTTCTCACTGTTGGGGCCAGGCCGGGTTGCGGCGGCCTGGCCACGACGGTCCCCACCCCGAACCAGAGAGGCGCTGATGGTTCCCGAGCTGCCCTGTGACGTCACGCGAACGGTCGCTGGCCAGGGCTTCGGCGGCAACGTTTGGCTCACCCGCAGCGTGCCGCCCTATTCAGTAGTCACCCCGACCGCACACATCGACCGCCGCAGCGAGGACGCTCCTGTCGATGATCTCATCGAATTCAACATCTGAGCGGGCCCCGCCACCGAGTCGGTCACCGCGCGCTTGGATTAACGCGCGCGAGCGGCTCTCTGTTCGGACACCTTCGGCGCATACCCGGTTCTTGTTGATCGCGGGTCTTGTGGGGTTAGCTGTTCGTGATTGCCTCGGATCTTATAAGTTTGTAAGATTCTGACTCTTATGCGGTCCTCGCGTCCCGGTCAGCCTCCTGTGTACGCGCTGAAAGCCGATTTCTTCCGGGTGTTGGGTCATCCGGCGCGGGTCAAGTTGTTGCAGGCGTTGCGGGGCGGTGAGCTTTCGGTCGGTGCTTTGCAGGAGGTTCTCGGGTTGGACTCGAGTGGCACTTCGCAGCATCTCGCGGCTCTACGTAAGCAGGGGGTGGTGGTCGGGCGTAAGGAGGGCACGATGGTGTATTACCGGGTTAAGGATCCGCGGACGCTCGACTTGCTGGAGCTGGCGAAGGGGATCATCACCTCGACGCTTGAGGAGAACAAGGCGTTGCTGGATGATCTCGGGCTGGAGGAGTTCGGTCCTGTGCAGGGAAGCATGTGAACGTGGGGGCACTTGGCGTGGCGGCGTTCGCCGGTGCAGCTGTGCTCGCTGTCGGAGGCGTGCTCGCGGCGGTTGCCGGTCATCTGCGGCTGGGGTTGGCTGTCCAGGCGGCGGGGATGGCGTTGTTCGGCGTGGTGGGCATCGCGGTTCTGACCGGAGCCACGGTTCCCGGAGCGGCGTTTCGCAGTTCGGTTGCGCCGGCGTTTGGGCTCGATCAGCTGAGCGGGTTCTTTCTAGCGGTGCTTGCGCTGACGGCGGTTCCGACACTGCTGTTCGCGCGCGACTACCTTCCCGGGAGCGCGGGCGCCCGGGCTGTAGGGTCGCTAACGGCCGCGTTCCTGCTGGCGCTCGTCGGGGTGCTGGCGGCGCGGGATGTGACGACCTTCCTCGCCTTCTGGGAACTGATGACGCTCGTCCCTGCCGCCGCGATCCTGGCGGCCAAACGCGACCGGGCGGTCCGCGGGGCGGTGTATGCGTACCTGGCGATCACGCATCTCGGTGGCGCCGGTGTCTGGATCGCGTTGCTGGTGCTTCAGCATCACGGTGCGATCGGCGACCCGTCGGCGCTGGCTGCGGCCGGGACCGGCGTGCAGACGCTGGTCGCGATCACGGCGTTGATCGGGTTCGGCACGAAGGCCGGGTTCGTGCCGTTGCACTCGTGGCTGCCGCGCGCGCACCCTGTCGCCCCGGCGCATCTGTCGGCGCTGATGTCCGGGATGATGATCAAGGTGGCCCTGTACGGGCTGATCCGGGTCGAGTTCCAGTGGCTCGGAGCGACGCCGCGCTGGCTGGCGCTCACGCTGCTGGCGGTCGGTCTGCTGTCTTGTCTCGGCGGTGTGCTGTGGGCGCTGGTGCAGCACGATCTCAAGCGCTTGCTGGCGTATCACTCGATCGAGAACGTCGGCATCATCGCGCTCGCGCTCGGCGCCTCGTTGCTACTGGCTGGCGCCGGCGCGCGCACGTGGGCGGCGATCGCGTTTGCGGCGGCGCTGCTGCACATCGCCAACCACGCGACCTTCAAGGCGCTGCTGTTCCTCGGCGCCGGGGCGTTCGAGCGCGCGGTCGGCAGCCTCGACCTCGACCATCTCGGCGGGCTCCTGCGACGGATGCCGTGGACCGGCGGAGCTTTTCTGATCGGCTCGATGGCGATCGCCGGGCTGCCGCCGCTCAACGGGTTCGCGTCGGAGTGGCTGGTGTTGCAGTCGCTGCTGCATGCCGCGTTTGATCGGCCGGTAGGTATCGCGCTCGTCTCCGGGCTGGCTCTCGGAGGGCTGGCGGCGACGGCGGCGTTGGCGCTGCTGTGCTTCGTCAAGGTCGTGGGTCTGGCGCTGCTCGGGGCGCCGCGGCGCCCCGAGTGCGCTGCGGCGGTCGATCCGGCTAAAGGGATGCGCGCCGGAATGGCGATCCTCGCAGCGCTGTGCGTAGTGCTCGGGCTGGTGCCGGGTCTCGTGCTACCGACGCTCGCGCGCCTCGCGCCCGACGCTCCCGGCGCCGTGCTGCCGGCGCGGCACTTCGGCTTGGTGGTCCCCGGCACCGGCTCCTATCCGACCTTTGCGCTCGCGCTCGCGCTGATCGCTCTCACGGGCGTCCTGGTCCGCCTGCGCGGATCGCGGCGCGCGGCGCCGACCCCGGCGTGGGCGTGTGGCCAGCCGCTCGTGCCGGAGCTCGGCTGGAGCTCGGCTGCGTTCACGAAGCCGCTGCGACTGGTGCTGGAAGCGGTACTGCGCCCTGAGCGCACGCTCGAGGTCGTGCGGGGCGGCGGGATGGTGCAGAAGATCACCTATACGGGCCACGTGCCGTCGCTGGTTGACAACCTGCTCTACGAGCCGACGATCCGCGCCGGACTGCGTATGGCGGCGATTGCGCGGCGTCTGCAGACCGGGAACGTGCGCACCTATGCCGCGTACCTGCTCGGGCTCGTGGTCGTGCTGTTGGCGTTGGCACGGACGGGGGTGTTCTAGGTGGACGTGATCGCCGCAGTCATACAGGTTCTCGGCGTGGCGCTGGCGCCGCTTGTGCCCGGCTCGATCCAGGCGCTGAAGGCGCGGTTGCAGGGCCGCCGCGGACCGTCGCCGTTGCAGCCCTACCGCACGTTGCGCCGGCTGTGGTCAAAGAACGCCGTTGACCCGGAGGGCACGGGCGTGGTGTACCGGATCGCGCCGCCGCTGGTCGCGGCGTGCCTGATCACGGCGTTGGCAATCGTCCCGGTCGCCGGCCGTGCCGGGAACTTCGGGGTCGGTCACGACGCGATCGTGCTCGTCGGCGTGCTCGCGCTGGCGCGGTTCGCGCTCGCGGCCGCGGCCTGGGACACCGGCAGCGGCTTTGCGTTGATGGGCGCCGCGCGCGATCTGATGATCGCCGTGTTCGGGGAGGCGCTTGTGATGCTGGCGCTGCTGGTCGCGGCGCTGCCTGCGCACAGCACCGATCTGCCGGCGATGACCGCCGCGGCCGCGGGCGGGCAGATCTGGAGCGGGCCGGCTCATTGGTGCGGCGCGTTCGCGTTCGCGCTGGTGATCCTCGTCGAGATTGGCCGTCAGCCGATCGACAATCCCGACACGCATCTCGAGCTTACGATGATCCATGAGGGTCCGTTGCTCGAGTACGCCGGTCGGGATCTCGCGCTGCTGCAGTGGGCCGCGGCGGCGCGGCACTGGGTGATGCTCCTGCTGGGAGCCGAGCTGTTCCTGCCTCACTGGCGCGCGTTCGGCGTGAGCCTGGGGCTGTTGGCCGCGGAGGTTGCGGTGCTCTGTGTCGGTCTGGCGGTGATCGAGACCTACGAGGCGAAGATGCGGATTCTTCGAGTGCCGGCGCTGCTCGGGGTCGGTTGCATGATCGCACTGACGGGTGCGGGTCTGTGGATCGGCGGGGTCGGCGCGTGAGCAGCGCGCTGGTCAGTGCGGTCGTTGTGCTCGGCCTGGCGGTGATCGTCGTGCGGCGCCGGTCGGTCGCGATCATGCTCCTGGCGGCGCAGTCGCTCGCGCTCGGGATCGGCGCGCTGCAGCTCGCCGGCGGCCGGCCGGACGGCTATCTCGTCGCGAGCATCGTGCTGCTGGGCAAGGCTGTTGTGATCCCGTTGCTGTTGTACGCGCTGATCCGCAGGACCCCGGAGCCGCGCCTTGTCGTGGCGGCTAACGGACCGCTGGTGCGTCTGGCCGGCGCCGGCGCGGTCGCGCTGCTCGCCGGGCTGTTGGTGCCACCGCTCGGCCTTGGTAACCCGCAGACCGAGCACGCTGCGGTCGCGCTGGTGCTGGTCGGGATCGCGATCGTGATCGCGCGCCGCCCGGTGCTGTTCCAGCTGATCGGGCTGATCGTGGCTGAGAACGGCTTGACGCTGTTGGCGATCTCGGTGCCGGGAGGTCTGTCCTACGTGGTCGAGCTCGGCGCGCTGTTCGATCTCGCGCTGGTCGTGACTGTCGCGGCGGCGTTCGCACGCAAGATCCACAGCGAGCTCGGCACCGGTGACACGTCGCTGTTGCGAGGTCTGCGTGACTGACGTGGTCCCGGTGCTGGTCGCTGTCGTGCCGGCGGTCCCGCTCGCCGGTGCGGCGGTCGCGCTGCTCGCGCGTAGCGCCCGGCTGTCGGATCGCCTCGCGTTCACCACGGCGCTGCTGACCGCGGCGCCGGCGCTCGTGCTGGCGGGCATCGCGCTGGCGCGTGGCGGCCGCCCGGCGCTGCATGGCCACTGGTATCTGATCGACGGGGCCAGTGGCGTGCTGCTCGCGGTGATCGCGGTCGTCGGGCTGTGCAGCGCGCTCCTCTCGCCGGCATACCTGCGTACGAGCGGACGCAGCTGGACGACCGCTGCTCGTTCGCGCAGGCTCTACTACGCGGCGCTGTTCGTGTTCTGGGCGGCGTTGTTGGCGGTCCCGATCGCAGGCAACCTCGCGGTGGTGTGGCTGATCGTCGAGGCGACAACCGCCGCGTCGGCGCTGCTGGTCGCGTTCACGGGTGCTCCCAACGCGCTCGAGGCCGGCTGGAAGTACCTCGTGCTGACCACGCTCGGGCTGTCGGTCGCGCTGCTCGGGATCATCGTGCTGGCGATCAGCCAGGCGAACGCCGGCCACCACAGCCTCGCTGCGCTGGACTGGCGCGCGCTGCGTCTCGCCGCGCACCGGCTGCCTGCCAGCACGACGCTGGTCGCGTTCGTGCTGCTGCTCGCGGGCCTGGCCACGAAGATCGGTTGGGCTCCGGTTCATAACTGGCTGCCGGACGCGCACAGCGAGGCGCCGGCGCCGATCAGCGCGCTGTTGTCCGCGGCGCTGCTGCCGAGCGTGCTGCTGGTCGCCTGGCGGGTCAAGCAGAGCCTGCAGCCGTCGATCGGAGTCGGCGACACGCGCGCGGTTTTCATCATCTTCGGGCTGGCCTCGATGCTCGTCGCGGTTCCGTTCCTGTGGCAGTCGCTGGCTTGGAAGCGGCTGCTGGCCTATTCGAGCCTCGAGCACATGGGGGTGATCGCGCTCGGGATCGGGTTCGGCACGCCGCTCGCGATCGCCGGCGTCGTGATCCACGTCGTCGGCCATGCGCTCGCCAAATCGCTCGGGTTCTACGCGGCGCTACCGCTCCTGCGGATTGATCCGCAAGCGGCCAAGCGGGCGCCGGTCGGCGTGGCCGGCGCCAGTCCCTCAACCGCGACCGCGATGGGCGTCAGCCTCGCCGCGCTCGCCGGGATGCCGCCCTCGCCCCTGTTCCTGTCTGAGCTGCTGATCGTCCTCGGCGGCCTCGCAGCCGGGCAGCTCGCCGCCAGCGCGATCGCCGTCGTGGCGCTCGCACTCGGGTTCCTGGGGCTTCTGCACGCCCTGATCGAAGGCGTCCTCGGTGAGAAGCCCAAGCGCCGCCGGCACCGGACGCAGCGCGGGCAGCGCTCGACCGTCGCGCTGACTGCGATCCTCGGCTCCGGGCTGCTCGCGCTGTTCCTCGCTGCACCGTTGCTGATCGGCTCCGGCTTCATCCAGACGCTCGCCAGAGGATCGCTGTGACCGCGATCGACCAGGTCGCGCCGAGCGGCTGGCGGACGGCGATCGAGCGAGCGCTCGCGGTCGGCGAGCGCTTCGGCGGCGCTTGGGCCAGCGAGCGGGACGGGCACCTGCGATGGCGCGCACTGATCGTCTCCCCGGAGACGATGCGCGTGGTCTCCTGCGACGCGCCCGACCGATCGGTGCAGAGCATCGTCGAGCTGGTCGAGGCGGCGGGATGGGACGAGCGCGAGGCGCACGATCTGTACGGGCTGCGGTTCGCGGGACACGAACCGCTGCGCGCGCTCGTAACGCACACCGACGACCCGGCGCTGTGGATGACGCCGGTGAGCGGCGACGGGGTGCACCAGATCGCCGTCGGACCGATCCACGCGGGCGTGATCGAGTCCGGTCACTTCCGCTTCCACGTGA
>JBKQKK010000012.1:0-4632 GCA_052147535.1 Solirubrobacteraceae bacterium | reverse complement strand
GATTTCGAAAACTTGGTGGCGTGGCTGGCGACCAAGACCGATCAGACGGCTGCTTGCCGGCTGGTGCGGATCGACTGGCAGACGGTCGGGCGGATGATCGAGCGCGTCGGGGAGGAGCTGCTGGCAGAGGATCGGCTCAAGGATCTAGTTTGAGATCTCGATCGATGAGGTCGCGTGGCGAAAAGGGCATAGGTACTTGACGTTGGTCGGTGATCATCGCCGCGGCTGTCTGGTGTGGGGCGCCGAGGGCAAAGGCCAGGCCGCCGCCGATCAGTTCTTCGCAGAGCTCGACCCGCCGCCCGCCGAGGCGCGAGTCGACCAGGAAGCCGCTCCGGTCGCCGGAGCCCGCGATCATGGTCCCGTTCGGCCCGTGCCCTACCGTCCCGGCCGGCAAGGGCGTGTGGCTGGCGGCGGGCGTTGAGATCGAGCCAGCGCTGTTCGCGCGCGCCTCGAAGCTCCGTGCGGTGTCGATGGACATGACCGGCGGCTATGCCAAGAGCGTCCGCGCGCACGCGCCGCAAGAGGCGATCGTGATCGATAACTACCACGTCGTCGCGCTGGCAACCAAGGCACTGGACGAGGTCCGCCGCGAGTACTGGAACGAGCTACGACAAGCCGGGGAGAGCGACACCGCCAAGCAGTTCAAGGACAGCCGCTGGGCGCTGCTAAAGAACCCCGCCGACCTCACCGAGCGCCAAGCCGACACGCTCGCTGCGCTGCACGCCGCCGGCGGAAAGATCCCGCGCGCCTGGACGATGAAAGAGATGGTCCGCGCGATCTTCGCCCCCGCCCTCAGTGTCGAGACGGTCTCAGGACTGATCGACCGGCTGCTGGCGCGCCTGTCCCGCAGCCGCCTAAAGCCGTTCATCCGCCTCGGGCGCACGATCCGCAAACACCGAGACGGGATCCTCGCTGCCCGTCGGTTGAAGCTCAGCAACGCACGAGCTGAAGCACTCAACAACAAGGTCAAGCTGATCGTCCGCCGGGCGTACGGGTTTCACTCCGCCGACCCCGCGCTCGCGCTCGTACACCTCACCTGCGGACCCGTCACCCTCACACTCCCACACGAACAAGCGTTCGCATAATCCACCTACGATTGTGCCCGGAGAGCCACAAAAGTTGTCTTCACGAAATCTGTATGCCGGACCTGCGGATCTGCACAAGTCCTCGACGACGGCGGACCACACTGCAGTGATCGACAACGCGCTTTCTGAACGGAGCACCATGTCCTTCGCCACCTCATACCGTCAAACGCGTGATCGCTACCGACCTGACGCCGATAGCCGCGCCGCCACGCGCGTGCCGGCGTTACGCGCTCGCGCGCTCGCGACGGTCCGTCACGCTGCGCTGGATCGGCGGCTCGCGGATGGCGCCGTCAGCACCAATCGGCGTGTGCTGGCCGCGCGCGCGTGGCAGCTCACGCGCGCGAGCGCGCGTGAGCGTCTCGCGACCGCGCTCGACGCGATCCTGATCGACGCCGAGCGGTCGAGACCCGAGCGCAGCGCGAGGGTGCGCGTCTGCCGCCAGGAGGTGCAGGTCGCGCGCGGCGAGATCCAGCGCCTCGCCGAGCGCCTACGTGACCCGCGCCCCGTGCGTCCGCACGGTGTCGCGCTCGCGCGCCGGCTTCTGCGCGACGGCACCGGACCGCTCTACCTCGCCAGCGCGAACGACGAGCTGTACCGCCAGCTGCACCGTGCCAGCGTCGCGCTCGACTGACGCGAGGAGCACGATGCCCTCTCAGCACGATGCCGTCTGTTCGCCTCTGGCTGCGCGATGACCCCTCCCACGGCCCTCGCTGCTCCCCCGGACGCTGCCGCGAGCGTCGCGTGCATCCGTACCGACGCTACGCAGGACGGCTTTGATCTGGTGCGTCTGGGTTCGCGGGACGCGCTCGCGCTCCAAGCGAGCTTCGCTGCGCAGGTCGGCATGACGTGCTGCTCGCTGCGGCACCGAGGCGTCGAGCTACTGGGCGAGCGCCACGGCTTGACTGGCTACGCTAGCTGCGGCATCACGATGGGAATGTCTGTGATGCACCCGTGGGCCAACCGCCTCTCGAGCTGGAAGTACACCGCGTGTGGAGCGACTGTCCGCCTGCCGGTCTCGCCACTTTTGCACACCGATCGCTGGGGGCTACCGATCAACGGGGTGCAGTCCTGCGGCCGTGCATGGGTCCTGGAGGATAGTGGCGCCGTGGGCGAGTCGGCATCGCTCGACGCGACGCTGCCGTTCGACAGCGATCCCCGACAACTGGAGCTGTTCCCGTTCCCGCACCGGCTTCACCTGCGCGCCGAGGTGACCGGTCGTTGCCTGTGCATCTCCACCGAGATCCAGGCAACCGGCGGCGTGCCGGTCCCCGCCTGCCTTGGATATCGCCTCTACCTGCGGCGTGAGCAGCCACGGGCTGATGCCACGATCGTTCTGCCCGCCCGCCAGCGTGTGGTGACCGACGAGCGCCTGCTGCCGACGGGCGCGACCGAGCAGCTCGAGATGAGCGCCTCCACGCTCGGGGTCGACGACCTCCACGAAGTGTTCGTCCTCGGAGCCGACCGCCGCCTGACGATCGCCTCGGACGCCCGACGACTGACACTCGAGCCGCTCACCGGCTTCCGGCTCGCACAGGTACGGACCATCGCCAGCGAACCACACGTCATGGTCGAAGCGCTGACAGCCGCGCCGGACGCACTGACCCGCGACCTGTTCGCAGTGGCAACGCCCGGACGACCGTACCGGGCGGCACTACGTCTGTCGATCGACGACATTTCCTCCACGGTTCCTCCGGCTGTGGCCGCCCTCGGCACCGAGACCGTTGTACACGCTTGACGCTCCGAAGCGACTGACGCGTTGCCTGCTGCACAGCATCTTTGTGTCCGCGCCGTGTATCTGCACGTCAACTTGACATCTCTGAACCAAAATCGATTACGACTAAATCTAAAGCGCCTTGAAGGGAAGCGACGGATGCGACTGCTCACCACTTACCAAGCCACGTGCCCCAGGCCCGCCCCGCCGGCGCGTTACTACTCGCTGGTCCTGCCAGCAGCGGCCGCTGCCGCTGGCGGACCGTTAAGGACGTGCAGAGGTTTCGTCGCGGCGCGTAAAGGAAACGCTAAATCGGTTGGAGGTTAGGGCAGGCTTGTCGTATACATGTTTCGGAGGAACCACGGATGAGCGACGTTGAGAGAATCGAATTGCTGGAGCACCGCGTGCGTGACTTGCAGACCGCTGTGGTCGCGATCGTGCAGCATCTCGGGATCGAGCAGCGTGTGGCTTCTGTGGAGCGCGCGCGGTTGGACGAGATCAGGCTCAGCGACGAGCCCGAGGGCCCCCGCGAGCGTCTGATAGCGCTCTACAGCACCCAGCATCCCTGAACGCGGGTTGTGAGGATGAAGCACGGAGCACTCCGGATACCGCGGCGCAGGACGTGCGACATGAGCGAGTCCACCGGACCGTCGGGGTTTCGGGTGCGGCTGCGGGTCAGCTTGCGTAGGTGGCGGCTTGATCGTCAGCTGGCGGATGGTTGGGACCCTGACGTCTCAGCGGATCGCGCGCTGCGCGCGGGGCAGCTAACGGATTTCGTGACGCGTCGCCGGCTGGCGCGTTCGTTGCGTGGTGTGGTAGCCGCTGCAGACAGTCCCCGCGCGGCGCTGTTGGGCTCGGCGGTGCTGGTCTGCCGGGAGGCGGTGGTGGCTTCGCGGGAGGGGTTGCTCGGCCTGGCGGACCGGCTCGCTCAACGACGTCGTTTGGTGGGTCGCGGACGGGCTGGCGCTGTGCCCGCCGCATGCCTTGGCGTGTCCAAGCTCATGAAGCTGGATTCGGGTCATGTCGCGTGGACGTGCCGTCGTTGCGGCGCGCTCGCGATCACTGGCGATCTCGCGGTGAGACCCGCGTAAGCGGAGTGCGTGATGGCCGGCCTTGCTCGAGGTGACCGGAAGTTGCGCGGGCGGCGGCTGGGATGACGGTCACGGGTTGGCTGCAGATCGCCGCGCTGGTTTTGGTCCTGACCGCGCTGACGCCGTTGCTGGGCGGCTATATGGCGAGGGTCTACCAGGGCGAGCGCGTGGCACTGACGGCAATGGTCGGCCCCGTAGAACGGTTCTTGTACCGGCTGTTGCGGGTGGACCCGTCGGAGGAGCATGGTTGGAAGCGGTACGCCTGCGGAGTCCTGCTGTTCAGTTTGGCGGGCTGGCTGGTGCTGTATGTGGTGTTGCGTACGCAGTCGGTGTGGCCGTTTGATCCGCAGGGGTTCACGCATTCGGGCCCGTGGGATCTGTCGTTCAACACCGCGTCGTCGTTTGTGTCGAACACGAGTTGGCAGTACTACGCGGGTGAGACGACGCTGTCGGACTTCTCGCAGATGGCGGGGATCACGGTCGCGAGCTTCACCTCGTGCGCGACCGGGATGGCGGTCGCAGCGGCCGTGATCCGCGGGGTTGGTCGCCGTGGCACGGACCGGCTGGGGAACTTCTGGGTCGATCTGGTCCGCTCGCTGCTGTATGTGCTGCTGCCCGTCGCGGCGCTGGCGTCGATCTTGCTGGTCGCGACGGGGGTGCCACAGACGCTCGAGCACTATCTGAGCGCGCACGGTCCGACTGGGTTGGGGCAGATGATCGCGATCGGTCCGGTCGCCTCGCAGGA
>JBKQKK010000011.1:0-6801 GCA_052147535.1 Solirubrobacteraceae bacterium | reverse complement strand
GCGTCGGGAACTGCGCCGAGATCCACGCGGTGTGGCGCTCGCTGGGATCTTCCCGGACCTGTCTGAGCGCGCAATCGCTGCAGTCAGACCGCGGTTTGCTCGCTCGAGCATGCCGCCAGTTGGCCGCGCGCCGACCGCACGGCCGCGCGCCGACCGCACGGCCAGCGCCGACCGCACGGCCAGCGCCGACCGCACGGCGAGCGCGAGTCGGCGCGCTAGGGCTTCACTCGGCGCGGCGCCGCGTGAGGCCGTGGTCGAACGCGAACACGACCGCCTCGGCCCGGTTGCGAAGGTCGAGCTTGAAGAAGACGTGGTTGACGTGCGTCTTCACGGTGCCCGGGGCGACGAATAGCTCGGCGGCGATCTCGTCATTGGTCAACCCGCCGCCGATCAGCGCGAAGACCTCGAGCTCGCGTGCGGTTAGCGACTGCAGCGCCTGGCGTCCGAGCTTGGACGCCTCCCCGGACGGTGCCCGGCGATATACGTCGAGCACCCTGCCGGTCACGCTCGGGTCAAGCCAGGCCTCGCCGGCGGCGACCGTGCGTACCGCGTGCTGCAGATCCTCGGCGGGGACACCCTTCAGCACGAACCCGGCGGCGCCGGCGCGGAGCATTCCGGCCAGCACCTCGTCGTCGTCGAAGGTCGTCAGCGCTAGAACCGGCGGCGCGTCGGGCTCGGCTCGCAGCCGGCGGGTCGCGGCGACCCCGTCGAGCACCGGCATCCGCACGTCCATCAGCACCACGTCCGGACGTGCGCTGCGGACGGCCGCCAGCACCTCGCCGCCGTGGCGGCACTCGCCGACGATCTCAAACCCCAACTGCTCGCGCAGAATTCCGCGCAGCCCGGCGCGGATCAGCTCCTGGTCATCGACGAGGAGCACCCTGACGATCGGGTGTGCGCCGATCATCGCGACCTCCCCACCGGAACGGGCACCGACGCACGTACCCGCCAGCCTCCGTCGGCAGGGCCCGATTCGCAGCGCCCGCCAACCGCCTCGGCTCGCTCCCGCATCGATGTCAGCCCCGTGCCGGCGCCGTGGCCCGGCGCACCGGCGCTGTCGATCGTCAGTGCAAGCCCATCAGCGGCCGCCGCCAGCCGGACGACGACGGTGCCGCCCGGTGCGTGCTTGGCGGCGTTCGTCAGGGCCTCCTGCGCGATCCGGTAGAGGGTCGTCCCGACCGTCGCCGGCAGCCGTCCCAACTCGCCGTCGGATTCGAGCGTCACCGCGGCACCTGCGGCCCGGAACCGCTCCACCAAGTCCGGGATCGCTTCCATCCCGGGCACGGGGGCGGTCCGGCCTCGCTCATCGTCGCTGCGCAGCAGCCCGACGATGCTGCGCACCTCGTCCAGGCTCTCGCGCCCAAGCCGTTCCGCCTCCGCCAGCGATCGCGCGGCATCCCCGGGATCGTGCTCGACCGCCAACCGTGCACTGGTCACGTGCAGCAGCGAAACCGTCAGGCTGTGCGCGATCACGTCATGCAGATCTCGCGCGATTCGGTTGCGTTCCTCGGCGCGCGAGCGCTCCGCCAGCCCGGCCTGAGCTGCGCGCAACTCGTCGACCAGCGTCCGCTCGCGGACGATCAGACCGGCACCGGCGCTTGACACCGTGACCCCGGCGATCCACGGCAACCAGCCGAGATCGGGGTGCGCGGTCAGCATGTGCGAGCCGAGCAGCACCGCGGCCGCCAGCCAGAAAGCCGCCCCGAGCCGCCAACCGGCGGCGATCACCAGGCAGAACGCGACCAGACACAGCCCGAACCAGGCCAGCGACGCGCCGGTCCTACCCGCGGTGAGCGCGATCCCGGCACCCGCGAGGAGCGATAGCGCGAGCGCGGCGCGCGGGCCGTAGCGCGACATCATGCTGGCTGCGGCCAGGGCCACGAAAGTCCCGACCGCGCTCAGCAGCAGGTCGCGCGGGTGGCGCGTGAAGCTGCCGGCCACCAGGAACACCGCCAGCACGCCGACGGCGGGCCAGCGGAAGTCTCGGCTCAGTTGCGGCTCCCAGCTCACGGTCACCAGGAAACACCAATCCGAGCATGCAGGCGGCGCAGCGGCTCTGGCGCCCACCAGTTCCAGCGCCCGAGCAACGCCATCAGCGCGGGGACCAGCGCGGCACGCACGATGAACGCGTCGATCAGCACGGCGGCGACCGCGCCCAGCCCCACCTCCTTCAGGAACACGACTTTCGAAGTGGCGAACGCTCCGATCGCCACCGCCAGCAGGATCGCGGAAGCGCTAACGATCCGTCCGGTGTGCTCAAGCCCGACGGCGACCGACTCGAGGTCGTCGCGACCGCCCTCGCGGGCCTCCTTGATCCGCGTCAGCAGCAGCACCCCATAATCGGTCGACAACGCAAATGCGATCGCCGCCAGCACCAGGAAGTCGGTCTGTTCGATCCCGTGCTGGCTCGTGTACCCAAGCGGACCGGTCAAGCGGCCGTCCTGAAAGACGAACACAAGCAGCCCCGTGATCGCCGCTGTGGTCAGCGCGTTCATCACGAGCGCCTTTATCGGCAGCACCGCCGAGCCGGTCATCAGCCACAGGATCAGCAGCGTCACGGCCGCCAGCACGGCCAGCGCAAGCGGCAGCGCGCTGGCGATCGACGCCTTCTGGTCGTAGAAATCAGCGGCTGGACCGCCGACCTCGACCTGGACAGGCGGCCGGGTCGCACGGATCCGCGCCACCGTTCGCTGGGCGGCGGATGCGATCGCGTCGCCCTGCGCACCCAGCGTCAGCTCCCAGTTATCGCTGCCGAAATAGCGGGGCGAGCGGACGCCGCTGACACCGGGGACGGCATCGAGGCGTCGGGCATAGGCCGCCAGCTCACCGGTGGCGGACGCCCTTGCGTGGGCGGCGACCACGATCGTGTTCAGCACCTGCGCGGGAAACGCCGCCGCCAGCGTGTCGGCCACAACGCGCGCGCTCTGGCTGGTCGGCAGGACAGTCGCATCGACTCCGCTCCATCGAACGCCGAGCGCCGGCGAAGCGACGAGGAGCAGCGCGGCCGTCACGGTCACCGCGACCAACGCCGGCCGGCGCATCACGGCATGGGCGAGCCGGTACCAGCGGCCGCTGCCCTCGGGCTGGGGTCGTACGCGGCCGACGCGGCCGGCCAGCAACACCAACAGCGCCGGGAGCACCAGCAGCGTTGAGGCTGCGGCGACCAGCGCGACGGCGGCACCACCGATCCCCATCGACACCAGGAACCGCTGCGGGAACAGCGTCAGCGTCAGCATCGCGCAGGCAACCGTGACCGCGCTGTACAACACGGTGCGCCCGGCCGTGCCAACGGTCGTCCGAACCGCCTGTGCCGGGGTAGCGTCGCTACCGAGCTCCTCTCGGAACCGCCACACGAGCAGCAGGCTGTAGTCGATCGCGAGGCCCAGCCCGAGTCCGATCACCAGATTCAGCGCGAAGCTCGACAGCGGCAGCGCGTAGTTGACCAGCCGCAGCACTACGAACGCGCCGAGGACGCTGAGCCCGCCGACGGCCAGTGGCAGCAGCGCGGCGACGCCGCGGAAGATCAGGGCTGCCAGCAGTGCCAGCAACGGAAAGGCGAGCAGTTCGGCAAAGCCGAGGTCCTTGCTGGCCTGGGCGCTGACCTGCTCACCGGCAACATCGCTACCACCGAGATGCACGTCCCCCTTTCCCTGGACGGCGGACTCGATCCGCTTGACGACGGTGTTCGGGTCGAGCGCGGAGGACAGGGTCACCGCGACGACCGACTCGCTCCCGTCGCGGGAGATGAGCCCCGGCGTGCGCGCGCTCGGCTGCGTCACCGCCGCGACGCCCGGCACGGCGAGGATCGAACGGGCGACCGCGGCGAATGTCGGGCTGGACGGCGGCGCATCGATCAGCGCGAGCACCCCCGGGCTCGACTCCGCCCCTGTGGCCAGCTCGATCGCGCGCTCCGCGCGGGCGGACTGCGATGCGGGATCCTGGAAGCCGTTGCGCGCGTTCAGCAGCCCCACGGTGGGGCCGCCGAACACACCCGCAACGATGAACACGACGAGCGCGGCGAGCGCCACCCCGCGCGGGCGCCTGACTGCAAGGCTGGCAAGCGAGGCGAACATGCGGCCTCCCGAATCGATTTACTGGACGGATCGATCGTCGCGGAGAACGACCCTGCCCGCATCGGCGCGGCGGTAGAACCTATCTCTACCCCTGGGTGGAGATCTGGCGCCGTCCAAGTGCTCGAGCACAGGATCGAAGCAGAGGGGCCCCGGAGGCGACCGACCCGGACCTAGCCGACCGTCGCCCAGCCGGCCTCCAGCCGGTCCATCGGCTCGCGCGGATCAGCGCCCAGCAGTTCGGCGAGGGCCAGCACCAGCCGGCGCTGCGGTTCCGGCGCCGCGCCGAGTCCCATCACGCCGATTCGCCACACGCGTCCCGCGAGCGGACCGAGTCCGCCCGAGATCTCGATCCCGTGCTCGCGCAGCAGCCGTCCCCGTAGGCCGGCCTCGTCGATGTCCCCTGGTACCGCCACCGCCAGAAGCGAGGACAGTGCCTCACCGTCGGGAGCCAGGCGGGTGAGGCCGAGGGGCGCCAGGGCCCCGCGCAGCGCCTCGTGCGCCTGCCGGTGCCGCGACCAGCGCTGCGTCAGCCCCTCTTCCAGCACGATCCCAAGCGCTTCGTGTAGGCCGTAGAGCATGTTGATCGGTGCGGTGTGGTGGTAGACGCGCGGTGGCGCACCCTCCGAGTCCTCGCGCCAGTAGGCGAGGATCGCACGCAGGTCGAAGTACCAGGACCGGCACGGCTCGCGCTTGGCTCTGAGTCGCTCGATCGCACGTCGGCCGGCGGTGAACGGTGCCAGGCCAGGCGGGCAGTTGAGACATTTCTGCGTCCCGCTGAAAGCCACGTCGATCCCCGCTGCGTCGATCTCGATCGGCTGCCCGGCGAGCGACGTCACGCAATCGACCAGCAGCAGCGCGTCGTGCGCCTTGCACGCATCCGCCAGCCCGTCCAGCGGCTGGCACACGCCCGTCGAGGTCTCTCCGTGGACGACGAACAGCGCCGCCGCCGACTCGTCGAGCGCCTCGATCAGACGCTCCGGCTCGATCGCCCGTCCCCACTCTCCCTCCACCCGCCTCACGATCGTCCCGTTGCGAGCTAGTTCATCGGCCATCCGCTCGCCGAACAGTCCGTTGATGGCGCACACGACCGTGTCCCCGGGGGAGGTGAAGTTCACCACCATCGTCTCCATGCCCGCGCTTCCAGTGCCTGACACGGCCAACGTCGCGGAGTTCTCCGTGACCATCGTTCGGCGCAGGCGCGCCATCGTCTCCTCCATGATTGCGCCGAACGCCGGGTCGAGGTGACCGATCGTGGGTCGGGCCAGCGCGCGGAGCACCCGTTCGGAGACCGGGCTGGGGCCTGAGCCGAGCAGCAACCGGTCGGGAATGACGAGCTCCCCGTGCATGGTACGCACTGGGCTTGAGAGTACTAGAGACCGGTCTGAGAACCGGCACGGCGCACACGCGTCAGCAACGGCGACTCGCGAGTATGTGCGAAGTTGGCGGGCATGAGCTAAAGCCGTTTTGACTGTCGGAAGGGCGCGTCATAGACTCGCCTGCGGTGCACCCTGAAGGGCACAAGCAGTCCGCGGTTCTAGATCTGGCAGCGCTCGCCGACCTGGCGGGGGTTTTGCGTGGCGATCAGCTGATCCTGGAGGTCGAGCAGCTGCGGACCTACGATTGCGACGGGCTGATGCGCCACCGGGTGATTCCCGCCGCCGTGGCGATCCCCGAGACCGCATCCGAGGTGCAGGCGGTCGTGCGCGTCTGCAATTCGCACAAGATCCCGTTCGTCGCGCGCGGCGCGGGGACGGGGTTGTCGGGCGGCGCGTTGCCGGTCGCCGAGGGGATCGTGATCTCGCTCGCGCGTTTCACCAAGGTCGTCGCGATCGACGTCGAGCGCGGCGAGATAACGGTCGAGCCGGGCGTCGCGAACCTCGACGTTACGGCCGCGGTCGCGCCGCACGGTTTCTACTACGCGCCCGACCCGTCCTCGCAGCAGGTGTGCACGATCGGCGGTAACGTCGCGGAGAACTCGGGTGGCGCGCACTGCCTGAAGTACGGCTTCACGGTCAACCACGTCCTCGCGGCGGAGATCGTCCTGCCGAGCGGCGAGCTGGTCGAGCTGTCGGTCTGGGACGCCGGCCCGGATCTGCTCGGCGCGTTCATCGGTTCGGAGGGGACTTTGGGCATTGCAACGAAGCTCACGCTGCGGATCCTCCGCGCGCCGGAAGCGGTCGTCACGCTGCTGGCTGGCTTCGCGGGCATGGAAGAGGCGGGCGCAGCCGTGTCCGACGTGATCGCCGCCGGGATCATCCCGGCGGCGGTCGAGATGATGGACTCGATCACGATCGAAGCAGCGGAGGCCGCCGTCCAGGCGGGCTACCCGCCGGGCTGTGGCGCGGTGTTGATCGTCGAGTTCGACGGGCCGGCGGCGCAAGTCGAGGGCGATCTCGAGCGCGTAGTGGAGATCTGCACTTTGCGCAGGGCACGCGAGACGCGTACGGCCCAGAGCGCCGGGGACCGCGCGCGGATCTGGCGCGGGCGCAAGGCGGCGTTCGCGGCGATGGGACGTGTCAGCCCGAACTACTACGTCCAGGACGGCGTCGTTCCGCGCACTCGCCTGCCCGAAGTGCTGCGCTCGATCGAGGAGCTTTCCCAGCGGGCCGGCCTGCGCGTCGGCAACGTCTTCCACGCCGGTGACGGCAACCTCCACCCGCTGGTTCTGTACGACGCGCGGATCGAGGGCCAGGCCGAGCGTGCGGAGGCGCTCGCGAACGAGATCCTC
>JBKQKK010000010.1:0-8051 GCA_052147535.1 Solirubrobacteraceae bacterium | reverse complement strand
GTCCGGCTCCGGGGGTGCGGACGGCTTGTGCGAGCGCGCGGCGGGATCCGACCAGGACGATCAGTTGCTTGGCGCGGGTGACGCCGGTGTAGAGCAGGTTACGTTGCAGCATCAGCCAGGACGAGGTCGTGAGCGGGATCACGACGGCGGGGTATTCGCTGCCTTGGGAGCGGTGGATCGTGATCGCGTAGGCGTGCGCGAGCTCGTCGAGCTCCGCGAAGTCGTAGTCGATCTGCTCGTCTTCGTCGGTGAGGACGGTCATTGTCTGCTCTTCGGGGGAGAAGCCGGTGACGACCCCGACGGTGCCGTTGAAGATCCCCGCCCGGCCTTTCTGGTAGTTGTTGCGCAGTTGGGTGACCTTGTCGCCGACGCGGAACACCCGTCCGCCGTAGCGCTTCTCGGGCGTCCCGTCGCAGTGTGGAGTGAGGGCTTCCTGGAGCAGGGCGTTGAGGTTGCCCGCGCCGGCGGGGCCGCGGTGCATCGGAGTGAGGACCTGGATATCGCGGGCGGGGTCAAGCCCGAACTTCTGGGGGATCCGGCGGGCGACGATGTCGACGACGAGCGTCGCGGTCTGCTCGGCGGGGTGCACGCCGGAGTCCTCGGGCGGGTCGCACCCGAACCAGTAGAAGTCCGGGAAGCCGGTCAGCTGTGGCGGCTTGCCCTGGTTGATGCGGTGGGCGTTGATGATGATGCCCGACTGTTGGGCTTGGCGGAAGATCTGGGTGAGGCGCACGCGCGGGATGTCGGTGGCGGCGAGCAGGTCGCGGAGGACTTCGCCGGCGCCGACTGAGGGGAGCTGATCGACGTCGCCGACGAGCAGCAGGTGCGCGCCTGGCGGGATCGCCTTGATCAGCTTGTTGGCGAGGATCACATCCATCATCGAGGTCTCGTCGACGACGACCAAGTCGGCGTCAAGCGGGTTCTCACGGTCGTATTTCGCGTCGCCGCCGGGCTGGAGCTCCAGCAGCCGGTGAACGGTCAACGCCTCGTGTCCGGTCAGCTCCGCGAGGCGCTTCGCGGCGCGGCCGGTCGGCGCGACCAGCACCACCGTCGCGTTCTTGGCGGTCGCGAGCTTGACGATCGAGCGGACGGTGAAGCTCTTGCCGCACCCCGGCCCGCCGGTCAGGACCGCGACCTTGCTCGTCAGCGCGAGCGTGACCGCCTGTTCCTGGCCGGCAGCAAGGTCCTGGCCAGTCTGACGCTGCAGCCACCCCAGCGCCTTCTCCCAATCAACCTGCGCGAACGCCGCCAACCGCTCCTCGCGTGCGTTCAACAGGTCCAACAGGCCGGTGGCGAGGGACCGCTCGGCGCGGTGAAACGGCACCAGGTAGACCGCCGTAACCGTGCTGGCGTCCGCAGCGTCGCTGGCTGGCAGCGGTTCGCGGACGACACCTTCCTCGGCAACGAGCTGATCCAGGCACGGGCTGATCAGCTCCCGGTCGACCTCCAGGATCTTGGTGGCGTCTCGGACCAGGTCAGGCTCGGGGAGGTAGCAGTGCCCGCTATCGGCGGCTTGGGAGAGCGTGTACTGCAGCCCGGCCTTGATCCGCTGCGGGCTGTCGTGCGGGATCCCGACCGCTTGCGCGATCGTGTCGGCGGTCTTGAACCCGATCCCCCACACCTCTGACGCGAGCCGATACGGCTCGGCGCGGACGACCGAGATCGAACCGTCGGCATAGGTCTTGTAGATCCTGACCGCCAGCGACGTCGAGACCCCAACACCGGACAGGAACACCATCACTTCCTTGATCGCCTTCTGCTCCTCCCACGCATCAGCGATCCGCTGGGTCCGTTTCGGGCCGAGGCCGTGCACCTCGATTAGCCGCCCGGGCTGCTCCTCGATGATGTCCAGGATGTCGGTCCCGAAATGCGCGACCATCCGCTCGGCCATCATCGGCCCGATCCCCTTGATCATCCCGGACCCGAGGTAGCGGCGGATCCCCTGGATCGTCGCGGGCAGCACCGTCGTGTAGGACTCCACCTGGAACTGCCTGCCGTACTGGGGATGGTTGCCCCACCGGCCGCTCAGGCGCAGGCTCTCCCCGACCTGCGCGCCCAGCAGCGGCCCGACGACCGTCAACAGATCCGGGCCGGTCCGCTCGGTGGCGACCCTGGCGATCGTGTATCCGGTGTCCTCGTTGGCGTAGGTGATCCGCTCCAGCACCGCCTCCAACACCGACGGGCTCTGCGACGAGGCAGCCGAGGCAGGCGCGGGCGAGCTCACCTGCGGCGCACCTGGTGATCCAGCTCCAGCTTTGGCAGACCTTCGTGCGCGAACACCGGCGCGAACCGGCCCCGCGGTTCGTCCACGGCGGCGTGATCGACGGCTGCGCGGAACGCGCTCACGTGCCGGTGTTCCGCTCGCGGATCGTCTTTCGCAGCGAGTCGCGCAGCGCGAGGATCTCGCGGTCGCGCTCGTCGAGCTGCGCCTGCAGCTCGCCGCTGCGGCCCTCGAGCTCAAGCACACGCTGTGTGGAGCGTTCGGCCTGCTCCAGCAGCGACCCGGGCGGGCGCGGCAGCTGAGCCTCGAGCTCCCGGCCTGCCTGCAGGGACAGCTTGCGCTCGAGTGTCGCCAGCTGTTGGTCCTTGCGCCCCAGCTGCGCGCGCAGGTTCAGCAGCTCGGCGCGCAGCGAGGCGACCGTCGCCTGGTCCTCAGCCTGGTGGCGCTCGGCCTGGCGGCCGGTCTGCGCCGCGGTCATCTCCTTGACCTGGGCTTTGATGTCGGCGTGCTTCTGGTCGTGGATGAACTTCTCTGAGACGCCCGCGCGGCGCGCCAGCGCGGCCCACTCGATCGGCGTTCCGGAGCGGATCATCGCCCGCGCGGTGTCAAGGACCGCCTGGCGCTTCTGCTCCGAGCGCAGGCTGTGGTGCGCGCGCAGGTGGTCGGTTGTGGCCATCAGCCCGCCGCCCCGTCGAACGCGGCGCCGACGTTCAGCACGTTCAGCTCGTGCCGGGGCGGCAGCCGCTCAAGGATCGCGCTGCGATTGACGCGCTCGGCAGACAGCAGCGCCTGGAGCTCGGCGCGCTCCGCCGGCTCGAGCTCGCCGATCGTCTCGCGGATCCGGGTGATCAGGTAGCGGACCCGGTCGATCTCCTCGTGCGATGGGATCGCGGTTTGGCGGGCCCAGCCCTCAAGCTCGTCCACCTCGGATTCAGCCGACAGCCGCTCGCGGGCGGCGATCAGTTGCCGCTCGTAGGCTTCGAGCGCCGGCAGGTGCGAGAGGTCGGTACGGAAGTGCTTGCAGCCCAGGCACTTGAGCATGAACTTGCACGCGCCGCCGATCGAGGCGACGTTCGCAGGCTCAACGCACGCGCCGTAGGGGACCGCCAGCGACCCCATCTGCATCCGTGAGCGCTCGGACTCCGCCAGCTGCTCGAGCCCCCGCATCAGCCGCCGGCCCTGGTTGTCAAACAGCGCCTTGTTGCCGAGATCGGCCGCGCGGCGGCGCCGCTCGGCACGGATCCGGAAGTAGCCGCGCGTGGTCTGAAACGAGTCGTGGTCCATCAGGTCCATCAGTTCGGACTCGCTCGCGCCCTGATCGGCCAGCCGCTGCGCATAGGAGTGGCGAAACGCGTAGGGGAACACCTTCGCGCGGTCAAACGGCTCGCCGTCGGGGCCTGTCAGCTCGCTCACGGCGCCGACCCACTCGCGCATCTTGCGCGCCAGCGCTCCGGGAGGAAGCGGGTGACGGCCGTCGCGGTTGCGCACCTGGCGCGGCAACAGCGGCAGCTGGTTGGGACCGGCGTCGGGAAACCGCTCGCGCGCCACGCGCTGGATGCGCTTGATCAGCCCGCGCTCCGCGGCGAAGATCGGCAGCTCCTTACGCGTCTTCGGTCGCTTCTCCGGCCGATAGACGAACACCGGCAACGACTCGAGCTTGCCGTCCTCGCGCACGCGCTGCTCGTGCTCAAGGCACCTGAACGGGACGTGGGCGATCTCCTGCGGCCGACGGCCGGTGCGCATCTGCAGCTCGACCGCGCACGCCAGCGCCTCGCCCGCGATCTCATGCAACAACGCGATCGCCGTGGGCGCGAGCAACTGCTCGATCACCACCTGCGGCAGCGCCCGCTCGGGCTCGCCATCAGGGTCGCGGGCAACCGCGCGCGGGACGTCGGCGTCAAAGAACGCGAACTCGTCAGACAGCCCCGCAAGCGGGCCGGGCCGGCGGTGCAGCCCGCGCTCGCGCGCCTCGCGCAGCAGCGCCCTGACGTGCATCACGCATCTGCGGCGATGGTGGTTGCCGATCGCGCCCTGAAGCTCTCGGGCGCGCAGGTGCACCAAGAAGTCGACCGCGTCCTGGCGTCCCAGCGCGCTCGGATCATCACCCCGATCGTCGCGCAGCGCCAGCACGCCCGACAGCTCCACAGCAACGCGCACACTCAGCCACAAATTGCCGACGTTGTGCGATACGAGCCGCTGGCGGTTCCACTGCTTGAGCAGCTCGCGCAGCCACGGCTGGGAGATCGGCGTGTAGTCGATCGTCTTGCCGGCGCCGTCGGGGCGCAGCATCCCCAGCCGCCACACGTCCAGCGAAAGCTCACGCTCAGGGTCGGCCAGCAGCGGCTCGACCGCGGTACGCAGCCGCCGGTAGAGCTCACCCGCCCAGCCACCCTCGATCACCGGCTCATCCAGCAGCGACCCGGCGCCGGTGCGCGCCAGCGCGTCGACCACGCCCTGCAGCCGGCGGGTGCCATGCCAGGCGTAGCCGCCATCCAGCCAGGTCGCCTGGAACCCGTAGAGGATCTCCAGCCGCGGCCGCTCGGCCAGCGCGGACAGATCGACCTCAAGGCCCAGGCTCGCCGCCCGGCCCTTCGGCAGCGGCGTTGAGGCGAACTGCGCGAGGTCTGGCCTGCCACGCGACTTCCACTGCTTCTGACAGGAGCGGCACAGACCCACCTGATAGGCGGCCCAGCGCTCGCAGCGAGCGCAGCGCCCGAACGACGGCCGGGGCCGCGCGCCCGCGACGTACCCCTCGACCGTCTGGCCGTACCTCCTGCGGGCAAGCTCGCAGGCGAAGCACAACCCGTTTCGCCGATCGGCCGCTCGCTCGTGCCCCGGCGTGCAGCACACCAGGCACAGGCGCTGCTCGGCCCGGCCGCTCTGCGCGAACACACGCGGGATCGCGACGAACTCCTCGACCGCGCCGTGAAACCCCTTCAAGCGAGCTCGGCAGGCATGGCACAGTCCGCCCGACTCCACCGCCGCCGTGCACCGCGGCACCACACACAGCTCGTAGCCGAACACCGGGTGCTCGGGCGGCGGGCGGAACACCTGGCCGCCTGGGTCATAGCCCGCCGCGATCAGCCGCGGCAGATCGACCGCGCCGCGCAGGCGCGTCAGCTCATCCTCGCTCGAGGCCGGCCCCCGGAGCGGGATGACCGGCGCAACCTCAGCGCCCGACACCGCCGCCCTCCGCCTCGCGAACGGCACCGGCGATCGCCTGCGCTCGCCCGTAGGCGCGCTCGACCGCGGCGCGCAGCGCCGCCGCTCCCGGCTGCACATACACCTGTGTGCTCGTGATCTGACGATGACCGAGCAGCTCCTGGATCAACACCAGCCCGGCGCCGGAGGCCTCAAGCTCCGAGGCGAAGCTGTGGCGCAGCCGGTGCGGCGTCACCACCTGGTCAAGTCCCGCGCGGCGGCTCAGCGAGACAAGCAGCGCCCCCAGCCGGTCAGGGCTCATGCCGCGACCGCGATAGTCGCTGCCGAGGTTCACCAACAGGCGATCGCAGCCGGCCGCCTCGCGCACCGCGGCGCGCTCGAGCAAATACTGATCCAGACAGAACACCACCAGCTCGTCGGCCGGGACGATCCGCGGATCCAAGCTCTTGGCCGCGCCGCCATCGACGTCCTCGCGCCGGCGCACATGCAAATGCGGCCCTGGCTCCGCGCAACCAACCGCACGCGAGGAGTCGGCCAGATGCACGTCCGACATGCGCAGCGTGACCGCCTCGCCGCGGCGCAACCCCGCCCGCCCCAACAACGCCAGGATGCTGCGATCCCGCCACGTGCCACACGCCCCCATCAACCCGGCGAACTGCTCAAACGACACCGTCGCGGGCCGGCCGCGCTTCGCGACCCGCAACCGATGCCGCGGCCGCTCATGCAACACCATCAGCTGGTTCTCGACCATCCCCACCGGCAGCCCGAAGTCCCGCTCGACCGAGAACAACGCCTGCAACACCTCGCCGTCCAGCAACCCCCGCGCGACCGCCTCACGGTAAAGCTCGCGCACCGAGCCCAAGATGTGATTGACCCGCTCCGGCGAGCGCAACTGGCCCTGACCACGCCCACAACGCTCGATCGGCGCTACCGCCAAATAGTGCGCGAACCGGTCGAACTCAAGCGCCGCTCGCCGCAACGAGCGACCGCTCGCGAGACAGAACTCGAAGAACAGCGCCAGGTTGCCCGCATACATCCGCGTCGTTCCCAGTGCCTTCCCGCTGCCGAACCGGAGCCGCCGCAGGTAGGCGTCGGCGACCCCCACCGGCTCATACCCACCGTCATAGACCGACCAGTACGCCGACACATCACCCCGCACCATGAACGGGCGAAACCCCGGCTGGTGATCAGCGCCGAGATCCAGATCGAGCACGACGCGCAACGGTAAGCGACGCACCGGACGGACAGCCATCCTCAAAAGACGCACCCAGACCAGGGAAACCCCGCTCCCGGTAAGTCAGAGTGTGCGGACAAGCTGTCCTGAAAAACGCGCTGCTCACCCTCACCATCCAGACCGGGCTGCGCGTCTCAGAGCTCGCCCGTCTGCGCTGCCATGACGTGCACCTCCGCACCGGCCCGCACGTTCAGATCCTCGGGAAAGGACGGAAACAGAGAGCAACCCCACTGACCCGGCAGACCGTCGCCGTCCTGCGCGAATGGCTCACCGAACGCGCCGGCCAAGGTGACCAGCCACTGTTCCCAACCAGCCGCGGCCGGCCGCTCAGCCACGACGCGATCGCGCTTCTGGTCGCCAAGCACGCCAGCACCGCAACCCGCGATTGCCCAAGCCTGACCAACAAGAAAGTCTCGCCTCACACGCTGCGACACGCCGCCGCGATGAACCTCCTGCACGCCGGCGTCGACAGCACAGTCATCGCCCTGTGGTTGGGGCACGAGTCCGTCGAGGCGACCCAGATCTATCTCCATGCCGACATGCAAATCAAAGAACGCGCGCTCGCCCGCACCACCCCGCCCGACAGCCCGCCAGGCCGATACCGGCCACCCGACCGCCTGCTCGCGTTCCTCGAAGCGCTCTGATTATGCCGAGAATTCAGCAGCCAACCCCAGCAACCACAGGCGATCCCGACGGCCGCTCGGCATAACCAGGGACTCGGCATAAGCCGACGACATCCTGCTCGGGTTCACCGGACCAAAGGCCGAAGCTGAGGAGATCAAACGTCGCCTCTCGCAGTTCCTGCACGAAGACCTCGCGCTGGAGCTGTCCGAGACCAAGACGCTGATCACCCACGCCCGCACGGAGGCAGCGCGGTTCCTCGGCTACGAGATCCTCACCCAGTACGACGACCGCAAGCAGACCGCGAGCCGCAGGTCGGTCAACGGTCAGATCCGGTTGCGCGTACCGGTCGATGTGATCAAGGCCAAGTGCTCCCGATACACGCAAGGCGGCAAGCCCGCCTCCCGACCCGAGTTGATGAACGAGCCGGACCACACGATCATCAACTGCTTCGGAGCGGAGTACCGGGGGATCGTCCAGTACTACCTACTCGCCGGCGATGTCTACCGACTCGACCGGCTGCACTGGGTAATGCAGACCTCGCTGCTCAAGACGCTGGCCGGCAAGTACGGCTCGACGGTCACGACCATGGCCCGCAGGTACAAGGTCACGATCGAGACGCCGCACGGGCCACGCAAGTGCTTGCAAGCCCGAGTTGAGCGCAGCAAGGGACGCAAACCACTGGTCGCAACGTTCGGTGGTATCCCGCTCATGCGGCAGCAGTACGCGGCCCTCAGAGACCGCGTGCCAGTCCCGGCCGCCACCCCCGGCACAGAGCTGATCGATCGGCTCCGCGCTGGATGGTGCGAGATC
>JBKQKK010000009.1:0-6658 GCA_052147535.1 Solirubrobacteraceae bacterium | reverse complement strand
ATGCCTCGCTTCGGCCATTGCTCGGCGGCGATCGCGAAGGCTTCCGCCACGGCGTCCTCGGCGAGGTCGATGTCGCCGAGGACGCGGAACAGCGTGGGGGTGCAGCGGCCGGCTTCGCGGCGGAAGACAGCGTCAAGGGTCTCAGTCATCCCTGCATCGGACGGACTTCAACCGGACCGCCGCTCGCAGCGGCGGCTCTCGCGGCGAGGTCGAGCGCGACGTCAAGGTCGGCAGCTTGGATGATCCAGAAGCCGCCCATCTGCTCCTTCGTCTCGGCGTAGGGGCCATCGGTCATCGAGACCTGATCCCCGGAGGGCCGCACGACCGTCGCGGACGACGACGGGTGCAGACCGCCCGCGAACACCCAAGCGCCCGACCGCTGCAACTCGTCGTTGAACGCCGCGACCTGCGCGACGCGCTCCTGCGCCTCGGGGGTAGAGAAATCGACGACATAGTCCTCGTCGTGCCACACGGACAGCAGGTACTGGGGCATAGGTCGAAAACCTCCGAATCAGCGCGTCGTCTGACGGGCCAGGACAGGGGCGATGATCGTAGCCGCGAGCAGATGGATCGCGATCAGCCCGACCTTGCTCGAAACGTCATCGCCGGCCGCCGCGGGCGCCAAGCAGGACAATGCGGTCAGCGTCACCGCGATCTGGATGAACCGGCGCCGTGGCGACGTGCTGCGGCGATTGAGGACCGCCACAAGGAGCCCGCCCAGCAGCGCCCCGGCGAACGTGAACTGGGCGAACGCCGCCAGCGGGATCCTCCCGCCGGCGGCGAGGTGCACGCCGGCGGCCCTCATGATCGCTGCCGCCAGGGTGGTGGCGGCGGCACCGACGGCGGCCACGGCGATCGTCGTGCGCCTCAGCGCCGAGCTGGGTGTGTTGGCGATGGCTGTTGACATTGCTGGCGTCCTTTCGGGTAACGGGCGGCGCCACGATGCGCCGCCTCATCTCCTCTACGAACGACGATCGCGGAATCGACAGCGCCCGACAGACCTCCGCTCGATTGGTCTCCTCAGCCGCCGACCGAACCGCTGCTGCACTCGCCTAGGACCACCGCACAGCCGGGCATCCTGGGCTTGAAGGCTTTGGTGGCGCGACAGGGTTTCCGGCGGGAGTCGGCGGCGGTGTGGGCTGCTCATGACTGTGGGTGCGAGAGCCCGCGTCTGAGGATCGTGGTCATGATGCCCGCGACGATCAGGTGCCCGCCGGCGAGCGTCAGCTTGGTGTTCAGCGATGCTCCGAACGCGTCGAGAGGAGTGATCAGCGACAGTGCGGTGGCCGCGGCGGCGATGATCGTGAAGGTTCGGACCGGTCGGCTGACGTAGCGTGTGAGGATGATGGCGAGCACTGTGCCCCAGAAAGTCGCGATCACGATTCCGGTGGCGAAACTACCGGCGGTGACCAGCGCAGCGGTGTCCGTTCCGGCGAGCCCGGCTTTGAGCGGGATGCCGGCGGCTTTGGCGAGCGCGGCGTACGCCTCGATTACGGGCAGCGCGACCACGCCAGCGAGGACTCCGTGGCGCAGGACGCGGCGTGTCCCACTGCGTGAGCTCGTGGATGATCGGGTGTGTGCGGTCGATGTGATGCTCATGGTGTTCTCCTTGGTGGGCGGTGCTGCTCAGCACCGGCTTTGTCTGCTGGTCGGAGCTGGTGTCTCGACATCGGCCCGGGCGCACGGGTCGTGATGGACCGTGGACCGGTATCAGAGGCGGGGATGTCGAGAATGGGCTGGGTGCTCCGACTGCTCAGGAACCGCTCGAATTGGCGAGCGCAACCCTCAAGGAGGTCTCAGATGAAGTACATGGCGATCATCTATGGCAACAAGGCGTTGTGGGAGTCGTTCTCCGGCGAGCAGGCGGTCGAGGCCATCGCCGCTCAGGACGCGTTCAACAAGAGGTATGCGCAGTCGGGGGAGCTGTTGGCGGCCTACGGGCTCGGGGATGAGCTGACGGCCAAGACGGTCCGGGTCCGGCAGGGCAGCTTGGCGGTCACGGACGGCCCGTACATCGAGGCGAAGGAGTTCGTCTCGAGCTTCTGCCTGTTGGATTGCGAGAGCGAGGAGCGCGCGCTGCAGCTCGCGTCGGAGATGCCGTTTGCCTCCCACAACGCGGTCGAGGTGTGGCCGGTGTTGCACGAGGCCGGGCTGGAGATGTGAGTCCCCCAGCGGACATCGAGGACCTGCTGCGCCGGTTGGCGCCGCAGGTCCTCACAGCCCTGTTGCGCCGTCACCGAAGCCTCGACATCTGCGAGGACGCAGTCCAGGAAGCGCTGCTCGCAGCAGCAACGAGCTGGGCGGCGAGCGGTCTGCCGGAGAAACCGCGCGGATGGCTGGTGACGGTCGCGACGCGACGGCTGATCGATGACGTGCGCAGCGAGCGCTCGCGCCGAGCGCGGGAGGACCGGATCGCGGTGGGCGCTCCACCGTCGGAGCTGTTGACGCTCGGCCCCGAGAGCGAGCCGAGCGTTGATCGCGATCGTGACGACACGCTGGCGCTGTTGATCATGTGCTGCCATCCGTCGCTGAGCGCGCCATCCCAGATCGCGTTGACGTTGCGCGCCGTCGGTGGTCTGGGTACCGCGGAGATCGCGGCCTGCTTCTTCGTCTCAGAGGCGACGATGGCGCAGCGGATCAGCCGGGCCAAGCAGACGATCCGCGACGCCGGCGCACGCTTTGAGATGCCCCCGGACCCGGAGCTCACGGCCCGGCTCGCCGCGGTGATGCACGTTCTGTATCTGATCTTCAACGAGGGCTACACCACCAGCTCGGGCGCGCGGGTGAGCCGCGTGGAGCTGAGCAGCGAAGCGATCCGGCTGACCAGGGAGCTTTACCGGCTGCGTCCCGATGACAGCGAGGCCGTGGGCCTGCTGGCGCTGATGCTGCTCACCGACGCACGCCGAGCGGCGCGCACCACCGACACTGGTGAGCTGATCGACCTCGCCGACCAAGACCGCACCCGCTGGGACCAAGACCGGATCCAGGAGGGCGTGGCGTTGATCACCGATGCGCTGGCTCGCGGTCCGCTCGGCTCCTATCAGCTGCAGGCCGCGATCGCCGCCGTGCACGACGAGGCAGATCGCGCGCAGGACAGCGACTGGTCGCAGATCCTCGCGCTCTACCAGTTGCTTGACCGGGTAGCGCCGAATCCGATGGCGACGCTCGGGCGGGCTGTCGCCGCGGCGATGGCGATCGGCCCCGCGGCGGGATTGGAGATCCTCGACGGTCTCGCGGAGGATCGCCGGATCGCCGGCCATCACCGCTTCCATGCCGTCCGCGGCCAGCTGCTCGAGATGGCTGGCGAGCACCAGGCGGCGCGCGACGCGTTCGGGCACGCCGCGCGGCTGACCGCCAGCTTGCCCGAGAAGCGCTACCTCACAGCCCACGCCGCCGGTCAGCGCACCGCCTGAAGACCTACACGAGCCCCGCTCCGGATTGCATCGAGCCGATGTCGAGAAGCTCGGACCGGCTTCGACTCTGAGGTGAAGGCACCCGGACCCGGCAGGGTCACACCACCACAGAAGGAGCGACCGCGGTGCAGATTCGTACTCATATCGGAGTCAGCGTCGATGGGTTCGTGGCGACCCCCGACGGGCGGCCCGCGCTGCTGTCGATGCCGGACTTCGTCCCCGGGGTTTCCCACGGACACCCGGAGTTCATCGCCGACTGCCGTGCCGTACTGATGGGCCGCACCACGTTCGACCCCGCGGTCGGCGCGCCAAGCTGGCCGTGGCCAGGGCTCCCTGTATACGTTCTGACCTCAAGGGCGCTGCCCTCCGGGCTGCCCGGCGAGCTCGTCTCAGCCTCGAGCGCGTCAGAGCTGCTGGAGCGGATGCATCGCGACGGCGTCAGCGGCGATGTCCACCTGGTCGGCGGTCCGCGCACGATCCAGGCGTTGCGCGAGATCGGCGCGCTGGACCGGCTCGAAGTCGTCGTGCTGCCGATCCTGCTCGGAGACGGCATCCCCCTCTCGCCACCGGGATCGAACCCCACCCGCCTCACACCCCCGTCCCAGCGAACCCTCCCGGGCGGCTCCGTCGAGCTCGCCTACGCGCTCGCACCATGACCAGCCCCACAACCCATCGAAAAGCAAAGGAACAACACCCATGAAAACGAACGCAACACAGCCTCCCGAGACTCTCACCGTTACCTCGGCCGATGGGACGGTGATCACGGTGGATCGCAGCGGCCAAGGCCATCCCGTCGTGTGCGTCGACGGCGCGATGTCCACCCGCTCGCTCGGACCGGGGAAGATGCTCGCACCGCGCCTCGCCGACGCGTTTACCGTCTACACCTACGACCGTCGCGGACGCGGCGACAGCGGCGACGCTCCGCGCTACGAGGTCCAGCGGGAGATCGAGGACCTCGCCGCCGTGATCGCCGCCACCGGCGGCGAGGCGATGGTGTTCGGCCACTCCTCCGGCTGCGTGCTCGCGCTCGAGGCCGCCCACGCCGGACTGCCGATCACGCATCTGGCCCTATATGAGCCCCCGTTTGTGATCGACCACACCCGTCCCGCGGTCGGCGAGGCCTGGGCACAAGAGCTCCACGACCTGCTCGCCGCCGGTCGCCGCGGTCAAGCCGTCCGAAGGTTCATGATCGAGGTCGCACGCACACCGAAGTTCGTGCCACTACTGATGTCGCTCACCCCGATGTTCAAACAGATCACGGCCGTCGCGCACACCCTCGCCTACGACACAGCCCTCCTAGCGCCCTACCAGACCGGCGAACCGTCGCCCATCAACCGGTTCGCCGACGTGCGCATCCCAACCAGGTTGCTGCTGGGCGGCAAGAGCCCGGAATGGCTCGCCAACGCAGCCCGCGGCCTGGAGCACCTGCAGCCGGCCGGCGCACTCACCGTGCTCGACGGCCAAACCCACATGCTCAAACCAAAGGTGACGGCACCGGTGGTCCGTGAGTTCTTCGCAAGCGGGCTGAACGCCACCGGCGATGCCGAGGCCGAGCCGTCGCGCGATGGTATACGACGCCCGACACGGTCGACCGCCTCTCTCGCTCCCGAGACGTGATCGCGACGACAGTTGCGGTGCGCCCGTCCGCCGGCCTTCGCTGTCGGACGGGCGCCACGTCGCCGTCCAGCACCGTGCAGTGTCGTCCGGATCCGGATGGATCTTCGGCACGGCACGGTAGTGACGTCGGTGGTTGGTGGCACGGGTGCTAGGGTCCGACCGGGGCCGCTCTTGGGGCGGCGGCTGAATGGGGTGACGTTGTGAGGATCTGGGTTCGCATCGTGGTGGCTGTGGTCTTGGCGTGCCTTTGGGCATCGTTGCTGGCCGCGGGTGTGGCCGATGCCAAGCCGCGCTCGTACCAGACGCCGGGGTACGGTGGAATCACCGGTTGCCGAAGGTCGCGCCGGTGATTCCCGGACCGCTGGTCAATCTCGGGGATGGTGAGGAGCCGAGGTTGCTCGTCGACGCGGCCGGCACCGGCGAGATCGTGTGGACGAGCGGCCACCCGGGAGAGACGGCGTCGACGCTGCACGAATGCGTGCTGCATCGCGGCCAGACGGGCTGCACCGCCACGACCGCGACGATCCCGACGCAGACCACCGGGTCCGGGATCTCCAGCAATACCGATGAGTCGGGGCCGATCCCGCTGCAGGTCGGCAACCAGCTGCTGCTCCTGACCCGCCGCTGCTGCGGCGGGGTCACGCTGCCCGACGGCAGCTCCGGCGAGCCCGATTATCTCTACACGTCCGACGATGGCGGCAAGACGTTCACCGGTCCGGGGATCGTCAACGACACGGACGTCAACGGAGGGGCCGTAGCCTACGGAGGCAACTCGCCGTTGATCACCAGGCAACGCGTCGCCCAACACTCAGCCTCGGAGGGCTCTGCCCACTGCTACCCACATGGCCCCCGGAAACAGCACTAGGTCCCCAATTGTGCGCTCAGGTCTCGCTCGAACCGCCACCGGTTGCGGATCCCTGCCAGCGCGTCGTGCTCGGCGCGGAACACAAGCTGCTCCCGGTCGCGTAGTCGGACGGTGACATCGCGCGCGATCGTAGATGCGCCGATCACGCGGCCATCGCGGCCCAGGATCGGTGAGACGGTCAACGATACGTCGACCTGCGCGCCGTCCTAGCGCGCGCGGACAGTCTCATACTCAGGGATCCGCTCGCCGTGGCGCACGCGACGAAGGATTTTCGCACGGTCATCGGCGTGCCCTGGCGGGACAAGCAGCGAGATCGAGTTCCCTCGCATCTCCGCATCGGTGTAGCCGTAGAGGAGCTCGGCGCCGTGATTCCAGCTCGTCACGATCCCTTCGAGGTCCTTGCCGATGATCGCATCGTGCGAGGACTCCACGACAGCCGCGCAATGCGCAGCTGCACGCTCGGTCTGGCGGCGCTCGGTGACGTCGCGGATCGCGCTTGCCACGACCGTCCCGTGATCGGTCTCAATCGGGCTGAGTGAGATCTCAACGACGATCTCGCTGCCATCACGGCGCCGCCCATAGAGCTCGAGTCCCGGCCCATCGAGCGCATATGGGGGCTGGCCGAAAAGCCAGCGCTGGTTTGCGTCCGAGTCAATGACACAGATCCGGGTTTTGATTAGCCCGCATCTGCGAGGCTTCGGTCTTGACCAGGAAGGGTCCTTGATGACCGAGCCGGGAGATTCAGCAGGCAGCAACGGCGGCC
>JBKQKK010000008.1:0-26483 GCA_052147535.1 Solirubrobacteraceae bacterium | reverse complement strand
GCGATCCGGTTGGTGGATGCGCTGTTGGTCCACCTGCCCATCAGCTCGCGGTCGTTGGCGAGCAGGATCATGAACACGAGCGCAACCGGCAGCAGCACCGTGGCGAGCACGTTTGCGTTCAGCGCGATCGCCAGCAGCGGCGCGCCGGGAATCAGGACGATCGCCGCAGCGATCGCCGCAGCCCCGAGGTTCGCGGCGTAGAACAGGGCGGGCTTGCGGGCCGAGCTGTTGAAGCTGTGCGGAGCCCCGACGCACTCACCGACGGCGTAGCCGGTGCTCGCCGAGATCGTTAGGATCGCCACGGCGCCGGCCTCGATCAAGCCGAGCGCGAACAAGGTCCCGACGGCGTTGCCGGACACGCGCCGCAGCGCCGCCGGGAAGCCGGCGCCGGCTAGCCCCCCGATACCGGCGCCGCCGTGTCCCAGCAGCGCCGCACCGGCGATCAGCGCACCGCAACCGAACAGCGCCGCGAGCGCGCCGCCCGCAACCGTGTCGTAACGGCCGTGCCTAAGGTCCTCGGGCGTCAGGCCCTTGTCGGCCGAGGCGCTCTGCTGGAAGAAGATCATCCACGGGGTCACGGTCGCGCCGACGGTCGAGGCGACCAGCAGCAGCAGCGTGTTGAAGCCGGTTCCGGGGAGCGCTCCGGCTGTCAACAAGGAATGCGAGGTGGCGCTCGCATGCGAACCGGCGATGATCGCGGCCACCAGGAACAAGCCGTTGAAGATCGCAATCCCGAGCACGATCCGCTCCCAGCGCCGGTAGCGACCGCCGCTGAGCGTGAGGCCCACGAGCCCCACCCCGAGCAGCGCCGCCACGCCCGCGCCGATGTGGAAGAAGGCCAGACCGATGCGGATCGCAACGAACTCAGCGATCAGCGTCACGAGGTTGGTCAGGACCAGGTCGCCGGCGCTGAACCAGCCCCACACCGGACCGAAGCGCTCGAGCACGAGCTGGCCGTAGCCCCGATGCGTCACCGTACCGACGCGCATGCACATCTCCTGGCAGACAACCGCCATCGCAAACGTCAGGATGATGAACGGGAGGAAGAAGCCGAGCCCGTAGGTTGCGCCGCTGGTGGCGTAGGAGATCATGCTGGGGCCGTCGTTCTCGCCGAGCATCGCCAGGATCCCAGGACCCACCAGCAGCCAAATGAGATACCAGCGCCGGCCACCGCGCCGGGCGTTGTGCACGCGCCGGCGATCGCTGGCGCGCATCGCGTCCTCAGGCGTGAACGGCAGCGTCAGTGCGCGATCGGCGAGCTCGAGTGCGGGCGCGCCGATCGAGGCGGACGGCAGCGTCACGCGTCCGCCTCGACCCGCATCGCATCGGCGAGCGCGCCACCGAGTACGTGAACGCGATCGTCGAAGCGCACGAACAACGGCCCGCCGAACGGCTGCTTCTCGATCACCTCGAAGCGATCACCGGGGGCGATCCCGCGCTGCGCCAGGAACACCAGCATGTCCGGGTCGGCATCCGACACCCGCGTGAAGGTCCCCGAGGTGCCTGCCTCGAGGGCTTGGAGGCTGCAGGTTGGGGTTTCCTCGATTTGCAGATCGCGCGTCGGGATCGGATCGCCGTGCGGATCGTGGGTCGGGTTTCCGAGCTTCGCGGCGATCAACTCCTCGAGCTCTTCGGACAGCACGTGCTCGAGCACCTCAGCCTCGGCATGCACCCGATCCCACGGCACACCCAGGCTCTCGAACAGGTACAGCTCGAGCAACCGGTGATGGCGCATCACCTCGAGCGCGACGCGGCGCCCCTGATCGGTCAGGGCCACGCCCCGGTACGGCTCGTGCTCGACCAAGCCGAGCTCTCCGAGCCGCTTGACCATGCCGGAGACAGATGCCGGCGTGACTCCCAGCCGCTCGGCGATCGCGGTCGTGCTGACCGAGCTGCGGCCGCGCATCTGCAGCGAGTAGATCGCCTTCGCGTAATCCTCTATCGCAGATGACATCGAATTCTGTTCGCGGTGCGCCATGCTTGAAGTTATGGTATGCCTAAATCTGCTCCGGGTCAAGGCGCTTAGCGCCGGCGCCCTGGCGCACTGTCGCCCGCGCTGGCACCCCTGCGGTGGCGGCGCGGTCACCGGTTCCGCGTTGCCGATGCCTCTGCCTATGATTCGAAGCGTGACTTCGCTGCGCTCGCTGGAGATCGAATACGCAACTATCACCCAGCACTGCGGCCTGCTCGATCGCTCGCAGCGAGGCAAGCTCGCACTCAGCGGTCCGGATGCCAAGGCGTTCCTGCAGGGCCAGGTCAGCAACGACGTCGAGTCGCTGCGCCCAGGATCGGGCTGCTATGCCGCGTTCCTGACGCCGAAGGGCAAGATGCTCGGCGACCTGCGGATCCTCGACGCCGGCGAGGAGCTTCTGCTCGACACCGAGCGCGTCGCGCTCCAGGAGCTGTTCAACATGATCAGGCGCTTCTCGATTGGCTACGACGTCGAACTTCACAAGCGGACGCTGGAGTGCTCGTTGCTCTCACTGCTGGGTCCGCAGTCAGCCGCGATCTGCGCGGCCGACGCTGACTTGCGGGCCGCCGAGCACGCCCACGTCGAGCTGAGGTTGCCTCGTGCCGGGGGCGCGCTGCGCGCGCGCGCGATCCGCACCGACGTCGGCGTCGACCTGCTGTGCGACAGCGCCGAACTGGACGCGCTGCGCGCGGTGCTGCTCGAGGCGGGCGCCGCTGAGGTCGGCGAGCAGGCTGTCGAGTGCCTGCGAATCGAGCGCGGACGCCCACGCTACGGCATCGACCTGGACGACACGGTGATCCCTCAGGAGGCGGGGCTCAACGAGCGCGCGGTCTCGTTCACGAAGGGGTGCTATGTCGGCCAGGAGACGGTCGCGCGCCTGTTCTATCGCGGCAAGCCCAATCGCCAGCTGCGCGGGTTGCGCAGTGTCACGCTGCTTTCGCCCGGCACGCAGCTCAGCTACGAAGGACGCGCGGTCGGGCGCGTCACGAGCGCGGCGCTCACGCCACGGCTCGGCCCGATCGCACTGGCGCTGATCCGGCGCGAGGCGCCGGTCGGGGCGTTGGTCTGCGCCGGGCCGGCGTCGACCGTCGCCGAGGTCGTCGAGCTGCCCTTCGCCTGAACGGGGGACACGCCTCTCGCTGGAGCGGCACACGCCTCCGTCGCCTGGGTGACGAACGTCTCCAGCAACGCTCGCGTCGGCGGCGGATCGAGGCTCAGCGCTGGCGTGTCAGGGTGCGCGGCCAGGTAGGTGGCGATGATCCTCAGCTCGTCAATCTCATCAGGCGGCACGTGGGCACCCAGCTCATCGACACGCCCCGCGCGCCGAAGCGCGCGCTCGCAGCGCTGCTGGCACTCCCCCAGATCCTCGGGTAGCTCACCGAAATCCACCAGCCGACCGCCTGCAAGCCACAGCGCATCGAACCGCGGCCGGCGCGGATGGGCCGCCAGCACGAGCCGCGGTCGTACGTGCGTGGCGGCCAGCACGCCCTCCACGCCCTCCAGAATGGTGTGCAGGCGCCGTCCCCGCCGGCGCAGGGCGGCGGCCCGCTCGTACCGGCGCGCGGCCGCGGCCGCGCGCATCTGGCGATCGACCGTCGCGAGCAGCTGCGAGCGTGCATCGCCTCCGCCGACGAACATCCGCAGCGCTTCGTCGAGCCTCTGCCGGTAGACGTTCGGATCAAGGTCGCCGAGACACGGTGACAGGCAGCGTCCCATCTGTCCGTAAGCCGACGGATGCTCGCGGCGTACGAGCCGCCGGCCGCAGTGGCGCAGCGCGAATAGCGACTCGAGCTGCTCGACGAGCTCCAGAGCCCAGCGGCGCCCGCGCAGCGGGCCGATGCTCACCGCATGGCCGGCGGCCGGCAGCGGTGCGACCTCGAGGACCGGAAACGCGATGTCGAGGCGGCAGCGGATGTAGCAGAGGCGATCGTCCTCGCCCGCCAGCCGCACGTTACCCGGCGGCTGCAGTTGCTTGATCAGGCGGTTCTCGAGGACCAGCGCAGCGAGCTCGGAGCAGGTGGACTGGTAGTCGACGATGCGGGCGTGCTGGGTCCACGCTGCGCGCTGGGTGGAAGGCGCAAAGTGCGCCCGCGCGCGGCTGCGGATCGACACCGACTTGCCGACGTACAGCGGCGTTCCCTCGCCGTCGCGGAAGATGTAGACCCCCGGGTCGCTCGGGAGCTGGTCGAACTCGACCACTGCAGGGAGCTCGTGGCTGAACGCCCATTCCCGCCGGTGGCCGCGCTTGGGAACCCTGGCTCGGCGCCTGGGGGCCAGCATCGCGAGCGCCTCGGCGACGGTGCCGGCGTTCGCGCACAGCCGCGGGAACAGCGCGCACAGGAGCCGGGCACAGGTTTCGGCGTCGGCCAGCGCCCGATGGCTGACATGCACCTCGATGCCGAGCGCATCCGCCAGCGCACCCAGGCGGCGCTCGCGCTGCAGCGGCAGCAGCGCCCGCGCGAGTGCCACAGTGCAAATCGTCGGCGGGTTCGGCCACTGCAAGCCGATCCGCGTGAACGCCTGGCGCAGCACGCGCCGGTCGAACGCCGCGTTGTGCGCGACCATCACGCGGCCACGCAGCACCAGCTCGAGCGACGGCAGTACCGCGTCGGGCTCCGGGGCGTCGTCGATCAGCTCCTGCGTGATGCCGGTGAAGCGCTGGATCCCGCGCCCGAGGGGCATGTTCGTGTGCACGAGCGAGTCCCAGCGCTCGTGCAGCTCGCCACCGCCGACGAGCACCGCGCCGATCTCGGTCAGTTCGCACTGCTCGCCACCGAGCCCATTGGTCTCGGTGTCAACGGCGACGAACTCGGCACTCGCCAACGGCTGCTCGAGAAGCTCCATCGCAACCGTGATACGCCGGCAGCCGGACGGCATGAAACGTCGCTTGCAGGCGGGTGGATACGATCACCTCCACGATGATCCGGACGGCTTGCGCCCCGTTCGCAGCTGCCGGCGCCCTGGCCCTGGCGGGGTGCGGCTCCGCGGCGCCGGCTGAGCAGGGCGTTCCGCCGGCGCCGGTGAGCGACAGCGTCTACGTCGACGGCCGTGCGGTGTCGCTGTCCCCCAGCGCACTCGGAGCCGGCCCAGTAAATTTTCTGATCGCCAACCAGGCGACCAGGACGCTGTCGGTGACGGTCGCGCGCAGCGGTCCACGAAGCCCGCGAATCGCCGGCAGCCGCCCGATCGGAGCCGGCTTTACGGGCACTCTCACAGTCGATCTGAAACCTGGTAGCTACCTGGTTGCGACGGCCATCTCGGGCGGGACCGATGCGCAGCTCGCGGGCGGCGATCCGATCGCTGCGGCAACGCTCCACGTGGGCGCTGCGCGGGCCTCGGGCGACAGTGCACTGCTGACCCCATAACGGCTAGGATGCCGTCATGGCGCTAGATATCACCGATGTCGCGAAGGTCGATGTAGAGCCCGGCGAGCTCCCGCCCACGATGCCCGCGTGGGTTATCCGGGAGGATCGCTTCGGCGAGCCGGCGGATGCCATCCAGCTCGAGGAGATCGAGGTTCCTGAGCCGGGGGCCTTTGAGGTCGTCGTACGTGTGATGGCCGCGGGCGTGAACTTCAACAATGTCTGGGCAGCACTCGGCGAGCCGATCTCGGTGTTCCGCTACCACCCGAACGAGGATCACCACATCGGCGGATCCGACGCCTCCGGAGTGGTCTGGAGAGTGGGCCCGGGCGTCACCCGCTGGAAGCCCGGCGACGAGGTCGTCGTGCACTGCAATCAGGCGTCCTACGAGGACCCGGAGGTGCATGGCTTCGACCCGCTCGCCGCGCCCTCGCAGCAGATCTGGGGCTACGAGACGAGCTGGGGATCGTTCGCGCAGTTCTGCAAGGTGCAGGCGCAGCAGCTACTTCACAAGCCCAAGCACCTCTCATGGGAGGATGCCGCCTCCTACGGCCTCACCTACTTCACCGCTTACCGGATGCTGATCGACCGCTGCAAGATCCAAGCGGGATACCGCGTGCTGATCTGGGGCGCCGCCGGTGGCCTCGGCGTGTTCGCGACCCAGCTCTGCGCGCTCACCGGCGCGGATTGCGTCGGCGTCGTCTCGAGCGCCGAGAAGGGCGCGTTGCTGGAACAGCTCGGCGCGACCGGCTGGATCGACCGCAGGGAGTTCTCCGGGATGATGCGCCGTGGCGGCGAGGATCCTGTACAGGAGAGGGCCCGCTTTAAGGAATCGCGCCGCTTCGGTAACAAGGTCGAGGAGATCCTCGGCGGGCCGCCCGATGTCGTGTTCGAGCACGTTGGCCAGGCGACGTTCCCGACGTCGGTGCTCGTTTGCAAGCCGTTCGGCAAGGTCGTGATCTGCGGCGCCACCTCCGGCTACGAGCTCGACTTCGACGTCCGCTACCTGTGGATGCGCCAGAAGGAGATCATCGGCTCACACTTCGCAAACGCGTGGGAGGCCACCAAGGCCAACGAGCTGATCGAGGAGTCCAAGGTGCGGCCTGTGCTCTGGCAGACGATGGGGTTCGACAAGGTCGCAGAGGCGCATCAACTGCTGCGCGACAACAAGCACCTCGGCAAGATCGCGATCCTGGTCGGCGCCACCGCCGAGGACCAGGGCAAGACGGCCGAGGGGCTCGGCGCGATCCGCGCGGAGGTCGGTGGTTAGAGCGTGGCCGGCGTAGTCCACATTCCTTGGTATGCGACGGTGTTCCGTGGCGACAAGTTCGCTGACGCCGTCGCCGAGTTGTCGCCACTGTCCTTGCGCTACGGCGCCACGCGCTACGCCGTGCACCGTTCGCGTGACGACATGTACAAGATCAACCAGATGCTCTGGTTCGACTCCAAGGAGGACTGGTACCGCTTCTGGGAGTCGCCCGAGGTGACTGAGTTCCGGACGCACTACACGGGCAAGTACCAGATCCCGATCGTGTACACCTGGCACGACGAGGTTGCCTGCGGCGTATCAGGCTAGCCTGATACGCCCAGATCGCTCACGGTCAGAGCGCGGATCCTGATACAGCCCGCTACTGGGACTCGAGCGGCGCCATCGTCAGCCCGGCGCGGTTCAGCTGCTCCCAGTAGGAGCAGGCATCGTCACGCTCGCCGCTCCAGACGATCGCGCAGCCGGTGCGATGGATGCGGTCGGCGAACTGGTAGCCCCCCGCAAGCGTCACGCCGGGGATGTACCTGGCAAGCGTCTCGGCTACGTGGTCGAAGGTGTTGTGGTCGTCGTTGAGGACCACGACACGCCATTCACCCCCGAAACCGGCACCCGGCTCGCTGACTCGAGGTAGCTCGACGGTCACCGCCATCGGACTCAAGGATACCGGACGCGAGCTCTGAAATCCTGCTAGCGCGGCGCTCGCTTCTGCCAGTAACGGCGCAGGCCGGCGTAGATCTGATCGAGCGGCGCCGCCTGCTGGTAGGCCTCCATGCTGCCCGGCGTGGCCGCTGCGAGCAGTTCGGCCAGCACCGTTTCGGTGAAGGTCTGCTGATCATGCTCGCGCGCGAGCTCGGCCCACGCGTCGAGGCGGTCGGCCACCTCGGTCAGGTGCGCGTCGACCTCGTCGTGCGCGCCGAAGTGGGTCACCGCCAGGCGCTTGGGTGCCCAGCCGGAGATCAGCTCGAGCGATCGATGCCACGCCTCCAGGTCGATGTCGGGCGGCGGCGTCGGCGGGATCGCCGGCCCTCCGTCCGAGATCCGCACGCCGCCGACGTCGCCGACGAAGGCGGTGCCTTCGCACAGGTAGGAGACGTGATGGGAAGCGTGCCCCGGGGTGTAGGCGACCTCGAACTCGTCGCGGCCGAACGACAGATGCTCACCGCCACGCAGGATCCGCAGCCGGCTCTCGGGGACCGCGATGAACTCACCCCACAGCAGATCCATGTGATCGCCGTACAGCCGCTTGGCGCTGTCCAGCAGCCGCGTCGGGTCCGCCATGTGGCGCGCGCCCCGCTCGTGCACGTAGACCTCGAGGTCTGGCCAGCGGCGCACCAACGAGCCGCTCGCGCCGGCGTGGTCAAGGTGGATGTGCGTCAGCAGGAGTGCGCGCGGACGCTGGTCGCCGAGCTCGGGCAGCAGCGTCGGCAGGCACGACGTCGGCCCGGGATCGATCAGCACCTCGCCAACCTGCCAGCACCCGATCACGCGCTCGCGGCCGAGATGCAGGCAGTCGATGACCCGCATCACTGTCCGTCCACCCAGGTGCCACTACGGCCCAGCGACGGCGGAAACCGGTCCAGCGCGCCCTGCGCCATCTCGAGCAAGCGGCGCGCGAGCTCGCGCGCGTCGTCGACGATCCGCTCGCGCTCCCCGAGGATCGCCTCGGTGTCCAGATCAAGCTCCCGAACACGCTGCTCGGCCCGCTGGGTCACAGCTGCCGCATCGGCGGTTGCAGCTCGGATCCTGTCCTCCGCCTCGCGCTCTGACTGCGCCGTGATCGCATCGGCCGTCTCGTGCGCGGTCTTCAGAATTCCGGCGACCTCGTCTCCGACCCGCTCCAGAGCCTGATGCACCGCCGCGTTCGCCGAGCCCATGACCTCGAGCTCGTCGATCCGACGCCTTTGCGAAGCGAGATAGGCGTCCACCTCGGTGCGTTCGTATCCCCTCCGAGCCAGCGTGAACTCGGGGTCCCGCCTGGCCGCGGCGGAGTTCCCGCTCAGCTCCAGCGGGGCTGGAATCTGATCGTGCATTCGCTCAGGCTAGCTTGTATGCCGCAGCGACAGGAGGCTCATACAATCTTGCCATGGAGCCAACGCCTTCCTCAAGACTGCCTGAGCCGGACGGCCCGTGGATGATGCGGACTTACGCCGGCCATTCGGATGCCAAGCGTTCGAACGAGCTTTACCGCCGAAACCTTGAAAAAGGGCAGACTGGACTGTCGATCGCATTCGACCTGCCGACGCAGACCGGTTATGACCCCGACGACGAGCTGGCGCGCGGGGAGGTGGGCAAAGTCGGCGTCTCGGTCGCCCACCGGGGCGACATGGAGACGCTCGTGAACGGCATTCCGCTCGCGGCGATGAACACGTCGATGACGATCAACGCGACCGCCGCCTGGCTGCTGGCGCTCTACATCGTTGCCGCGCAGGAGCAGGGCGCCTCGCAGGACCAGCTCCAGGGAACCACGCAGAACGACATCCTCAAGGAGTACCTGAGCCGGGGAACGTACGCGTTCCCACCTGGTCCAAGCATGCGGCTGATCGCCGACATGATCGCCTACACGGTGACTCACGTCCCCAAGTGGAACCCGATCAACATCTGCTCCTATCACCTGCAGGAAGCCGGAGCGACGCCCGTCCAGGAGATCGCGTACTCGATGAGTAACGCGATCGCGGTGCTCGACGCCGTGCGCGAGCGCGTGCCCGAGGATCTGATGGGCGACGTGTTTGGTCGGATCTCGTTCTTCGTGAATGCCGGCGTGCGGTTCATCGAGGAGCACGCGAAGCTACGCGCGATGTCGATCCTCTGGGAGGAGCTTGGGCGCGAGCGCTACGGCGTCAGCGACCCCAGGCTGCGCCGCTTCCGCTACGGCGTGCAGGTCAATTCGCTCGGCCTGACCGAGGCGCAGCCGGAGAACAACGTCTACCGGATCACGCTGGAGGCGCTGGCCGTCACGCTCGGGCGCAACGCCCGCGCCCGCGCGCTGCAGCTGCCCGCCTGGAACGAGGCGCTCGGGCTGCCGCGTCCCTGGGATCAGCAGTGGTCGCTGCGCCTGCAGCAGATCCTCGCCTACGAGACCGACCTGCTCGAGTACGGGGACATCTTCGAGGGCTCGAAGGTGATGGAAGGTCTCGTCGCCGAGCTCGCCGCGGGCGGGCGCGAGGAGATGGCACGTGTGGCCGAGCACGGCGGCGCGGTCGAAGCCGTCGATTACATGAAATCTGCGCTGGTCGAGTCCCACCGCGAGCGCTGGCGCCGGATCGAGTCCGGCGAGCTGACGGTCGTCGGGATGAACCGCTTCAACACGACCGAGCCCTCGCCGCTGACCGCCGATGCCGACGGCGGCATCCTGGTCGTGGACCCGGCCGTTGAAGCTGAGCGTAAAGCGGCGCTCGAGCAGTGGCGTGCGGGCCGTGATGAGGCGGCCGTGAGCTCAGCGCTCCAGGAGCTGGCGCGCGTCGCAAACGACGGCTCCGAGAACATCATGCCCGCCAGCATCGCCGCCGCCCGCGCCGGTGCCACCACCGGGGAGTGGTCACGGACGCTGCGCGAGGTGTTCGGCGAGTACCGAGCGCCGACGGGCGTCGGCGACGCCGCCGCGGTCTCGAGCGATGACGTCGCGGAAGTTCGCGAGGAGGTCGAGCGCGTCAGCGAGGCACTCGGCCGCAGGCTCAAGTTCCTGGTCGGAAAGCCTGGGCTTGACGGCCACTCCAACGGGGCCGAGCAGATCGCCGTCCGCGCCCGCGACGCCGGGATGGACGTGGTCTACGAGGGGATCCGCCTGACTCCCGCCCAGATCGCCACCTCGGCCGCCCAGGAGGGCGTCCATGTGGTCGGGCTCTCGATCCTCTCGGGCTCGCACGCCGAGCTGATCCCGGCGGTCCTCGAGGCGTTGCGCGGGGCCGGTGTCGGAGACATCCCGGTGGTCGTCGGCGGGATCATCCCGGAGGCCGACGGCGTCGCGCTGCGCGCGGCCGGCGTCGCCGCCGTGTACACGCCCAAGGACTGGAATCTCAACCAGATGATGCGGGACATCATCGGCTTGGTGGCTGCCCGCAACGGCGTGGACGCCACCGCGCCCGCTTGAGCACCGCCGACGGACGCACGCTCGGGGAACGCCTGCGCGGGCGTGACCTGAGCGCGGCACCGGCTGTGCTGAACCTGGTCGAGAGCCGCACCGCTGCGGCCCGCGAGCAGACCGACGCGCTGGGGGCGCCCGTCTCGCCGGCAGCGATCGGCGGGGAGGCGGGCGCGCACGTGGTCGGTATCACCGGCCCGCCCGGCGTCGGCAAGTCGACTCTGCTCTCGCGGCTCCTAGCGGGGTGGCGAGCGCGTCGGCGGTCGGTCGCGCTGCTCGCGGTCGATCCGAGCTCCAAGCGCTCAGGCGGGTCACTGCTCGGCGATCGCGCACGGATCGACTACGACCCTGCCGACCGCAGCGTGTTCATCCGTTCGATGGCCGCGGGTGACCGGCTCGGGGGTCTCGCTCCCGCGACCCGCGCGGGCGCTGACGCGCTCGCGGTGGCGTTCGACGTGGTCGTGATCGAGACCGTCGGCGTCGGCCAGTCGGAGACCGTGTCGCGGAGGTCGCCGATTCGGTCGCCGTAGTGATCCAGCCCGGCTCCGGCGACGTGCTGCAGTTCCTCAAGGCGGGGATCATGGAGGTTCCCGACGTGCTCGTCGTCACCAAGGCGGACCTCGGCCGCGTCGCGATGCGCGCGATCGCCGACCTGCACGCTTCGCTGCGCTCGCTAGGCGCCCAGCGCACGCGCGTGGTGGCCGTATCCTCGATCTCCCCGCCGCGCGGGATCGACGAGCTGCTGGACGCACTGGACGAGCATTGGGCCGGCCTGGATCTGGGTGCTCGGCGGCTCGCCTCGCGCCGCGCGCACGCGCTCGCGGACTTCGTCACCGAGTACGGGGAGCGCGGCTTGCGCGCGCTCGGCGGGCGGCGCGAAGCGGAGCGCTTTCTCAGCGCCCAGGACCGCGGTCTGGACGTCCCCGGGCTGACGGCGGCGCTCCGAGCGCGCGCTGCGCTGCCCGCCTGAGGCGCCCCCGCGCTGGTCCTCGATCGCGTGCGGCCCCAGACGCTGCGTGACGCGTTCAATGCGGGCGTAGGCTTAGCCCGATGACGGCGGAGCCGCTTCGCGACGGACACGAACGCCTGATCGGCGACCTCCGCGTGTCCGTAACCGACCGCTGCAACTTCCGCTGCCAGTACTGCATGCCGGCTGAGGGACTGCCATGGGTGGAGCACGCAGACATCCTGCGGTTCGAGGAGATCATCCGGATCGTCGCGCTGCTCGGCGAGCTCGGCGTGCACGACGTCCGGCTGACCGGCGGCGAGCCGCTCGTCAGGCGTGGGTTTCCGCTGCTGGTGACGATGCTTGCCGCGCTCGATGACGTCCACGAGCTGTCACTGACAACCAACGGCTACCTGCTGGCGCGGGACGCGGCCGCGCTCGTGCAGGCCGGCGTCGACCGCTTTAACGTGTCGGTTGACTCGTTGCAGCGCGACCGCTTCTATGAGCTGACGCGCCGGGACGCCCTGCCGCAAGGTGCTCCAGGGCCTGGCGACGCTCGCTGCCCTCCCCCACGCGCATCCGGTCAAGATCAACGCCGTGGCGATCCGCGGCTTCACCGAGGAGGAGCTGATCCCGTTCGCGCGGCTCGCGCGGCAGCAGGGGCGCAAGGAGCTCAAGCACCACATCGGCGAGCCGGGCTTCATCCAGCCTGAGCGGACGACGTCGGCGATCGGTGGGTAACGCAAGGGAAACGGGCAGCCGGCGTCTCCAAGGGACCAGCCTAAGAGCTAATGCGCCAGATAGCCCATATACGTCCCACGCCCGTCTGCGGCTAATCCGGGCGGGTTAATCGAACCGCAATAACGGCTGAGGATCATTCATTCCAACAGATGGTGCTGTTGATGATCTTCGCCGTGATCGCGGGCGCCGGCACCGCCATAACGCCGTGCGTGCTTCCCGTGCTGCCGGCGCTGCTGTCCGCGAGCGCGCTCGGCGGGGCCCGCCGGCCGCTGGGCATCGTGCTCGGGCTGGCCGCCACGTTCACGATCGCGATCGTCGCCCTGGCCCAACTGGTCGAGGGCGTCGGGCTTGCCAGCGGCGCGGCCCGCACGCTCGCGATCGCCGTGCTGATCGCGTTCGGGTTGTTGATGCTGATTCCGGAGCTGGCCAAGTACGTGCAGGCGCCGCTCTCGAGGCTGGCGCGCTTTGGCCCCAAGACCCGTGGTGACGGCTTCTGGTCGGGCGTCGGCGTCGGAGGCGCGCTCGGCTTCGTGTGCGCACCCTGCGCCGGTCCGATCCTAGCGGCGGTCACGTCCGTCAGCGCCTCGAGCGGCCCGACGCTGCGCGTCGTCCTGGTGGCGCTGTCGTACTCTGCCGGTTTGGGCGCCGTGCTGCTGCTGTATGCATTCGGCGGCCGCGCCCTGCTCGGGCGGATTCGCGCAGCCGCGCGCGGACACGTCGTCGAGCGATCACTGGGCGCCGTGCTGCTGCTCACAGGAGTCGCGATGATCTTCAACCTCGACGTGCGCTTCGAGGAGGCGCTCGCCAAGGACAAGTCGCTGCCGGCTTTCCTGATCGACCCGACGCACGCGCTGGAGTCTTCGCAGAGTGTGGAGAACCGGCTCGCCTCTCTGCGCGCGGAGTCGCGGTTCGTGGCGCGCGCCAAGACCGCCAGGGGCGTCCCGGCCGCCGACGCTCCGGGCGTGTCGATCGCGGGCGTGAAGACGCCGCCGCTGCAGGAGCTCGGCGCCGCGCCGCCATTCACCGACACCCAGCAGTGGTTCAACACGCCCGGCGAGGAACCGCTGACGCTCGCGAGCATGCGCGGCCACGTCGTACTGGTCGACTTCTGGACCTACACCTGCATCAACTGCATCCGCACGCTGCCGTTCGTCGAAGGCCTGTACAGCCACTACCACGCCTACGGCCTCGATGTCGTCGGCGTCGAGACGCCGGAGTTCACGTTCGAGCAGATCGCGAGCAACGTGCAGCAGGCGATCGCCGCCGACGGCATCACCTACCCAGTCGTCCAGGACAACCGCTACGGAACCTGGAACGCCTACCAGAACGAGTATTGGCCGGCTGAGTACCTGATCGACGCCGGCGGCGAGGTCCGGCATACGCAGTTCGGCGAAGGCGACTACAAAGCCGACGAGGCGGCAGTGCGCGCACTGCTCTACGAGGCCGGAGCGCACCTGCTGCCGCCGCCGACGACCGCGCACGCGATCATGGCCTCGACCAACCTGGGCACGCCTGAGACGTATCTGAATCCACAGCGCGCGCAGGGCTTCGAGCAGCCGCTGACGCCGGGCGTCAGCCGCTACCGAGCCAGCGCCGACCTCCAGCTCAACGAGTTCGCGCTGGGCGGTAAGTGGAAGGTCGGATCTGAGTCGATCACGCCCGTCTCCTCGGGGGCAGAGATCGAGGGCGGAGTCCAGGCGCGCGACGTCTACCTGGTGATGACCTCCGCCGGTGGGGTGCCCCGCAGCGGCCGCGTGCTGCTCGGCGGCCAGCCGATCCCGGCGGCCGACCGCGGCGCCGATGTGGGCCCAGGTGGGTACTTCACGATCCGCGCGCAACGGCTCTACAACCTCGTCAAGCTCAGCGCGGATGCGCAGTTCCTCGTGACCGTCCAGCTACCACCCGGCGTCAGCGCCTACGACTTCACGTTCGGCTGATCAGACCTTGGGCGACCGTAGCAGTAGCATCGCCGCGGCGCGCCGCAGATCGTCGGGGCAGTTGACGTTAAGCACCCCGATCGGTGCGGGCTCGCGCATCGCCAGGCCCCCCGTAAACGGATCGTCACGGCGTGCTCGTAGAATCATGAGGATGGAGGGCTCAACAGACGTCCGCAGCTGGCTGCGCTGCTACCGGTGCTGGTCTCAGAACCTCGAGGTGCAGGTTCACTACGAGGGGATTCACCGCATCGACCCCGACACCGGCCAGCGTGGCGAGGTCGTCGACGAGATGCAGGAAGCGGTCGTGCAATGCCGAGAGTGCATGCACGATCAGCCACACCTCGGCTTCCACAACGGCCGCCTGGAGCCGATCGAGGACCGCTGGGAGCGGATGGTCACCGGTACCCCATGGGTCGCGTCCTGCACGGTCACCGTCGACGCTGAGGACGTCGAGACGTGCTCCGGCCCGGAGGCCGGCGACGCACTGTCCTACGCCGCTTTCGGCGACCACGGCACGAGGGAGTTCTTCACGCACGTTCGCTTCCACAAGCATGACGAGGATCGGATCGTCGTGCACCTGCTGGTCGAGCTCTACGCCCGCTCGGCGGAGGAGGCGACCGAAGTGCTCGTGGAGGCGGCGCACGGCGCGCTCGCGATCACCTCGCTCGCGGAGGAGTCGCGACCTCCGGCTTCGACCGGCAGCACGCAGCACTAGCTGGTCCGGTCGGGCTAGTAGGACCGGCTTCGCTGACCGCCGGTGAGCGTTCGCAGCCCGCTCCTCAGCGCCGCCGAGGAGCCGGCCCAGCGCCTGAGGACTCCGACTTGGAGCACGCACATCGCAAGCGCCACCGGGACCGTTGCCGGAAGCTCGTTGACGACGAAGAACAGCAAGTCGAACGCGCACGCGAGCACGAACGTGAGCAGCGCCGCGCCGAGCTGGAGCCTGCGCTGCCCCGCGTAGACGGCGCCTAGCAGCGCCGCGACGAACAGGTCGCCGTATCCCATCGTCACCGAGCCGAACTGCTCGCTCTGGAGCTGCGGCAGCCCGCCGCCCGGTGCGGCGCCCTCCAGCACGCTGTTCGGATGCTGCAGCAGATCGGAGGCGACCAGCCAGACATCGGCACAGGCCATCGCCAGGATCCCGGCCTTCAGCCAGCTGCTCGGGGTCACCGATCCGAGCAGCACCCCGAGCGTGACGCAGCTGAGCCCCGAGAGGATCGCCTCCGCCGCCTCGCCCGCGAGCGAGCTCGGCGAGCGCCACACCAGGATGAACAGGCCCGCCGCCAGGATCGCCAGCGGCGGTCGCGCGCCGCGCGCGACCCAGCCGAGCGCGATCGCGGCCAGCACCGGCACCGCGACCAGCGCCAGGTAGGTTAGCCAGGTGGCCGTGCCCGACGCATAGCGGATCGCGAAGATCACCCCGACGATCGAGGCGACCGGGACGATCGCCCAGCCGCGTCCGCGAAAGCGCTGCAGCTGCGGGATCGGGCCGATCGCTCGCGGTGCCGCGACAACGCCGGCCTGCAATGCAAGCAGGCCGGCGTCAGATGGAACGAACGGAAGGGCCACAGCTACTCGCGGGCACTCTAACCCGTGAAGCTAAGAGTCCCGGAAAACCAGAGCAGCCATAACGCCGGCGCGACCCCCGAGAGGGCCGCGCTGTGCAGCAGGCGCTGAGCGATGCCGGCAGGACCGTCTATCGATCTAGCTCCGCAGACGCGTCTCGAGCGAGACCAGCTGCTCGCGCAGCTCGCCCGGCAGCTTGTCACTGAACGCCGCATAGTGCTCGTGCATCTGCGGCAACTGCGCCTTCCAGCCGTCGATGTCGATCTCCAGCAGCTTCTCCATCGCATTGGTGCTGATGTCGAGGCCGCTGACGTCGATGCCGCCCGCGCCGACCCGGGGGACCCGTCCGATCACGGTGTCGACCGCTTCCGCCGTGCCCTCGCAACGGCGGAAGATCCACGCCAGCACGCGCGAGTTCTCGCCGTAGCCCGGCCACAGGAACTTGCCCTCCGCGCTCTTGCGGAACCAGTTGACGTAGAACACCTTCGGGAGCTGAGCGCCCTCGCGCTGACCGAGCTTCAGCCAGTGCCGCCAGTAGTCCGCCATGTGGTAGCCGCAGAACGGCAGCATCGCCATCGGATCCCAGCGCAGCCGGCCAACTTCGCCGGCGGCCGCCGCGGTCGTCTCCGAGGACATGATCGAGCCCATGAACACGCCGTGACTCCAGGTCCGGGCCTCGTGCACCAGCGGGATCACCGTCGAGCGGCGGCCCCCGAACAGGATCGCGTCGATCGGTACGCCGGCTGGGTCCTCCCACTCCGGCGCGATGCACGGGCACTGCGAGGCCGGGGTGGTGAAGCGGGCGTTGCCGTGCGCGGCCGGGTGCTCGGTCGCCGGCGTCCACTCCTTGCCGTGCCAATCGGTCGCCATCTCCGGCGGCTGGTGCGTCAGACCCTCCCACCAGACGTCGCCGTTCGGGGTCTGCGCGCAGTTGGTAAAGATCGAGTTGGCTCTGATCGTCGCGACCGCGTTGGGGTTGGTGTCCTCGCCGGTGCCGGGGGCAACGCCGAAGAAGCCGGCCTCAGGGTTGACCGCGTACAGGCGGCCGTCAGCACCGAACTTCATCCACGCAATGTCGTCGCCGATCGTCTCCACCTTCCAGCCGGGGAGGCTCGGAATCAGCATTGCGAGGTTGGTCTTGCCGCAAGCGCTCGGGAACGCCGCGCTGACGTACTTGACGACGCCCTCCGGCGAGGTCAGCTTCAGGATCAGCATGTGCTCGGCGAGCCAGCCCTCGTCGTGCGCCATCACCGAAGCGATCCGCAACGCAAAGCACTTCTTGCCCAGCAGCGCGTTGCCGCCGTAGCCCGATCCGAATGACCAGATCTCGCGCGTCTCGGGGAAGTGGACGATGTACTTGTTGTCGGCGTTGCACGGCCACGGCACGTCCTCGACGCCCGGCTTCAGCGGCATGCCGACCGAGTGCAGGCAATGGACGAAGTCGCCGTCGGCGCCGAGCACGTCGAGCGCAGCCTGACCCATCCGGGTCATGATCCGCATCGAGGCGACCACGTACGGCGAATCAGTCAGCTGCACGCCAATGTAGGAGATCGACGAGCCGAGCGGGCCCATCGAAAACGGCACGACGTACATCGTGCGCCCGCGCATCGCGCCCTCGAACAGCTCGCTGAGCGCCGTGCGCATCTCGACCGGGTCCCGCCAGTGGTTGGTCGGCCCGGCATCGGACTCGCGCTCCGGGCAGATGAACGTGCGATCCTCGACACGGGCAACGTCGCCCGGGTCCGACAGCGCCAGATACGAGTTCGGGCGCTTGGCGTCGGACAGCTTCTTGAACGTCCCGGAGTCGATCAGGATCTGGGCGATCTGGTCGTACTCCTCCGCGGAACCGTCGCACCAGTGGATATCGTCGGGTTCAGCCAGCGCAGCGATCTCCTCGACCCACGCCTTGAGGCGGGCGTTGCTGGTCGTGGCTTGCTGCGCGAACGCAGTGTGGGACATGGTGAGGGACTCCTCAGAAAATTTGGATACACGGCTAGGCTACCGCCGGAGCGTCGCCTTCGTTCTCGGAAAATTACTGATCGCCGAGTGTGGCTTTCTACTCAACGTTGCCGGCTACCGGTATGTCCTTCGGTCCGTGCTCCTTGCGCGGGACCAGGACCAGCCGCTTGAACTGGGCGACCAAGATGCCGTCCTGGTTCAGCACGCGGGTGTGGACCTTCACGGTGCCACGGTCGAGCTTTGACTTCGACTCCTTGACCTCGAGCACTTCCGACTCGCAGAACAGCGTGTCCCCGTGGAACACCGGGGCCGGATGGCTCAACTCCTCGGTGGCGAGGTTGGCGATCGCCTTGCCGCTCACGTCCGAGACGCTCATCCCCAGTGCCAGCGAGTAGACGAGCGGGCCGACGACGACGTTCTTGCCCTGCTGCGACCCCTTCGCATAGACGTCGTTGAGGTGCAGCGGGTGGTGGTTCATCGTGATCAGACAGAACAGGTGGTCATCCGCCTCGGTCACGGTCTTCGCCGGCCAGTGCTTGTAAACGTCGCCCACCGTGAATTCCTCGAGGTAACGGCCGTAGGGATGCGCGCCGCTGGCCTCGCGGGCGCCCTGATCAGTCTCGACTGCGCTCATCGGATCTCCGATCTAAACATGTTGTGACCGATAGAGGATGCCACTCCTCAAGCCAACGGGGAGCGCCAGGCAGCGCGAGGGGTAGTGTCGGCGCTAGTTTTCGGTTACCGAAAGGAGAACCACTGTGCAGAACCCACGCGACTACCTCAAGCCATTGGCGATCGGAGCTCCCAAGCCGCTGAGCGAGATCCCGTTCAGGCCTTCGCGCATGATCCACTTCCTCGACTTCTCCAACGAGAAGATGGTCGCGAAGGCGCCTGCGATTGCCGCCAGCGTCGACATCCTCCTTGGCAACCTCGAGGACGCGATTCCGGTCGACCGCAAAGAGGCCGCGCGGGCGGGGCTCGTCAAGGTCGGCAAGGAGATGGACCTGGGCGACACGCAACTGTGGACGCGCATCAACGCGCTCGAATCACCCTGGATGCTCGACGACCTGATCACGATCGTGCGCGAGATCGGCCACAAGCTCGACGTGATCATGGTGCCGAAGATCGAGCACGCGGACGACATCCATTACGTGGACCGCCTGCTGGCCCAACTCGAGGCGAAGGCCGGGCTCCACAAGCCGATCCTGATCCACGCGATCCTCGAGACCGGGACCGGCGTCGTCAATCTCGAGGAGATCGCGATGGCCTCGCCGCGCATGCAGGGGATGAGCTTCGGACCCGCCGACCTAGCGGCGTCGCGGCGGATGAAGACCACTCGGATCGGCGGTGGACACCCCGGTTACCGCACGATCGAGGATCCCGATCTCGAGCACCCGGACGCTCCGCGCGCGAGCGCCATGCAGGATCTCTGGCACTACTCGATCGCGCGCATGGTCGACGCCTGCACCTCCGCCGGCCTGCTTCCGTTCTACGGGCCGTTCGGCGACATCCGTGACGAGATCGGTTGCGAGACCCAGTTCCGCGCCGCGTTCCTGCTCGGCTGCGTCGGCGCCTGGTCGCTGCACCCGGCGCAGATCGCGATCGCCAAGAAGGTGTTCAGCCCCGATCCCGACGAGGTCAAGTTCGCCAAGAAGGTGATCGAGGCGATCCCGGACGGGCGCGGCGTGCACATGATCGACGGCAAGATGCAGGACGACGCGAGCTGGAAGCAGTGCCAGGTGATGGTCGGGCTCGCCGCGATGCTCGCCGCCAAGGACGAGGATCTGCGCGTCGCCTACGGCTTCTAGAGGCTTTTCGTGATCCGCGGCGTAATACTGAAACCGCATGCGAATCTCAGCCAAAGCTGATTACGCCGTCCGCGCGGTCGTCGAGCTCGCGTCGAAAAGCGACGAGAAGCCGGTCAAGGCGGAGCGGATCGCAACCGCACAGGAGATCCCGTTGAACTTCCTGGAGAACATCCTCGGCGAGCTTCGGCACGCGGGGATCGTGCGCTCGCATCGCGGCGCCGAGGGTGGCTTCCGGCTGGCAAAGCCCGCAGCTGCGATCACGATCGCCGACGTGATCAGAGCGGTCGAGGGTCCGCTGGCGAGCGTCCGCGGAGGCCCGCCCGAGGAGTCAACCTACCGCGGTGCGTCGGAGGCGCTGCCGCGCGTGTGGATCGCGGTGCGCGCAAACCTGCGCAAGGTGGTCGAGCACGTGACGGTCGCGGACGTGGCGAACGGCAAGCTGCCGCACGAGATCGATCAGCTCGCGGAGGATCCGGAGGCCTGGGTCACGCGGTAGCTGCAGGCTAGGCGTCGGCGGCGACCGAGGTTGCTGGCGGCGGTGAGGTTGCCAGCGGTGAGGCTCCCGGCGGTGAGGCTACCGGCGGCGCCACGGGCGGGCGCACGTAGACGATATCGCCGCGCTGCAACTCCAGCTCATCGGTCTGACCGCGCGTGAGTTGTGCGCTGGCGACCTCGCCCGAGGGTTGCTCGAGCACGATCCGGACCTCGAACCCGAGGTGGATCACGCGCCGCACCATCGCCTCGATCGCGTCCGGCACCGGGACCAGCGAGACGCTCACGTCATGTGGACGCACCAACCGCCCCCCAAGCGTGCTCACCGGCCCGACGAAGCGCATCACGAAGTCCGAGGCGGGTCGATCGTAGATCTCGCGCGGCGAGCCGACCTGCTCGATCCGGCCCGCGTTCATCACCGCGATCCGGTCGGCGACCTCCATCGCCTCCTCCTGATCGTGGGTTACCAGCACCGTCGTGACGCCCTGCTCGTCATGCAGCCGTGTGAGCCACTCGCGCAACTCGGCGCGGACCGTCGCGTCAAGCGCCCCGAACGGCTCATCGAGCAGCAGCACATGCGGTGCCACAGCCAGCGCCCGCGCCAGAGCCATCCGCTGCCGCTGGCCGCCGGAGAGCTGGTGCGGGCGCTGCTGCGCCCACTTGGTCAATCCGACCAGCGCGAGCAGTTCGTCGACCCGAGCCTGCACCTCCTGGCGAGGACGCTTGCGGATCCGCAGGCCGAAGGCGACGTTCTCGAACACGGTCATGTGCGCAAATGCGGCGTAGTGCTGGAATACGAAGCCGATCCCGCGATCCTGCGGACGCATGTTGGTGACATCGCCGCCCTCGATCATCACGCTGCCGACGTCTGGCGTCTCGAGCCCGGCGATGATCCGCAGCAGCGTCGACTTGCCGGACCCGCTCGGACCGAGCAGCGCGGTCAGCGAGCCTTCCGGCACCTCCAGCGTCACCGCCTCGAGGGCTGTGAAATCACCGAAGCGCTTGGAGACGCCGTCAACGTCGATCCTCATGTGACGTCCTTCCGCCTCGCTCCGAGAACTGTCATCACGGCCAGCACAGCCAGCGACATCAGCGCCAGTTCGGTGGCGACCGCGTAGCTGCCGGTGCTCGCCGCCGAGCCGATCTGCTGGCTGCGGTCGTAGACGAGCAGCGGCAGCGTCAGCGTCGACCCGGGGACATTCGAGGAGACGACCAGCACCGCACCGATTTCACCGAGCGCGCGGGCGGTCGTCAGCACGACTCCATACGCTACCCCCCAGCGGATCGTCGGCAGGGTAACGCGCCAGAACGTCTGCCCGGAGGACGCTCCGAGGGTCGCGGCAGCCTCCTCTTGGCAGTCGCCGACCTCCATCAGCACCGGCGCGACCTCGCGCACCACAAACGGCAGCGACACGAACACGGTCGCGATGATCATGCCCGGCGGCGCGTAGATGATCTGGATGCCGTGCGCAGCGAACCACTTCCCGAAGATCCCGCTCTGGCCGTATACCAAGAGCAGCGCGAGCCCGACGATCACCGGCGAGACCGCGAACGGCAGGTCGATCAGCGCATCGAGCAGCGCCCGGCCGCGCGTGCGGCCGCGGACCAGCACGAGCGCGCAGCCGACGCCGAAGATCGTGTTGAGCGGCACGGCGATCGCCGCGATCATCACCGTCAGCCAGAAAGCGCTGATCGCCGCCGGCGTTGTGACCCAGTCCCAGGCGATCGCGATTCCGTGCTCGAAGGTGTTCACGAACACGACGCCGAGCGGCGCCACCAGCATCAGCGCCAGGTAGGCCAGCGCGATCGTGCGCAGCGACACCCTGGCGCGGCGGCTAATGCGCAACGTTTGCCTTTCCATAGCGCCTCAGCGCGAACAAGATCGCCAGCGAGATCGCCAGCAGCACGATCGACAGGGAGGAGGCGGCCTGGGTCGCATCGCTTTCGATGTCGGCGTAGATCACGATGCTCGCGATCTGGACCTTGCCGGCGATCAGCACCAGCGTCCCGATCTCGCCCACGGAGCGCGCGAACGCCAGCGCCGCGCCGGACACGATCGCCGGGCGCAGCGCCGGCAGGATGACCCGGCGGAAGGTCGTCGCGTTCGACGCGCCCAGCGACGCTGCCGCCTCCTCGACGTCCTTGTCGAGCTCGATCAGCACCGGCTGCACCGAGCGCACGACAAACGGCAGCGTCACGAACAGCAGCGCGATCACGACGATCGCGCGCGTGAACGCAAGGTGGATGCCGAGCGGGCTGTCGGGTCCGTAGAGGACCAGCAGCGTCAGCCCGGCGACGATCGTCGGCAGCGCGAACGGCAGGTCGATCAGCGCGCCCACGATCCGCTTGCCGGGGAACTCGTCGCGCACGAGCACCCAGGCGACGAGCGTGCCCATCACCGCGCCGATCGCCGCGACCACGGCGGAGGCGCCCAGCGTCACGCCGAGCGCGCGCAGCGCGACGCTGCCGGTGACCGCGCTCCAGAAGCCATCGAGGCCGCCGGAGAACGCGTTGGCCGCTACCGCGGCCAACGGGATCAGCACGATCAAACTCATGTAGAGCGTCGCCAGGCCGAGGCCCAGCCCGCTACGACGGCGAACGGTTAGCCGGCGCCGCGCCCGCGCGCGCGGCGTCGCGAAGGTGCTAGCTGGCGGCAGTGGGAACCCCGGCTGCCGCCTCGATCTTCGTGATCGATCCGGTCGACGGCGCAAAGAACGTCTTGCTCACCTTCGTCCAGCCACCGAGGTCGCTGATCGTGAACAGCTCGGGCGGCGTCGGAAACTTGCTCGCGTAAGCCGCCAGCGCCGACCCCAGCACCGGGCGATATCCCTCCTGCGCCCAGATCGTCTGCGCCTGCTCGGACCACAGCCAGTTCACGAACGCTTTCGCCGCGGCCTGGTGGGTGCTCTTGCTAGTCACCGCGATCGGCGTCTGGATCAGGATCGTCTGCTTGGGAACGACGTACTGGACGGCGTCGCCCGCCTTCTCCGCAGCGATCGCATCGCTCTCGTAGTCGAGCAGCACGTCACCCTCGCCGCTGGTGAAGGCCTGCAGTGCGGCGCTCGCGCTGGAGGGCTGGTCGGTCACGTTCTTGGTGAGCAGCGTGCGCACGTACGCGAGTGCCTGCGCCGGGGTCTTGCCCTCCTTGAGCTGCGCCCCGTACGCCGCCAGGATGTTCCAGCGAGCGCTTCCGGAGGTGGACGGGTTCGGCGTGATCACCTTGATACCGGGCTTGATCAGGTCATCCCAGCCGCTGATCTTCATCGGGTTGCCCTTACGCACGACGATCACGACGACGGAGTCGGCGACGATCCCCTTCTGCTGGTTGGCGTCCCAGCTCTTGGCGACGATCCCGTCCTTGACCAGCCGCGTTATGTCGGGCGTGGTCGAGAACGCGACCACGTCGGCCGGCTGTCCTGTGTCGACCGCGCGGCTTTGCGCTCCGGACGCACCGAACGACTCGGTGAAGCTGACGCCCTTCCCGGGTGACGTCGTGTGCTCGAAGGCTCCGATCAGCGCGGCGTAGGCGGCTTGCGGGGTCGAGTATGCGACCAGGGCCAGCGGCGTGGAAGCACCGGCGGATGTGGACGAAGAGCCGTGCGAGCCGGAGCTGCTCGTCGTGTCGGCCGCACCGCCGCAGCCCGCCACGGCGCCCGCGAGCGCCACCCCCGCGAGCGCCGCGGCGGCTCCTCGACGCGGGTTCAGGTGAAACTTCGACAATCGCATTCCGACCTCTTTGACCAATAAGGGTTTGCACATCGACTCTATGTATTTTATCTGAGAACCCAGCTCCTAGCGGTCAGGCGGATCGCGACCGTCGCCCGTTCGGCGAAATGGGCATGAGCTTGCGCGCCGGCGATCGCCGGCGCGATCACCTACGGGGCGGACGGCACCCTATCGGACTGCGCCCTATACCACATGCGCGCTAGATTGCAAAATCGCCATGCGCTTCTTCGAATACGAATCCCGGGCGATCGTCGCCAAGGCCGGCATACCGGTCACAAAGCACGGTTTCGCCACGACGGCAGACGAGGCTCGGCGGATCGCCGAGCAGATCGCCGGACCGGTAGTTATCAAATCGCAGGTTCTGACCGGCGGCCGCATGAAGGCCGGCGGTGTGCAGTTCGCGGATGACCCCGAGCAGGCGGAGCGGCACGCCGAGCACGTGCTCAACCTCGAGATCAACGGCCACATGCCGCGCGGCGTGCTGGTCGACTCCAAGGCGGCGGTCAAGCACGAGTACTACGCCGGCGTCGTTTGGGACGGGATCCGCAAGCGCCCCGTGATGCTGTTCTCCGACATGGGCGGCATCGACATCGAGCAGGTCGCCGAGGAGCATCCCGACCACGTGGCGCGTGCTCATTTCTCGACCCTGCGCCCGTTCTCGGACTGGCAGGCCAAGCAGCTGATCGCGTCGCTGGGCATCACCGGATCGGCGCTGAACCGGCTGACGCCGATCATCGCGCGACTCGCCAAGCTGTTCATCGAGTACGACATGACGCTCGCCGAGATCAACCCTTTGGGTGAGCTCGTCGATGGCTCGTTCATCGCGCTGGACGCGCACATGGACATGGAGAACGAGGCCCGTGGGCGCCAGAAGGCGGTGCTGCACGAGCTCGGAGTCGGCGACGAGGAGACCCGGCAGGCGCGCGAGGCGACGCCCTTCGAGCTGGCCGGAGAGCAGGTCGACGCCCAGGATCACCGCGGCGTCGCCGGCAATGTGACCGAGTTCGACGGCAACCTCGGCCTGGTGATCGGCGCCGGCGGCGGCTCGCTGACCCTGTTCGACGCTGTCCGCCACCACGGCGGCGAGCCCGCCAACTACTGCGAGATCGGCGGTAACCCGTCGGTTCGCAAAGCATGCGGGCTGGCGAAGCTGGTCCTCCAGAAACCGGGCGTCGACAAGATCGCGGTGATGATGTCGATCGTCTCCAACACGCGCGTGGACATCGTCGCGCGCGGCGTGATCAAGGCATGTGTCGAGCTCGGCTACGACCCCGCCGAGAAGATCGCGATCTTCCGGATCCCCGGTGCGTGGGAAGAGGAGGGCTTCAAGATTCTCGACAAGTACGGAGTTGAGTACGCCGACCGGAGCGTCTCGCTGCATGAGGCGGCGCGGCGCGCGGTCGTCAAGATCCAAGGGAGCGCGAGCGCCTGATGTCGATCCTCGTCAACGCAGACACAACGTTCATCGTCCAGGGCATCACCGGCCGCGAGGCAGTGAACCTCACCCGTGAGTGCTTGGACTACGGCAAGGGCGCAAAGATCGTCGGCGGCGTCACCCCCGGCCGCCTTGGCCGCGACGTGCACGGCGTGCCGGTGTTCGACACCGTCGCCCAGGCCGTTGCGCACCACGGCGGTCCGATCGACGGCTCCGTCGTCACCGTCCCCCCCGCGTTCACCAAGGACGCGGTTCTGGAGGCGCTCGCAAACGGCGTCAAGCTGATCGTGATCGTCACCGAGCGCATCCCCCGCGGCGACGTCGCGCAGATGGTCGAATACGCCTCCGAGCAGGGCGCGCGCATCATCGGCCCCAACTGTCTGGGGATGATCGTTCCCGATGTGGTCAAGATGGGCGGGATCGGCGGCCCCGCGAAGGACGCCGCGAAGTCCTACACCCCAGGCCCGGTCGGCGTAATCTCCCGCAGCGGCGGGATGACCACCGAGATGTCCTCGACGCTGACGGCAGCCGGGCTCGGCCAGTCGACCGCCGTCTCGATCGGCGGCGACGCGATCATCGGCTCCAGCTATGCCGAGCTGATGCCGCTGTTCGAGGCTGACGTGGAGACCAAGGCGATCGTGATCTACACCGAGCCCGGCGGCCGCATGGAGGCCGAGCTCGCGCGTTACGTGACCGAGGAGAGCTCGCGGCTGCCGGTGATCGCGTTCATGGCCGGACGCTTCATGGACGAGATGCCGGGGATGAGCTTCGGCCACGCGGGCACGATCGTCGAAGGCAAGGAGGACACGGCCAGCGAGAAGATCGCGCGTCTGGCGCAGGCCGGAATCGTGGTCGCGGAAGAGATCTCGCAGATCCCGCAACTCGTTAAGGAGAGGATCGGTGAACGAGCATGAGTGAGCCTCTGTTCATAGCGGTCGAGGTCGACCCGTCCGTCGCCGGCGATGCGGCGCTCGCCGCCAAGCTCGCCGAGGTCTGCCCCGTCGACATCTTCAAGGCCGGCACGGCCGGTGTTGAGATCGTCGCCGAGAACCTGGACGAGTGCGTCCTGTGCCAGCTGTGCATCCACGCGGCACCGGCCGGGACCGTGCGCGTCACGAAGCTGTACTCGGGCCAAACGCTACCCGTCTAGATCCTGATTCGGTGTCTCCGGCGGGGCCGCCCGTGGGCGGCCCC
>JBKQKK010000007.1:0-8291 GCA_052147535.1 Solirubrobacteraceae bacterium | reverse complement strand
TGAAGAACGTCGGTGAGCCGTGTGCGGGAAAACCGCTCGCACGGATCGATGCGGCGGCGGGAGGAAACCAGCGCCAGTCGGGCTCGTACAGCCGCGCGGTGTGGGCGCCTCCCGCCGACCCTACCCCAGTCTGGCTACGTCTTCGTGGCCTTCTTTCGGGGCCGTGGCCCGATCAGGGTCACGATCTCTGTGACCGTGCTCCCCGTGCGCGGCGTCGCCCACGCCTTGGCAGTCAGCTCGTTGTCGCTGGTCGCGTCGAGCAGCTTCAGGCCTGGTTTCGACAGCTTGACGCTCAATGTTGTCGTCTTGCCCGCCGCCAGGCTGTAGTTAGTCGACCCGAGCGTGACGGTTGTGGTCTCGATGATCGTCTTCGTGTGACGCTCGATCTTCGTCTTCACGCTGACTGTAAGCGTCAGCCTGCCGGCACAGATCTCGCCCGCCGCGCCCGAGCAGGACAGCGACACGCCGGCGACACCGCTGCTTGACACCTTGGCGCTACCGCCGAGCGCCAGCGACCCGGACGCGAACACTGTGTAGTTGATCGACGCGATCCCGGTCTGTCCATCCTTGCTGGTCGCGGTCACGGTGTAGGTATGCGATCCGCGTGTCGCGGTGTTCAGCGTCCCGGGGCTGTTTGAGCCGTTGCTGTCGGCGCACGACTGAATCCCGGGCCCGCTAGCGCCGTCGGTGCAAGAGAACGCGGTGGGCACCGACTGGCCCACGGCGTACGTCCCGCCACCCGCGGGCGTCGAGATCACCGCGGTCGGTGCGGACGCGACGGTCACCAGCTCGAGCGTGAACTCGTATGGGCCGTTGCTGCCGGGGTAATCGCAGTCGGGTCCCACCGCGATGATCCAAGTCCCCGCGAGCGGGGCGTTGAAGCTCATGCCTCTATCCACGTTGCCGTATTGGACGTTCGCAATCGGCGTTGTGCCCTTTAGCAGTGCGTCGGTGATGCCGGGCGGGTAGGCGATCATGTCCATATTGCCGCCGGGCGCGATCGTCTTGCCGGTGAAGACGACGTCGGCGCCGGCGGCGGTCACGTTCACGCTCCACAGTTCGACGTCTTGGACGCAGTCCTTCTGCTCGGACTTCAGGTTGCCGGAGATGACCGCGTCTGCCGCGGTGTTCCCAGTCACCGTCTGGCCCGATACGATCGCGGGCGCGTTCTCGACGGTGTTTCCGCCGCCAGCGAGCGCCACCGCAGGTGACACGAGCAGGCTCGCGCAGATGGTTAGCAGAACGGTCAGGGGCATGACCGCACGATGCCTCAAGTTATGCGAGACGTCTCCAGTCAATCTCCATGTTCGCGTCCGCGCCCAACCCATGCTACGCACCATTCCGTCTCCTTTTGATTGCCCGTCCGAGAGTTCTTCGGGAGGTTCAACGGCCGGCACACGACCGACCCAGCCCTCGCCGCGGCGTTGGCGGCCCTCCTAGCGCTGCTGATTCGAGGAACGCGTCCTCACGCACTGTCGTCGCCTCCGAGTTCCGCGTCCGTGCACACCCTGCGGCTGAGTTGCCCCAGCACCCAGAGAGACTCTCTGCTGAGGCAGGCGTGAAGCATCCGTGCAACTCACTCCGGTCGGTGCGGGAAACCACTGATACTGCGATTTCCTTGAATAGTCGAGCCTGGCCACATTCGAACCTTCGAGCGTGCACATATCACGCTCGATAATGTATATTATGACGACTTGCCTGCAAAACAGCACGTTCTGACGGTCGTGAGCGCCGATCATCTCGGCATGCAGGCCCTCGTGCGCCCTGCGACCCCAGGACACTCGAGGACGCCATCAATCTGGCGCGCGCTTGACGCGGACAGGCCGCCCTGGATATGATCACCGTCCTGCGCCAGCTCGCCGCGGAGGGCTGGGACGTCACGCCGGCCGCTGTCGCTGCCCTGTCGCCGTACATCACAGAGCGGATCAAACGCTTCGGCGAGTACGCCACCGACGGGCTCATCGACCCACCCGACGCATTCGACCCGCACCTCGATCTGCTCCCCACCGCGACGGCCGCCGAGGCGGCATGACCACCGCTCGATCCCCGCAGCCCCCGGCTCTCGCTTCCGCTCAGCGATTCGGGAGCGCTCCTTCGGGACGACCTTCTGCCGCCGTTCCGAAGCAGTCGTCCGGTTCGTGGCGCGACCGCTTGCGGTTCGCCGAAAAGCGGCGGGCAAGGCTGCCGCTCCTGCTTGTAGCCCGATCCGGAAGCGTGCGGCTGCCTGCGTTTGGCGAGGAACAGTGTGCCGGGGTCTGCCGCTGGCGAGACCTGGATCGTGTGTTCAGTTCAGACGGTGACGACGCACCCAGCTCGCACTCTCGGAAAGGGCGGATTTGTTGACGATGGTCGGGATCGCGTCCAGCCGAGGGCGTTGGCGCAGCGGGCGTGTTCTTTGCGGGAGCAGGTCCGCGATCGTCGGCAAGCTCGGTTACGCGGCGAGCGGATTGGTGCCGAACAGCAGGTCTCGCGGGTCGCCTCCGGCTTGGGCGTGTTCGCCGAGCTTCCAGACGAAGTCGAGGATCGCTGGATCGGCGCTGCATTCGGACGACAGTGGCCCGATGCCGCCTGCTCGCAGCACCATGGCCACGTAGAGGAGATGCGCGACGAGCGCGTCGGCTGCCTCCTGGAGGGTGGTCCCTTCGACGTCCCGGAACCCCTGTAGTCCCAGACGGACCCGGCCATCGAGCTCGTCGATTCGTATTGGTGGGTGGAAGCGTTCGATCGGCTGCGGCATGGTAGTCGTCGGGACCGCTGCGCACCGCTTTATGCGCGGGATTGGACGGAGAGCGGTTCGCTTTCGCGGTTTCGTGGGGATCGTGTGCTGGCGTGCCCCGCGTGATTTCGTCACGCGTTCGTTTTCCTGTCCGCCTCCCTACGCGTCGTCTTGCGCGGAACGGTGTTGTCGCCCGCGTCGAATGGTGGATGTGCGTCGGGTTACTGTTTGGAGATCAGCATGTGGATGATGGCGTCTGGGTCGATCATGTGGCTGTGGTCGTCCTCGCCGGTGGAGAGCTCGACCCATTTGATCTCGCCGGTGAACTTGGTGTCCTCTGGCGAGGTGTCCGGAAGGACCGTGGTGCCGAGCTCACAGCCGATCTCGGCCGTCTCGGTCGCGGTGAAGAGCATCGGCTGGGTGAGCGCGATCTTGCCTTCGCCGACCTTCTCACCGTCGTAGTAGAGGGTGACCGTGCCGCCCTTCGCGAGGCCGCCGCCGTCGTAGGCGAACTCGGCGCGGACCTGGTGCTCTCCGGCCGGGACCGGGCGCCCCGCGTCGGTCAGGAACACATTGACGCCGAGCAGGTTGTACGCGAACCGGGCCGCGCCCTCGTGGATCATCAACCCCCAGCCGCCGAAGCTGCCGCCCTGCGCGATGATCGTGCCGCGCGCCCCGCCGTCGGGCACGACGAGCTGCGCTGTGACCTGGAAAGACTTGTTCTTGATGTTCAGCAGGCTCGATTCGGTCAGCCTGGTCATCCCCGGATACAGAGTCTGCTTATTGCCCTTGACGTACTCCGGTCGCCCGGCCAGCTCCGGGTTGAACCGCTCGACCGTGCGATCGTCCAACGGCAGAACGTTGTACTTCGTGGCCTCGATCAGCCACAACCGCTGCAGCTCGCGCAGCCTGTCGGGCATCTCGCCGGCCAGGTCGTGGGCCTGGGAGTAATCCGTGCTGCCGTCATACAGCTCCCATTTGTCATCGTCGAACGCCACCATCTTGGCCCCTGCGGCGAGCAGCCACGGCTTGCGATGGCAGGTGACCGCGCTCCACCCCTTGTGGTAGATGCCGCGGTTGCCGAGCATCTCGAAGTACTGCAGGTCATGACGTTCGGGCGCCTCGGGCGCGTTGAACGAGTAGACCATGCTGGTGCCCTCATACGGGCTCTGCGTGACTCCGTGCACCGTCGAGGGCTCGGGAATCCCGGCCACCTCCAGCACCGTCGGCGCGATGTCGATCACGTGGCAGAACTGCGAGCGCAGCCCACCGGTGTCCTTGATCCCCTTCGGCCAATGGACGATCGTGCCGTTGCGAGTGCCGCCCCAATGCGACGCGACCTGCTTGGTCCACTGAAACGGCGTGTCCATCGCCCACGCCCACCCGACCGCGTAATGGTTGTAGGCCTCCGGGTGCCCCACTTGTCGATCCGCGCCTCGAGAAACTCGGGCGTCTCGATCACGTCACCCAGTCCGTTGAGCGGAATGAACTCGTTGAAGGTGCCCTTCAGCGTGCCCTCTGCGGAGGCGCCGTTATCGCCGATGACGTAGTAGATCAGCGTGTCCTGGAGCAGGCCGAGCTCCTCGATGCAGTCGATCACGCGACCGACGTGGTGATCGGTGTGCGACAGGAACGCGGCGTAGGTCTCCATCTGCCGCTCGAGCACCGGCTTGAGCTTCTCGTCCTGCTCATCCCACGCCGGCAGTCCCTCCGGACGGTCGGTCAGCCCCGCGTCCTGCGGGATCACCCCGAGCTCCTTCTGGCGGGCGAACGTGATCTCACGCTGGCGGTCCCAGCCGTGCGCGAACTTGCCCTTGTAGCGCTCAATCCATTCCGGCGGGACGTGATGCGGGGCGTGCGTCGCGCCCGGCGCGAAGTAGATGAAGAATGGCTTGTCCGGCACCAGCGATTTCTGCGTTCGGATGTAGTTGATCGCGTGGTCGGCCAGGTCCTCGGTCAGGTGATAGCCCTCCTCGGGCGTCTTCGGCGGCTCGACCGGCGTCATGTTCTCGGTCAACGTCGGGTGCCACTGGTTATCCTCGGCGCCGATGAACCCGTAGTAGTACTCAAAGCCCGAGAACGTCGGCCACGTGTCAAACGGCCCGATCATCGGCGCGTTCTGGAATTGCGCGACCTCGTGGCACTTCCCGAACTGCGCTGTCGAGTAGCCGTTCAGCTTCAACGTCTCAGCCAGCGGCGCCTTCGTGTTGGGCCGCAGCGACGTGTACCCGGGCGCCGAGGTCGCAACCTCGGTGATCGTCCCCATCCCGACCGAATGGTGGTTGCGACCAGTCAACAGCGCCGCCCGCGTCGGGGCGCACAGAGCGGTCGTGTGAAAGCGGTTGTAGCGCACGCCAGCGCTCGCGAGCCGCTCCGCGACCGGCGTCTCGCACGGCCCCCCGAACACGCTCGACGCGCCAAACCCAACATCGTCGAGCAGCACCACCAAAACGTTCGGCGCGCCAGCGGGAGGGCGTACCTCCCGGATCGGCGGGAACTTCGTGTCCGGATCCTTGGCGTCATACGTCGTCAGACCTGGCTGAACCCGATCAGGGATCGGCAGACTCGAACGCTGAATATCGCTGCTCACTGTGTACCCACTCTCCTCAAATCAAAGGGAATCGTCAGCTTTCGGGCCTTCGACAAGCATTCCACATCGCGAAGCTCTCGGCTCAGCTTGTCCAGGGACCCCGCTTTCGCGATCGCGTTGGTCTTCATAACCACGGTCCAGGTGAGGCGCGGTGCGCCTGGTCCAAGGTCAACTGCGGACCGGCTCCGTCGAGCGAGGCGTTCGCATAGCTCCCTGACTGCGAGAGGTTCGCTCCGCACCCCTATCGCGACGATCGCGAGCCCGCGCGCGCTGAGGACGGGCGACCGCCGCCCTGTCAACGACGCTGATCCATGCGGCGACGATCCGACGCGTTGCGGCGATTTTCGCTGTTGATCCTGGTCGCCGGGCGACGCGCGCGCCGGCACGGGAGATGGTCGTGCGCGACTCGGCGTCGCATTCCGTGAGATCTCTTATCCTGATCGGGTGACGTGGCTAGGCTCCAAGCGGTTTAGAGTCGAGATGCCGAGCCTCGCCGGCTCTGCGCCCCGAGGCGCAATGTCTGCGAACGGAATGAGGTCACGTTGACGGTTGATCGAAGTCATGCGATGGACCATGTTGTTCTGGTGCTGTTCGAGAACAGGTCTCTGGACAATCTTCTGGGCCACCTATACGGCCCAGAGGACGGCAAGACCTTCGAGGGGGTGATCGGAAAGGATCTGAGCAACCCGATCCCGGAATGGGCTGAGCACGGAGCCGAGCGCAAAACGGTCCCGTACACGGTCGCGACGGACATGGATGCCCCGAACCCGGACTCCGGTGAGGAGTACTTCCACACCAACACGCAGCTGTTCAACATCCTGGACGAGCACAACCGGTTCAAGCTCGCCGAGCAGGTCACCGCACCATGGAACGCGCCCGAGCCAGGGGCGGTGCCGAGCATGGACGGGTTCGTCACCGACTACATCAGCACGTTCACCGCAGAGATGGGCCGTCAGCCGACCTACGAAGAGTACGCGCAGATCATGACCGGCTACACGCCGGAGCAGGTGCCCGTGCTCAACGCGATCGCGAAGGGCTTCGGTGTGTTCGATCACTGGTTCTGCGAGGTTCCCTCGCAGACGCTGATGAACCGGTCGTTCTGGACGGCCGCGACCTCGTCGGGCTTCGTTATCAACAAGCCCGCGTCGAACTTCACGCAGCACAACACTGCCGAGACTCTGTTCGAGCGGCTCGAGGCGCACGGGCGCACCTGGAAGGTGTACGTGCAGGAGCCGATGTCGTTCTCGGCCGCTGCCCTGATTCACATGTCGCGGTTGAAGGATCGCCTGGCGACGAACTTCGTGCCGTTCTCCGAGTTCGAGCATGACGTGGCCAACGGCACCCTGCCCGACTTCAGCATGATCGAGCCCAACCTGATCATGGGGCACAGCGACTACCACCCAGCCGTCAGCCGAGCGCTCGGCCCGGGTGTCGAAGTGCCGCTCGACCCGCCTTCGTCGATCCTGGGCGGCGAGGCGTTCCTGGCCCGCATCTACGGCGCGATCAGGTCGGCCGCCTCAACCGAGGGCTCCAACGCGTACAACACGACATTCTTCATCGGCTGGGACGAGCCCGGCGGCACCTACGACCACGTCCCGCCAGGTCCGGTGCCTCCACCGGACCCGAGCGCACCCGCAGGACAGATGGACTTCACATTTGACCGCTCCGGCTACCGGGTGCCAGCGATCATCGTCTCCCCGTGGGTCGAGGAAGGGATCGTGATCAACGACGAGCACCGCCACACGTCGATGATCGCCACGCTACGCAACGTGTGGGACCTCGGCGACCCGTTCACCGCCCGCGACGCCGCCGCCCGCCCATTCGATCACCTGCTCTCCCGCGAGAGCCCGCGCGACCCCGCCAGCTGGCCCGACGTAAAGCCACTCCCGGTGCCCGCCTACCAGATGGACGAGGCGCTCATGAGCAACGCGCTCAGCACCCTCGGCCGGGCGATGGGCGGCGGAATGCTGGAGCACGCCAAGCAGGCCGGGATCACGATCCCGCCCGAGTTGACCGACCCAGCCTCGCCCCCGTCCGCGACACAGATCATCGCCTTCCTCAGGAGCATCACAGCGCAGTTCTTCCCGCAGCTTGCCGCGCCCAAGACGCGGGACTCCTGACGCCAGTCACAGGCCAGTTATCACGTCGGCAACAACGGCACCGCGGCCAGGCGACTAAACCTAAAGAGCTGGAGCACACTCTTCTCCGGGCAGACGTGGTCGGGCCGAGCAAAGGTGTTCCACATCCTTCCCGTACATCCGCGACCTGCGGAACGGTGCGGGAGTGGAGCTCGGCTACGCGCGCGTTTTCGACGATGAAGCAGGACCTCGACCGGCAGATCGATGCTCTCGAGCAAACCGGGGATCCCGCGAGACCGGATCTACGTCGTCGACAAGAAGTCTGGCGCGACGACCGACCAGCCCGCGGACTCCGAGAGGTCATTCGCGTACGCGCGCGAGGGTGACGTGATCGTCGTGCACCTGCTGCCAGCCGTACAGCCTCGAATCGCCCTCGCACTTCGCTTGCGGAGTGGCAATCCGCGAGGGCGTCGACGGCGCTCTCGATTCTGAGCACGAGGAGCAGCCGTTCCAAACGCGTCGGTCGCTGCTACTCCCGAATCGGTGAGCGGTGTACGAACTCTGGGTGTGGCTACAGAGAACGCGCAGAAACGCGGCCGCCAGGAGCCCAAATCCGCTTCAGAGAACACGACGATCGTTTCGCGGCGCCGTCACGGCCGCGCCCCGCTGGAGCTGCCCGACCCGCTCGGCGCCGTGCTCGAGGACTACATCCACGCTCTTGCGAGCGCTCCGCTCGCCGCTCAGACCCGCCGTACCTACACCTCGAAAGTCCGCCAGTACGGGGTTCCGACCACAAGTCTGCAGAATCCAACGCTAAGCGTTAGTCGCCGTTCGCGTTAGACGCTGGAAAGGCCAGTCCCATCTTCGGCGCGGAGCGCGTCGATCTTGTACGGATTACTTGCTTTTG
>JBKQKK010000006.1:0-4547 GCA_052147535.1 Solirubrobacteraceae bacterium | reverse complement strand
GTCGCGGTAGGAGCGACGCAAGACGTAGGACGTATAACAGACGTCGCCCTTTCCCTTCGTCTTGATTGTGGCTACATGAGACGCGCCGCCACGCTTAGCCATACCCTGAATATAGCAGCTGTCGCGACGGGCCATTGGCGCAGCTTTGGCTACATCATACCGCCCAAAAGAGCACGATCTCCCGCAAACACGGGCGATCGGGCCTCAAACCACCGAAAACTTCCGCCTAGCCAGGGGGCTGCCGACTTGCAAGCACCGCTGGCTTGAAAGCGACAGTCCCGCGACCGACCGGAAGCCCATCCGTGGGCGCGCGCTTCGCCACGGAAGGAGGCGTCGCCGCGCAGGACAGCGCACGCCTGGTATCGCCCAGAAGCGATCGTCCGAGGTTCCGGAGCCCGACGATCGCTTCCGACGACCAGCACTCGTGCGCCGCCGGTAGTGTTGGTCAGACCGCCAACCGGCCGCGTGGGCGAGTAACGCGATGGATCTCAGCCAGCGCGCGATCGCCGTCAAACCAGTGAAACGCCTGCCCAACCGCCGCGGCATCGACCGACCCATCCGCCAGCGGGATCTCCTCAGCGACTCCGTAACCGATCGCCGGCACAGCGCTGCTGCGGCCTATGCCTATGGGCTGCGCCAGGTACCAGCCCTTCACCCCCGCCTCTACAACCGGCGGTCGCTCGCGGATCCGCTTCAGGCCGCGCTGGACACGATCGTGGCGCCCCTGCGTGGCCAGGCTCCGTCGCACGGCAGCGGTCGATGGCTTGACGCCGTCCAGCGCAGCGTGCTGTGGGAACTGGTCGCCGAGGACGAGGTGGCGCATGTTCAACGGCTCGATCGCGACGGCGTGGTGGCGAGGGTGGCGTCGACAAGCTTCATCGCCGCGCTGGCCGCCGACGCCCGCGCGGCTGTGCTCGACGAGGTGGGCGCTGTTCTCAGCCATCACAGCGAGCCGATCGAGCTGCCGTACGTCTGTGAGCTGTTCGCCTGGAAGCGGCTCCCCTAGGACCACCAACCGCGCGGACTGTCGCAGTAAGCGTTCCTTGGGTTCCCGCGACGGGCCGGGGGTCGAGTGGGCGAGGACCGGCTCCCGGCCAGGCGGGTGGTGGTAGTGGACCATGCTGTGGGGATCGGTGTGAAGGCTTGCACCTGGCTTTCGGGCAGTGCGGTCTCCTGCGCAGGTGCCTGGTGCGCGCGAGCGAGGCACCCAGGAGCTCCGACGTCGGCTCTCGGTCCGTGATGGCGTCAGATTCAAGAAGCTCCAGGTCCTCGGCTGCCTCCCATCAGTTGCGGGAGAACCGGCTGACCTTCCAGACGATGATCGCGTCCGCCTCGCCGGCCAGAACCCGCTGCATCGCAATGCCGAACGGCGGCTGGTTGCGGCTACTGCAAGACTAATCCTCATCCCTCAGCACATCGACAAGCTCGTAGCTGTTGTTCCGTGCGGTCCGCTGGATGCTCGAGCGCTGGATCTGGAGCGTGTGGTACCCCGGGCCGGGTCGCCCACCGACGCTGCAGACATGGCCGTATCCGATCGCGTGCTACCCCACCTCAGGGCACCCTCGTCGTTGTGCTGCGCTCCGTGTGTGTTCAGGACTGGTTGACGCAGCATAAGCCAGGGCTCTTCGTCGGATTGAGATCTGGTGTATTTTTGTGAGGATTGATCGCGGGCGTGGCGGTGTCACGGCGGCTATGCCACGACCGCGACCGCGCCGCCGGAGTCACTGCCGGGATCGCTTTGCCGCGAACCCGATCGCCGGCACAGCGCTGCTGCGAGCTGTGCGACGACGCAGCGCTCGTCCCGATCCAGCTTGGCTGCGTCGCGGCGCGCTACCGAGCTCGCCAATGGGAGGAAGCCCGCCGCGCGTGCTGCCGCTCCCCTTGCATCTGTTCGGGGCTCCAGACCGAGCGCCACCTGTCAAACGGGCAACAAGCGCCCGCAGAGCAGGCCAGCGCATGGTTCGGAAACCTATCGCCTTGATTTCTCAGAGCTGCTGGGGCTGCTTGCTACCGGTTTGCTATCCGGCGGCGTGAGACGTGGGCCGAGGTAACGCCGACATGCTTTGCATCGTCCGGCGCTGTGGCGGGCGTTCGGGGCGGCGGGCCACTCGTTGCCGCAGATGGGGCAGAGCCACCAGAGCGGCCGGTTTGAGTATGCGGCGAGCGTCGTTGCGTCCACACCTGGGTTAAGCGTGGGGTGAAGCTCGGCAGCAAGGTTCGGTCGGCGGACGGCGAGAGAGCGCTCGGGCGCGACTCGCCGTCGGTGCTCGCGGACGGCGGCTGTGGTGCGCCGACGGCCACAGGCGGGGCAGTCGTGACCCCGGACGCGGCTTGCGGGGTCGGCCTGCCAGTCGCAGCCGCACTCATCGCAGTGCCACCAGACTTTGCGTCGGAGCCCGCCGCAAGCGCGCCCGGGTCGAGGTCTGCGTTGAGCGTCGGGTGTAGTTGCGCGACGAGGTCGGGGTGTTTGGCGGCGAGCGAGCGCTGGTAGCGCACGCGCCGGTTTGATTCGGCGCGCCTTGCGATCGCGCACACGGGGCAGCCGTTGCCGCGCGCGCGATCGTGCGGAGCGGCCGCCCAGGCGTGCTGGCAGTCCGCGCAGCGCCACCAGAGCTTCTTGCCCGAGCGCGGGCCGAGCTTGAACGGGTCAACTGCGACGTTCAGCTCGGGGTCGAGCTGTGCGACGAGCTCGGGGTGGACCGCGGCCAGCGACTGGCTGGGCCGCACGCCGCGACCCGGGGTTCGCTCCGGCGCCCGGTAGGCGCCAGAAGGGGAGAACTCGCCGGCGGTGATGCGGCTGCGAGTGTGGCGTGAGAGCTTGCGGCTGACGCACTCAGCGCAGCTGCGGTCGCGTGCGAGCAACCCGAACGCTTGGCGATACTGGTCAAGACGCCAGCCGTGACGCTTGATCAGATGCATCGAGCCGATCGCGCGGTACCACTCGCCACACAGATGACACTGGAACCGGTCCTCGTCGGGGTCATATGGCACCCGGCCAAGCGGCGCGAAGTACGGGGTTCCGTCCTCAAGGTGCCCGCGCACGGCAGGCCCAGCTGTGTCGGCGCCGCGCGGCTGCGACCCCTTCCTTGCCATAGACGCGGAGTCTGCCCGAACCGACTAGACGGAAGTTTTCGGTGGTGTGGGATATCCATTTAGGTCAGGTTTGATGGTCGGTGACGCCAGGGCCGGTCGGCTACGGGTAACGGGGCGCCTTGACCACGACGCCTGAGGTGCGTCGGTGTCGGACGGTCGCGGGTGCCGGGTTGGGCGATCAGAGTTCGGTACCTCACCGGCTCGGCGAGCGCCGCCTGCTCAAGAAGCCGGTAGAAGAGCAGTCCTCGGCGCCGTGAGCGTCGTCGGTTGAAGCGGAACGTGAACTCGTTGAGGTATGCGTCCAGATGATCGGGGCTGACGCGCCCTTGGTGGGTGCCCAGCAGCCAGCGCTTGAGCAGGCTGGCGATCCGGTGCACGCCGGGCATGACGACATGGGCGGGATCGTGCTGGGCGCTGATGACGGTCCGTTCGTGCTCGTAGCCGAGCTTGGGCAGCCCCAGGTACGCCGGCCAGCCGTCGGTGTGGACCGTCGCCCCGCGGTCGATGGCATCAGTCACGAACTCGATCAAGCTGTCCTTGGAGACGTCGGGTACCGACTGCATGCGCATCCGCCCGAAACCCATGGGATTGCGGATCTCAACGGCGATCACGACGATCGACTTGGTCTGCGTCTCGCGCCCGGCGACACCCGCCTCGACCCCGCCCACGTATGTCTCATCGACCTCGACATGGCCGCTCAAGCGCTCGCGACCGGGGCGCACCATCGCCACTCGAAAGCGGTGCAGCATCGCCCAAGCGGTCTGGTAGGAGCCCAGCCCCAGCGCACGTTGCACGCCCAGCGCCGAGACGCCGTGCTTCTGGCTGGTCATCAGCCACGCCGCCTCGAACCACAGCCTCAGCGGCGTGCGTGTCTTGTCGAACAGCGTGCCCGCTGTGACCGACGTCTGCCGGCCACACAGCGCACATTCGAAGCGCCCTACCCCCAACCGCCAGCCCTGCCGACCCGCGCATCGCGGGCAACGGAAGCCATCTAGCCAGCGCAACCACTCCAGATAGTCCAAGCAAGCATCCTCGTCCGGGAACCACGCCGCGAGCTCGGTGTCAGAGCCCGGATAGTCCACGCCGGCGGTTGGCACCCGCCCATGCTACCTGACCTAAATGGATATCCCGCTCGGTGGTTAACTAGACAACGTCCGCCGCGGGCAGCCCCGATCCCACGAGTGTGTTGTCGCCTTTGCAATCGCCGGTCACGAACCGCCCGGGAAGTCAGAGCGATCACGGCAGTGACTCCGGCGGCGAGGTCGCGTTCGTGGCATAGGCAAGCCCACGCTTGACGACGACGTACCTCTGCGAGTGCTTGCTGGCCTGCGCGACTCGGGCGATCAGCAAGCACCTGGGCGACAGCCGCTTTGGAGCGTTTGTCAAGGGGTAGGGGTTGATCGCCATTGTCGTGGTTGGTGTTGCGGGGTGTTGATGTTGGTAGCGGCTTGCGG
>JBKQKK010000005.1:0-36656 GCA_052147535.1 Solirubrobacteraceae bacterium | reverse complement strand
ACCTAATGCTCCTCTCCACCGGCGAAGACCGATCCAAAGCCGTCGTCGACTGGACCTGGGCAGGATTCGGACACAAACGCCCCACCAGGATCACGATCAATACCGACAAGACCGCAGACTAGACTGGCGAGGCTGGGGTCCGTCTTTGCAGATACGCGAGTTCCAACCAGTTGCGACGCCGATCACCGAAGCGGCGATCTTCCTCGTTCTGACGGTTGAGTCGGGCGCCGAGCATCAGGTCGGGGATCTGCTGGCCGGTGTCAGCGCGCTGCGGCGATCGGTTGGCTTTCGGATCCCCGAGGGCGAGCTGAGCTGTGTCGTCGGCCTCGGCGCCGAGCTCTGGGATCGTCTCGTCCGCGGGCCGCGCCCGCGGGGGCTGCACCCGTTCCCGGGGTTCGCGGGCGAGCGGCACGCGGCGGTGACGACCCCCGGAGATCTGCTGTTTCACATCCGCGCTCATCGCCTCGACCTGTGCTTCGAGCTCGCGTTGCGACTGATCGAGCGGTTCGGTCCGCTCGCCCGGGTGATCGACGAGGTCCACGGCTTCAGGTCGTTCGACGAGCGCGACCTGCTCGGGTTCGTGGACGGCACCGAGAACCCGGAAGGTGCGTCCGCGCTCGCCGCAATCGCGATCGGTGACGAGGACCCGGAGTTCGCGGGTGGCAGCTACGTCGTGGTTCAGAAGTACGTGCACGACCTCGAGGCCTGGGAAGCGCTGACGATCGAGGAGCAGGAGCGGGCAGTCGGGCGGACGAAGCTCAGCGACCTCGAGTTACCAGACGAGCAGAAGCCCACGAATTCGCACGTCTCGCTGAACACGATCGTCGATGACGACGGTGAGCAGCAGCAGATCCTGCGTTACAACATGCCGTTCGGCAGGGTCGGCGTGCGCGAGTTCGGCACCTACTTCATCGGCTACGCGCGCAGCCCGGGCGTGATCGAGCAGATGCTGAGCAACATGTTCATCGGCAAGCCGCCCGGTAACTACGACCGGCTCCTCGATTTCTCCACGGCGCTCACCGGCAACTTGTTCTTTGTGCCAACGGCCGACCTCCTCGACGGTCCGCTGGCCACCGCGCCGGTGCAGGCTTCCACGTCCGTGGGCGCGCTGGAAAACGGCACGCTCGGAATCGGCAGCCTCAAGGAGACGCCACAATGAACCATCTACTGCGCTCACACGCGCCGATCGGCGACACTGCATGGGAGTTGCTCGACAAGGAGGCGCGTGATCGCCTGGCTCCCGCGCTGGCGGCTCGAAAGCTGGTCGACTTCTGCGGCCCACGTGGATGGGAGCACTCGGCCACCAACCTCGGAACCGTCAGCCCGCTGAGCTCCGCACCGTGCGAGCGGGTGGCCGCGTTCCAGCGTCGCGTCCTGCCGTTGATCGAAGTTCGGGCGGACTTCGAGCTGTCCCGCGCCGAACTGCGCAACGCCGAGCGCGGTGCCGACAACACGGATCTCGGGCAGCTCGACAACGCCGCGCGCCAGATCGCGGTTGCCGAGAACATCGCCGTGTTCCACGGCTGGCAGGGCGCGATCATCGGAATCGCCGAGGCCTCGCCGCATGAGCACGTCCAGCTCGCCGACGCCGCCGACCGCTACCCGCAGCAGATCGCCGGCGCCGTCGACCGGCTCCTCGGCAGCGGGATCGCCGGTCCCTACGCGTTGGCGCTCGGACGCGAGCAGTACCGGCTGGTCGCCGAGACCGCTGAGCATGGTGGCTACCCGCTGCGCGATCACTTGAGCAAGATCCTCGACGGCCCGATCGTGTGGGCGCCGGGGCTCAACGGGGCGCTAGTCCTGAGCCTGCGCGGCGGCGACTTCGTGTTCGAGTCCGGTCAGGACCTGGCGGTCGGCTACGACTCGCACGACAGCGAGCTAGTGCGGCTCTACCTCGAGGAGAGTTTCAGCTTCCACGTGGCTACGCCGGAAGCCGCGGTGGCGTTGAGGCCGTAGATCCGGCCGGGCGATCGCGTCGGCGGTGGTAGCGTCGGTACCGCGGATGCTAGCCGTGGAACCGGCTGTGCTGTGCTGGGGATAGGCTGTGCTGGTGGTGTCGGGGAGTGCTCACGGTGTTCATCGCGGCGGAGCTGGCGAACCGCTGGTGCTGATCCACGGCTTCTCAGGCACGCGGCTGATGTGGGAGCCGGTCATGGACGCACTCGAGCGCTCATACGATGTGCTTGCCTTGAGTCTCGCTGGCCACGTCGGCGGGCCGGCGTTGGCGGACACGCACGTCTCGGTGAGTGCGCTGGTCGACGCCGTTGAGCGCGACCTCGACGGCGCCGGAATCGATACCGCGCACGCTGTCGGTAATTCGCTAGGTGGCTGGATCGCGCTCGAGCTGGCCGCACGCGGCCGTGCGCGCTCGGTCGTGGCGCTGTCGCCTGCCGGCGGGTGGGAGCCGGGCTCGCGGGCCGAGCGTCGCTTGCGGACGCTGTTCACGCGCAATCACAAGCTGTTGACGGTGCTGTTGCCGCAGATCGACCCACTGATGCGACGGCCCCGGGTGCGCCGCGCGCTGCTGTGGCAGGTCGTCGCCCACGGAGAGCGGAGCCGCCCGGCCGCCGCAGCCCAACTGGTCCGTGACTCGGTCGCCTGTCCCGCCTACTTCGAATTGCTGGAAGCCATCCTGAGCGACGGACCGCCGAGCGCATTTGACGAGGTCACGTGCCCGGTGTTGCTCGCGTGGGGCACCCGCGACCGTGTGATCCCCTCGTCGCGCTACTCCCAGCGCGTGCGGGACCTTCTTCCGAACGCCGAGTGGACCGAGTTGCCAGGGCTCGGTCACATCCCGATGGCCGACGACCCAGAGCTCGTAGCGCGGACGATCACTGAGTTCGCGGGGCGCGGACGCGGACGCGAACAACCCGGGGGAGCCCGGTGATTGGCTGGATGATCGCGCTAAGCCCTGACGAGTTAGGGGTAGTTGCAATAAGCCGTTGGCGTGCTACCGCTCGGGCTTGAGAGCGCATATCTCCATACGTACCTAGGGTGCGTGTACCAGTAAATGATCTCGAACACACCGATCGCGAACGTGTCCTGGCCGGGCTGGGCGTAGATCGGCGCCCATGTCCACGGGTTGAGCGCGCCCGTTGGCGTTCTCCACTGCTGGACGCCGCTCGGTGTCGCCGTCCAGGGGTACCAGGCACTCGCGTCCACGCCGAGCGTGCCCAGCCACCGCCAGCCATTGGTCGCCGTGTACCAGGCTACCCAAGGCCGTACCTCGATCAGCGTAGGTGGGGATACAGTGAAGTTCGGTGCGACGAGATACGGCTCATCGTTGCCCAGCAGGTCGCACTGCAGCCCGCCGTCACTCCAGTAGCTTGGTCCCTGAGCAGTCGTCTGCAGCGTCAGCGATAGCTGAGCGGTGGCCCGGCCTTGCCCCAACGTGACGCTCGCCAGAGTCGGGCCCAGTGCCGTCAAACGTCGGACGTCGGCTTGGCGGAGCATGAGTTGCGCGCTCGCGCGTCGCCCTCGACACGTGTACTGCCCACCAGCAAGGACACCCGGCCGGATCGCCGGCGCCGTCAGGCTCACGTGGCCGCTCGTCTGACAAGCGATCGCCAAGGCCAGCTGCAGCCGCTGGACGCGCACGGTTCCACTCAGCAGAGCGGGTCCGGAGACTTGTGCAGGAAAGCTCGCGGGCGCACCGACCGCTCCGGCGATCGGGCGGAATCCCGCCGCCGGCGCGGTCAGTGACCCAGATCCCGCTCCGGGCGGGGGGCCCGGCGGACCCGGCGGCGGGCCAGCCGGCGCAGCCACCACCGCGCTGGGAGCAACTCCGAAAGCGATCGCGCAGAAGAGCACGACGCGAACGCCCCACAGGGCTCGGCAGGGCAAGGATTCGTTGTGGTTAGGGGTAGGCACAGTAGGTCGTAATTGCGCCCGGGAGCTCGCCTGACCGCGCATAGCTCCAGACATACTCAGGATGGCCGTACCAGTAGATCGCCTCGAGCACCGCGATCACGTAGATTCCGTGTCCCGGAGCGACCGAGATCGGCGACCACGTCCACGGCGTGACTTCGCCGCCTGGCGTCTGCCACTCGGCGACGCCTCTCGATGTTGCCGTCCAGCGGTACCAACTGCTTGCGTTCACGCCCGCCGTGCCAAGCCATTGCCATCCCGTGGCATCGGTATACCACGCCAGCCATGGCCGAACGTCGATCGTTGTCGGCACCGTGTCGCTGAAGTTCGGAGCGAGCAGTTGCGCCTGTTCGTCCGGGCTATTGCAGAGCAGGCCGAAGTCGCTCGTCCAGTAGCTAGCGGCTTGCGGGTGCACGGCGAGCGTCACTGACAAGCGCTCGGCTGTGGTGCCCTGGACGAACTTGACCGCCGCGAGCGCCTGCCCCATTCGCGTGAGCTGGCGCACGGCGTCGCTGGGCAGCGACAACAGAATCGAGGCGCGGCGTCGCGAGCAACGGTATCGAGCCTGCGCCAGCGTCCCGCTGGCAACCAAGGGCGCGCTCAAGGTGACGGCACCGCCCGCCTCGCAAGCGACCCGCAGCGTCACGCTTGTACCCCGGACACTCGCAGTGCCGCTCAGGAGCCCCGGCCCGGAGACGCCGACGGGGAGTCTCGCAGGTGCGGCAGTCGGCTGGATGCCCGGTGCCTGTCCAGGTGGGGGTGGCAGCGGAAATCCCGATCCGGCACCCGGCGGTGGTCCAGGTAGAGCCGGCGGCGAGTTCGCTTGGGCGGCGGCCCGCGCGGCGCACCAAGCCATCCCGACGACCGCGCAAAGCATCATCGCACCCGCCCGACCGAAGGCCCTCAATCGTCGCATGCCCATCGTCGCGGCTACCTGCTCAGAACACCTCTTTCCTGCCTGCTCTGAGCGACGGTCGCTGCTTCACGAGGCATCGACAGCACGATCCGCGGCTTCGCGTACACGCTGAACATCGGGGACGAGACATGGGCTTCTCCTTGATCGGTGAAGACCCGGTCCAAACAAACTCGTGTCTGAAAAACGATCGCAATCGCAACCGACTTCCGTGGTCGCACTCGAGAACTCGTAGTGTGCGCGTAGATGGCAAGCGTCGTGGAGAGCTTGGGACGCGAGGTCCCCGTGGACGGCGGCAACTTGAGCGTCTTCCGGCTCGGCGGCGCCGCCGCGGCGGCACCCACCGTCGTGGCTGTGCACGGCATCACGTCGAGCAGCCGAGCGTGGCTGGCGGTCGCCCGGGCGCTCAACGGGCGCACGGCGCTGGAGGCGGTTGATCTCCGCGGTCGAGCCGCGAGCAGCGTCCTGCCCGCGCCGTATGGGTTCGCCGCACATTGTGCTGATCTGCTCGCGGTGCTCGATGCACTCGGACTCGAGCGCGCGGTGCTCGCCGGTCACTCGCTTGGGGCGTATGTCGTGGCACGGTTCGCGGTCGAGCATCCCGAGCGAGTGCGCTCGCTGGTGCTGCTCGACGGCGGCCTGGCCCTCCCGGGCACGGAGGGCGTCGATCCACAGGCCCTCGCTGCCGCGGTACTGGGACCGGCGCTGGCGCGCCTGAGCATGCGGTTTGAGAGCCGCGAGCAGTACCGCGAATGGTGGCGGGCCCATCCGGCGCTGGCTGCCGGGCTCGCCGACGGCGACATCGAAGACGCGGACGTCGCGGTCTACGCGGACCACGACCTGGCCGGCAAACCGCCGGCACTACGCTCGTCGGTGAACGAGCAGGCCGTGCAGGCCGACGTGCTCGACCTCCTCGCCACCGCGTACGCGCACCGGCTGCGTGTGACCGCGCGTCTGCTGTGCGCGCCGCGGGGACTGACCGACGACCCCAACCCGATGCAACCGTTTGCGCTCGCGCAAGCGTGGGCCACGGCCGATCCACGGCGGCGCAGCGTCGCGCTGGTTAGCGGCGTCAACCATTACACGTTGACGATGGGCGCTCGCGGCGCGGCCGCTGTCGCGCACGTGATCGCGATCGCGGCCGGGCTGTAGCCCGGCAGGATCGACGTTCGTCGACGGGGCTGTGGATGCAGTCTCGTCTGCCTTTCGCCGTATGGTTCGGTGACGAGTTGACGAGGGGGACGAACAGGAAATCTAGGAGTGCGTTGGTGCTCGCGGAATGGTTCGCGCCGGAGATCGCGCGGCGGCTCCCAGCCCCCTTGCGACACGAGCCCGCGACGGACGCCGCCGGCAGGAATAATCAATCTCAATGCGCCCAGCGACCACCCAACCGCCAGGCGCCGGATCCCACGCAGCCGCGACGCCCGCGCTTCCAGGAGCCCACCCGTGACCGCAGCTACTAGAGCAAGCCAGCAGGGAGCCGACCCCGCCGACGGGAGCCGGGGCGCATCGATGGGCGTGCTTGCCTCACAGCAGCTACGGTCCGCGCTCGCCAAGAACTGGATCACGACATCCGGGCCATACCGAATTCCAACAGAGACGATGATCCAGCCCGCCAGCATGGATCTACATTTGGGGGACGTGGCGTGGCCGCTTCGCTGCAGCTTCTTACCGGACCAGGCGTCAGCGGTGGCGGACAAGGTCGAGGATCTCAAGCTGGCGGGATCCGACGGTATTGATCTGCGCGACGGAGCGATTCTCGAGCGCAACCGCCCATATCTGGTGCCCCTGATCGAGGAGCTTCGTCTCCCGCCGGGGATTCGGGCAAAGGCCAATCCGAAGAGCTCTACGGGACGGCTGGACGTCTTTACCCGCGTGATCACCGACCGGAACAGCCGGTTTGACGAGATCACCGGTGGGTACCGCGGGAAGCTCTACCTCGAGATTGTGCCGCGATCCTTCGCGATCAAGGTCCAGACGAGCATCGCCCTTAACCAGCTACGACTCATCTCAGGCGAGACGCGCATGAGCGATGACGACCTCGGGATTCTCAACGACGAGTTTCCTCTTCTCTATGTAGGCGCACATCCCCTTCGGAGCACGGAAGTCACACTCGCGGGAGGCTTGTTTCTGGGCCTCGATCTCGCCGGCGCCCCGGGGACGATCGTTGGGTACCGCGCGAAGCGAACCAGCCTCGCGATTGATCTGACAAAGACACGTGCGTACTCGTGGCAGGACTATTGGGAGCCTGTCTACCCGGAGCGGGGCCAGCGGGTGGTACTCGAGCCGGAGGACTTCTATCTGCTGATGTCGGCCGAGGCGGTCTGCATCCCGCCGAGCCATGCGGCCGAGATGCTCGCCTACGATCCAACTGCCGGAGAGCTGCGGACGCACTACGCCGGCTTCTTCGACCCAGGCTTCGGCTACAGCCGAGGCAAGCGGAAACGTGGCAGCCGCGCGGCGCTCGAAGTTCGGGCACGCGACGTTGCGTTCATGGTGGAGCACCAGCAACCCGTCTGCAAGCTCGCTTTCGAGCGCATGGCGGAGATTCCGGACGTCCTGTACGGAGAGGATCTAGGCTCGAACTACCAAGGCCAAGTCTCGACGCTGAGCAAGCATTTCGAGGATCAGAACGCGGGGATCGCTCAGATGACGTTGCAGGCTCGGCCCGGCATGGCCGATCGCCCAAACCCCGGCGTCACGCGCTAAACGCGAAGGGCACCCGCGGAAATGGGGGAGTGTCGCCTCCGGTTTCGCGGGTGGGGCGGTTTTGGTGGGTCAGCGGCGAAAGCTGGAGGGCTGGCCGCGCTGGCCGCGCTCTGGCTATGGAGGCCCGGGCGAGACCAGCAGCACTCCCAGAGCCCGCGGGAACGTCTCTGTCTCAGCGCCGTCGAGTCGCGCGACGCGCGACCGGCGCGGTGGTGAGTGGTGCGCGCCCCAGTTGCCCGCGGTTGGGATGTGGTTGTCCGAATGCTGGTCGACCGGTCGACGCGATTCGGTTCCGGACGGCGCGATTCGGCTCCGGACGGCGCGAATCCTTCTGTCTCGCCGTCAACGCGCGCCTTCACCCAGCGGCTGCAGGACCGCCGCGAGCAACCACGCCAGTAGCAGCACCACGATCACTGCCGCGAGGGCGTGCGGCACCGTGTAGCGCTGACCGAGGAACCCGATCAGGGGTGGCCCGCAGAGGAACGCGCAGTAGCCCACGGAGGAGATGACGCTGACCCGCGGTGCCGCGAGCGCCGGGTCGTCCGCGCCAGCACTCATCCCGACGGGAAACCCGAGCGCGACGCCCGCTCCCCAGAGCACGGCGCCAGCGAACGCCACCGGAGTGCTCGGCCCGAACCCGAACAGCAGGAGCCCCGCAATTGCCACGACGACCACTCCACGTATGACCAGCACGCGTCCGTAGCGGTCAAGCAGCCCCGGCCCGAGCCAGCGGCTCGTCGTCATCGCCGCCAGGAAGGCGGCGAACGCAAGTGTCCCGACCACCGGCCCAGCCCGACGGCCTACGATCATCGCGACGCTGATCCAGTCGTTGCCCGAGCCCTCAGCGAAGGCAAACGCCAGGACGACAACGCCGATCAGCAGCGTGCGCGGCTCGCGCCACGCCGCGAGTGAAACGCGAGCTGCAGTCGGACGCGGCGAAGCGCTGGCGTGATCCCGCTCGCGGTGATCCGGCAGGAAGCGCTGAACCGCGATCGGCACGCACACGCCAACGCTGACCCCGACAGCGAGCAGGTGGGCGGTGACCGAAACGCCCAGCGCCACCATCGCCGCGCCGCCGAGCGCTCCCGCGACCGCGCCCAGACTGAAGCCAGCGTGAAAGCGCGGCATGATCGCGCGGCCAAGGCGCCGCTCAACGATCGCTCCCTGAACATTCATCGCCACGTCCCAACTGCCGGCCGCGAGCCCGAGCGCGAATAGGCCAGGGAGCACCAACGCCACGCCGATCTGATCGCCAACGGCTACTGCCACCAGGCCGGCTCCAGCTAGTAGCGCCGTCGCCGCAACGGTACGGCGCGAGCCGAAATGTGACACCACCGGACCCGACAGCGGCAGCGCGACGACCGCCCCGGCGGCGATTACGAGCAGGACCAACCCCAGCTCCGACGGATCCAAGCCGAGCCGGCTCTTGACCTGAGGGATCCGCGCGGCCCAGCTCGCGAACGCAAACCCGGCGCCACCGAAAGCCACGTATGTCGCGCGGCTCGCAGCGCCAACCTCACGGCCGGTGGCCCCGCCCAGCGCCGCCACCGGCGCTGCATCATCCGAGTTCGCGATCACTTCAGCAGATTGTCAGCGACGCACGCCCGGCGATCTGATTCACGCGCGCCTGCGCGTGGGTGCGGCTCCCATGGAGTGACGTCGGCTGCGTGGATTTGCTGTTGATTCGGGAGACGGTCGGTGCCGTGGGTGGGCGTCGGCGTGTCCCACAACCCGGCAACCGCGCTCCGCGCGGGGTGGCGCTCGCCGGGATCCTTCTCGGGCCTGTCTGAGCGCGCAATCGCTCCAGTCAGACCGCGGATTGCGCGCTCGGACACGAAAATCGTGCGCGAGCGAGCAAACGGCCCGCGCGCAGGCCGGATTGCTCGCTCGAACATGCCGCCAGTCTTCGCCGCTGCCCCACCAAACCGCGACGCCCGCGAGACCGGAGGCGCGCTGCTGTACTCGAAGTCGCCGTGGCGCGTGGCCGACTAGCGGCCCGCAGTCGCGATACTTAAAGGCTTGCGTGCGTTCAGCTGCGGCCGCTGTGGCCAGCTCGTGTTCTTCGAGAACAGCCTCTGCCTGCGGTGTTCGGCCCCGTTGGGGTTCGTCCCGTCGCGGCTCGATGTGGTCGTGCTCGACGATCCGCAGGCGCCCGGCGCAAGCCGCTGCGCCAACAGCGTCACGGCCGAGTGCAACTGGGTGGCCGAGCACGAAAACATGGGCCCGCTGTGCTTCAGCTGTGCGCTAACCCGGACCCGCCCAGCCGACGCCGACCACGCGGAGATCGCCGCGTTCGCGCGGGCCGAAGCGGCGAAGCGCCGGCTCGTCTTCCAGTTGCTCGACTTGGCGCTGCCGATCGGCGAGGGCTTGGCGTTCGACCTGCTCTCCAGCCGGTTCGGACCCGTCGTCACGGGTCACGATGATGGAGTGATCACGATCGACCTCGCCGAGTCGGATGACGTTCGACGCGAGCAACGCCGCGCGGAGCTGAGCGAGCCGTATCGCACGATGCTCGGGCACTTCCGGCACGAGATCGGCCACTATTACTGGCCGGTGCTCGTCGAGCGCACTGTCGAGCTCGAGCGCTGGCGCGAGCTGTTCGGCGACGAGCGGCTCGATTACGAGTGCGCGATCCAGCGCTATTACGATGAGGGAGCGCCCGGCGACTGGAGTCATAGGTACGTGAGCGCGTACGCGACAATGCACCCGTGGGAGGACTGGGCGGAGACGTTCGCTCACTACCTCCACATCCGTGACACGATGCAAACCGCGTCGGCCTACGGGCTGTTCGTCGCAGGTCCAGCCGTAACCGCGGACGGGTCTCTGAGCGCGGCCCCCGGTCACGCGGATGACCGCCGTCCGTTTGAGTCGCTGGTCGGCGACTGGCTACCGCTGACATATGCGCTGAACGCCGTCAACCGCAGCATGGGTCGTAGCGACCTGTATCCCTTCACGCTCGCGCAGACCGTGATCGAGAAGCTGACCTTCGTCCACGCCCGTGTGCGGGCGGTGTCGGCTGCGGGTGGTCGCATGCCCAGCGGCCCTTCCCGCCCGTAAAGCGGGTACGCCGGGGTCGTGACAAGTTCCCATCAACAGCGGCGTGCCTCGCGGTTGCCGGCGTGCTCGCCGCCGGGTCCGCGTTCGTCGCTGGCCGGCCCGCTCACTGCGAGCGGCTCCAGCGGATCGGCGCGGTGGGCGTTGTCACCCTGCTGTCGCTGCGGGGCGGACTCGGTCTGGCCGGCCTGACCCACCTCATCTCACCAGCGTCCTCGTCACCGCGGTTCCGCGCTCTGGACCGCCGCCTGTACGCGCCCCTGTATCTCACGCTCACCGCGCTGGCGGCGCCAGCGACGCTGCCACGTAACGCGCCAAGCTGAGGACAGCTGACCGCACGGCCAGGCGGCGTATAAGCCGGCTGTGCGTACGCGCGCACGCGCGCGAGCAGTTCGCGAGCCAGGGGAACGCGGTAGTGCTGCAGATCGGCTCACGGCGTGCCGATATCAACCGAACCGTGCGTGCGTCGCGTCAATTTGTCGAAGGGAGCGACAACCCCTCGTCTGCCCACAGCGGACGAGACAGTGCGCTGGCCGACGAGCGCACGTTTGCGTGGCGACGCGCGCACGCAGGGAGCGGAGTGACGTCCGGACTAATCCTCGCCTACGTCGAGCGCGAGGCAGGCCGCGAAGCGGTGGACGAGATGCTTGCTCGCGCTGGCCTTACCGACCGTGAGCAGGAGTTGCGTGATGAGAACTCCTGGTTCTCGTTTGATGCGAAGATCATGCTGTGGGAAGCTGCGGAGGCGGTCACGGGCGACAAGCGTGTGGCGGAGCGGGTCGGCGAGTCGGCGCTCGATTTCGGCGTGGCGCTGAGTCTCAAACGTGCCTTGCGCGCCCTCGGCAGCCCCGACTTCGTTTATCGCAATGTCGCACGCGCAAACAGCAAGTTCAACTGGGCCCATCGTCTGAGCATCGTTGACAACGCCGACGACCACGTGCGACTCGAGTACCGCGATGTCTCCGGCGTGGGCTACCAGCACTACGACTGCGACTACACCTATGGGTTGCTACGGACGGTACCGCAGCTCTTTGGCTTGCCCGCAGCACGGGTCGCCCAGCCGCTTTGCGGGGCGCGTGGTGATGATCACTGCGAGTTCGACGTGCAGTGGGTCGGCGGCTTGCAGAGGATCAAGCGTGCGAGCGTACTCGCGTGCGCCTGCGCCGCCTCAGTGGCTGGAGCGGGCGCGTTCTTGGACCCGCTGCTGCTTGCTGTCGGTGCAGGGCTTGGCGCGGTTGCGGCAGTAGTCGCGGTCCGCAGTGTAACGTTGTTCATGCGGCGAAGGATCGAGTCACTCGAGACCCAGGTGCGCGATCAGGATCTGACTGCCGCCGCGCAGCTTGCCTCGCTCACCGCGCTGTCGTCTGAGCTACGGCTCGACGAGGTGCTCGATCAGATCACGGCGAGCGCAAGCAGCGCCATCGCCGGCACGCAGTTCGCGCTGCTCGTCGCCGGAAACGAGGGGTTGCAGGCCGATCGGTACTCAAATATTCCAGCGCGATCGCTGCGCCACCTAGAGCGCTGGGCACAGACAAACGAGCGGACTCTCCGCGACGGCTCGATCGTGATCGACGATTTAGCCGCAGTGCCGTCGTTGAGTGCCCTTGCGGTCGACGGCCAACTGCCGTTGGGGTCGGCGTGCGTGGTGCCACTGGTCTTTCGCGGCCGGCTGCACGGAGCCCTTGTCGCGCTCGCACCGGGTGCAACCGTGTTCTTGCCGCACGACGTGCGCGCGCTCGAGACCTACGCCGGCCATGCCGCGATCGCGCTCTCAAATGCGAGCCTCGTCGAGCAGCTCGAGCGCGAAGCAGCCGAGGACCCCCTGACAGGCCTCGCCAACAAACGCGTGTTCCGTCTCCGCTGCGCCGCCGAAATGGACGCCGCGGCGCGCACGCACGACTCCGTCGCGCTAGTCGTACTCGACGTCGACCACTTCAAGCAGGTGAACGACACCTACGGTCATGCGTTCGGCGATCAGATCCTGCTGGCGGTGGCCGACGCGCTGGGCTCAGTCGTTCGAGGCCACGACACAGCCGCGCGCATCGGCGGTGAAGAGTTCGCGCTCCTCCTGCCCGGAGCGACGCTCGACAAAGGTCGGGAGGTTGCCGAGCGAGCGCGCGAGGCGATCGCCGCGATCGCGCTGCCTGACGGTGACAAGCTGGCCTGCTCTGCTGGCGTAGCGGCCACACGCGGCGAGGATGCGCCCGACAGCGAACTATTTGATCACGCCGACCGCGCGCTCTACGAAGCCAAGCGCCAGGGCCGAGCGCGCACCGCGGTGGCCAACTGTCTGCGCGCTAGGTCTCACGCGACGGGAGGTGGGGTTCCATCCGCACTTGCGGCGAGTGACGGATCCCAATCGCACGTTACGCAGGCGTAGCGGAACGCGGAGCGTGCAAACTCGAGTCCGGCCGCGTGCGGATTGGGACTTCGACAGACATCGTCCCAGTCTAGAATGTACTCGCCCAGCCTCGCGTCCCAGCGCGCAGCCGCGGGGGAAAGCGTCGCGGTCCCGAACCCCGCCGGCGCCGGGTGCGCATAGGCGTATAGCGCTGCGTTGCCGTATCGTGGATCGCCAGGCCACCATCCAACGGCAACCTCCTGCGCATCCATTGCATTGCGCATGATGAAGTCGTCCGAGGGCGGATCGGCTGGCAGACCGGAGAACAGGTTGACCGCGAGGTCGAACGAGCCCCACCATGCGTTGACCGGCGTCGACCGACCGCGGTAAGGCGCGCGGAACGCTGCGAGGATCAGCGCGGCACGGGTTGCGGCGGCGAAATAAGACGCGACCTGACCAGCGTCATAGCGCGCGTGTTGGTCGTCCTCGTCAAGTGGCGCGCTCCACGGCACCTCCTGCGGCGCCGGGTCGATCTCTGCAGCGCCCCCAAAATCGCGGACCGCTGCGAGTACCTCACGTGTGACCTTACCGACCGGTCGGTCGGGGGTGAGCGCGACGCGCTGCACGCGTCCGTCGCTGTGCTCGACGAGCGCCTCGTGGCTTCGTAGATCGAGCGCGACGACGAGCGCCCCCGACCGATCAGGCGCGGGCAGCAGGGCTGTCTCCCAACCGCGCGCGGTCAGCCGCAGGGCCGCGTGCTGGAGCTGTGGTTCTGGTGGGGCAAGCGCGGTCGCGAGCTTGCCGAGTACCTGCGTGTGCGCGTGGAGCGTGTCGCACGTCGCGCTCCACTCTCCGTAGGGGAGTGCCGACCATTCCGAGAGCATGGCCGCACGCTACCGCTCAAACGCCAGCAATGCCAAGTGACCACCATCAAGGCCGGTACGCGCCGACCCTGGCCGCCGGGACGCGTAACTGCATCGGACTGACGGATCGCGCAGTGGCGGCGCGTTCGATCTCTTGGTCTTGGAGCTGCTTGGGGCAAACGTTAGTCCATATCTGACTCCGCGAGCGCGGCTCGCAGGTAGCGCTCGGGCGCGTCGAGGAAGCCCCGCGTGAGCCGCACAGCGTCGAGTTCGTCGTAGGCTCGGAGTACAACGCCATCCCCGTTGAGTTCGACGATGCGGGCTTCTGGGCAAGCAAGCAGGATGGGCGAGTGCGTCGCGATCAGGAACTGAGCGCCGGCGCGCGCGGCACGCACGACCACGGCCAGCAGCGCGAGCGCGCCTGTCACCGACAGGGCTGCCTCGGGTTCATCGAGCAGGTACATTCCTTCGCCGCCGAAGCGGTTCGCCGCGAGCGCAAGGAACGACTCGCCGTGAGACTGCCGGTTGAGCGGAACGTCACCGTAGAGCGAGAGATCCGGCGAGAAGCGTCCCGCGCGATCGACGAACTCCGCCACCGCGAAGAAGCTTTCAGCGCGCAGGTAGTATCCATTCCGCGGCTTATGAGATGAGAGGACTGGCGACAGCGCGCCGCCCAGAACCCTCCGCGGTACCGCCGGCAGCTCACCCAATCGCTCGAGTTCGCCGCCGTGCGCCGCGAACCCGATAGCTTCGGCGACCAGTGCCAGGACCGTCGACTTTCCGGCCCCGTTTTCGCCGGCCAAGAGCGTCACCGGGAGATCAAGGCGCAACTGCTCGATCGCCAACAGTGCCGGCACATCAAATGGGAAGCCCTCACCCCACAGCGACTGGTCGCGGTCGAACCCCAGGACGTAAGGCCCTGGACCAAATCGCCGGCTCGCGCGCTCCCGCACCACGCCAGCACCGTAACTCAGATGCAGAGTGGCAACGCGGCCGACGTTCACGGCCATGCCTCGCTATCGACGAACGCGGGACCCTGAGCGGAGCTGGTGTGGCTTGTGGCTGGAGACGAGGCTGGGGTAGATCATCGAGGAGATCCCCAAGGCGGCCTCGGGCAAGATTCTGCGCCGGGTGCTGATCGAACCTGAACGCCATAGATCCCGTTGCGCCAAGTGGCATTGAGAGCGACAAACCGATTCCCTACGTAGCGGTCTAACGGGCTCGCTTGGCACGGCGTTCCGCCGCTTCGCGCTTGAGGTTCCGCTGCTCGTCCGCGATCGCGGAGGTCAACGCTGCGCGCCGTTCGGTCGGGGTGGGCGAGTGTCTGTGCGTGTCAGTCGACACGGTTATCTTGTGTTTGACTGCCATCAGATTCTCCTTTGTGCGGGGGCATTTCTGTGCTTGGGGCGCTCGCGCGAAACCGAGGTCCTGTGTGCCGCCACTGCGATCGACGCAGTGGCGGGGACATCGCATGGGAGCTCCGCGTCAGCCTGTACGCAGTCCGAAACCGGCTCATGCGTGATCGGCGTGCGGCCGAAGACTGCGGCCTGCAGTGGCGTCGTGGTCGCCACGGCATCTCCTGCGGCCGCCCGCTGCAGCCAAGTTAGTCAAGCCAGTTTCATGATTTGGCTACGTGGCGGTCGGGGTACTCTGGGCCTCGATCGTGCGCACATCCGCGCCTTCGGTGATCGGCACCTTGCGCGGCTTAGCTGACTCAGCGACCGGGATGCGCAGCGTCAGCACCCCCGTCTCGTAGCTGGCCACGAGGCGCTCGGCGTCAAGCGTGTCGCCGAGGAACAGCTGGCGCGTAAACGCGCCGTACAGCCGCTCGGCCGCGATCACCTCATCGCCCTCTCGGCCGTCAAAGCTCCGCTCCGCCTTGATCGTGAGCACGTTCTGCTCGACGGTGAGGTCGATCGCGTCCGGAGCCATGCCCGGCAGGTCAAACGAAACCACGAACTCATCGCCGCGGCGGTAGGCGTCCATCGGAAACGGCCGCGGAGTCCGCGCGCCCGCTGCGAGCTGCTCCGTCAGCCGGTCAAATTCGCGGAACGGATCAAACTGCATCAGCATCGCAATGCACCTCCCGTCGGTCTGAGTGCGCCATCGCCGAACCGCTGCCAGCCCCTCCCGGCGTGTCCATCGCCGCTCCGTGACGGCTCTTGCAAGAACGTCATCACCGACCTCCTACCAAGACTCCCGAAAATTAGGGCGGGTCCTGCACGTAAACGGCGTTTCTGTCGCTCCGAGGAAACGACCCGTGAGGTCAGCGAGAGGCGGGTGCCTGCCGGGGGACGGCGCGAGAGATTCGAGCAGTAGCGGCCGATAACGGCCCACTAATAATCATACTCGCTCGCGATAAGCGATGCGCACAACCGCTTGGGCCTGGCTTGGGCAGATCAGGGCGCGGCTATCATCGGGCACGGTTCCTCGTGCGCGGTCATGGGCCGCGCTGGAGCCGGACTAGAGCTCGGAACGATCCAGCGGTCACGTGGCTAGATGAATGTTCGGTCCGTTGCGATGGTTGCCTTTTTCGGCCAAGGAGTCCGGAGATGTATCGAGCACACGCGGTCACGACGATCGATGGGGATTGTGGGGGTCTGTTGTGGGCAGCCTGACGCCAGGCGATCCTTCCGTCGACGCCACGAAAGGGGCGATCGAGGGCCAGCGGAAGTTCGTCCCCTCGCCTTCGCGGATGCTGGGAGACGATCAGACTCTCGCCGATCGTGATCAGACCCTCGAGGATGCCGACCAGACGACGGCCGATAGCGATCAGACGGCGGCCGATAGCGACCAAGCCGCGGCCGAGAGTGACCAGGCCGCAAGCGATCGCGACCTTGTGCACGGCGGGGACCCTAGTGTGCATCGCTCTACGCGCGACCTTCGCGATCGCAGCGCCCAGCAGCGCCAGCAGGGCGCCCAGCGGCGTGTCGATGCGGCCGGTGATCGCGATCAGATCGCGAGCGCTCGAGATCTGGCGGCGCAGGCTCGCGATCAGGCCGCGGAGCTGCGTGACCGTGAATTAGCGGCTCGGGACGCGGCCGCAGCGGGGGACGGACGCGCGATGACCGCCGAGGAGATCGGGGGGCGCGCGTCGGCGGACCGCGGGCGTGCCGCTGCTGACCGCTCTGCCGCGGCTGAGGGCCGAGCCCGCGCCGCGTCAGACCGTGAGCATGCGGCCGATGATCGAGCGCAGGCAGATCGCGACCGGTTTGGAGCCCGCGCGGACCGCGACGCGCTGCTGACGCAGCTGGCGATCCTGGAGACCGATCAGCTGACCGGAGCGCGGACGCGTGGCGCGGGCCTGCTCGACGTTGACAACGAGATCGACCGAGCGCTAAGAACGACGGGACGGCTCGCGATCGCCTACGTCGATATCGTCGGCCTAAAGGTCATCAACGACACGCATGGTCACGCCGCCGGCGACGCGCTGCTGCAGCATGCGGTGCGCGGGATCCGGCATCACCTGCGCTCCTATGACCTGATCGTTCGCGTCGGCGGCGACGAGTTCGTATGTGTGCTGCCGGACGCGACGATCGAGGACGCACGGCAGCGCTTCGGCGCGATCCAAACCGGGCTCGCGGCCGACCCCGAGCGGTGCGAGATCAAAGTCGGCTTCGCCGAGCTCGCTAAAGGGGACAGCACCGCCGACCTCATCCAGCGCGCCGACGACGAGCTGCCCACCAGCCCCGGACGCTAGAGCCAGCAGAGCACCGACCCCAGCATCCTCCCGGCGTAGTACGCGGTCGTCAGGCGCTGTCGAAGTCGGAGCGCGCGTTGATTCGGTGGATCGAGCCCGGAGCGTGCTGGCTGGCCGCCATCGCGCTCCTCAGGGCACCTCGGTGGTCGGCGGCGCGTTGTTGGTGGCCGGTGCTGTGATAGGCGCGGTGGTCGCCGGTGCTGTGGTGGTCGGCGGTGTTGTAATGGGCGTGGTGCTTGTGGTTGGCGTGGTGGTTGTTTGGGTGTCGGTCGGTGTCGTGGCGGTCCTCGTCGGTGTCGTTACGGTTGTCGCCGATTGGGCGGTTGTTGTCCTCGGCGCCGTGCTGGTCGGCGTCGCCGGGGTGGTGATCGTCACGGTGGTGGTGGGGCTTGTGGTCTTCTCGATGATCGGTGAGCTGCCGAAGAACGTGGTCTGTCGGCCGTTGCCGGTGATCGAGTGACCGGCGACGAGGTCCGGCACCGTGAACGCTCCGACGACGACAGCGAAGGCCAGCAGCCCCGTGGCTACGGCAACTCGCCAGCGCAGGCGGCCTCGGGTGATGTCGTTTGCGTGCACGTTCGTGCCCGGGTCCGCGAGGGCGTCGACAGTGCCAGGAGGCCCGGCGCGGCGCGTGAGCGGCGCCGGCGTCGAGCCGAGGTCGGTGCCGCTTGGAGAGCCCGTGCCCATACGGATCGGTTCGCTCTGCACGTGCGCGTGGTCCAGCGGCGCGCTGGTGCGGTCGCGCACGCCGGGCATGATCCGCGCCTTCGGCACCCGCTTGGCGGTCGCGGCGACGGTTCGCATCGGGCGGCGCAGGAACTCGGCCACGAGTGCGACGATCACCGGCGCGGCGGCGGCGCCGATCAGTGTCCCCGGGCCCCAGACACGGGCGACAGTGAATGATGCGGCCGCGGATGCGACGCTGGCGATGATCAGGGTCTGCGGCGAGATGCCGCTGAGCCGCCGGTGCTCCCTGGCGCCTGTATGGGGATCAGAGGACTCCATCATTTCAACCTATCCCGCCGCGCCGCCACTCGCGGACGCTGGCTGACCCTGGGGTGTGTCATAAGCGCACCGGTTCACGACCAACGTCGAGGATCTCGCGGGTCCCGGGGTCGGGATCGTCGTCTGCCGTTGGGCCTGTTCAAAGGCCTAGCCGAAGATCGGGAAGCGCCGTTGCTTAGCGAGCCTGTCCATCGCGTCCTGGATTGCGGTCTCCACTTCGAGGTAGATCGAGTCGACGTAGGTTCGGTCGTTGAGCCGCTCCGGGTCGTGGTCGACAACAATCGGGTCGAGCAGTTCGGTTCGGATCTTCGCCGGTAGCGGGATGTGCGTCGGGATCGTCTCGATCGTGAGGCCGAAGGGAAAGCCGAGCATGATCGGCAGGGTCGTGCCGCGGAGCTTCTTCTTGAGTCCCGTGAAGCGGTCAAGCCCGTTTGCGAGCCAGTGGCCTTCGGAGAGGACGAACGCTGTGTCGCTGCCCCCGACGCTGGCGACCGGGACGATCGGTACGCCTGAGCGCATTGCCTGGCGCACGAAGCCCTTGTGTCCGGCGAGCACAGCCTGGTCGCGTCTGCGCCAGCTGCGCATCGCGTCGACCTCGCCGCCGGGCCAGATGATCACGTCGCACCCGGCGCTGAGCGCGGCGCTCACGCCTTGCTTCGAGGCTGGGATGACGCCCACCTGCCGGAAGTAGTCGCCGAGGCCGGGCACGGCCATCAGGACGTCGTGAGCGGTTCCGTGAAGGATCCGCTCGCTGCCGAATCGCCGCCACCACTCCACCACGAACGTCCACGCGTCCATCGTCAGCGAACCGCCGGAATGATTCCCGATCAGTAGTGAGGTCTCATCGGGCAAGCGCTCCCAGCCGGATATCTCAAGCCGGAAGTAGTGGTCGCAGAGGGCTTTCCAGACGGGCTTCTGAGCGTTCATCAGCGTCTGGTTGGGCCCGTCCAGCGCACCTTCGGTCGCGGCCGCGACGCGCTTGGCGATCAGACCCTGCAGCCCACCTGGGGGTGGGCGGGTCGCGGCGTTCGCGACTGGCGCCGGGTTGGGGGTCGCCCGCGGCCGGTCGCCATTCTGTGAGGCGGTGCTCTGTTTTATGGTCGTTGTGGCCACAGTACCAATCCCCTCTCTGAGATTGACATCAGTATCAATTTAGAGTCGCAGCTTCGAGCGATACTGTCAAGGTGGACGCACGCATGCAGCGGATTTCGTGCTGACGTCGATGTCATTATCGAGGCCGGGGAGTAGTCTTTGTGAAATGACCGTGACTGCCAGAGAGACACATGCCGCGACGGACGGAACCGCGGATCAGCAGACCCTGAAGCCGGTCAAACGCGCGAGCGGGCCGACGCGCGAGCGACTGCTGGAGGGCGCGCGAGAGGCGTTCGCCAAACGCGGCTTCGCCTCGACCCGGGTCGCAGATATCGTCGCGCTGGCGGGTACCAGCCACGGAACGTTCTACACGTACTTCGACGACAAGCGCGACGTCCTTCTGGCGCTGACCGAGCAGGCCGCCAGCGCGATCTACGGCGCCGCGGTCGCCCCGCTCGCCAAAGCTCAGCAAAGGTCTGCGCGCGAAGCGACCCGAGCCCGGATGGCCGTGTTCTTCCGCGCCTACAGCGAATGGTGGGACGTGGTCCGAACCTGGGATCACGCCAGCGCGATCCATCCCGAGGTCGACGAGCTACGCGCCCGCATCAGGGGCTCGATCGGCGAGCAACTCTGTCGTGTGCTTGCGCTCCAGCGCGAGCGCGGACAAGTGAACCGAGGCCTCGACCCAGAGATCGCCGCGATCGCGCTGACCGCGATGGCCGAGGAGTTCGCGAGCCGCTGGCTCGCGCTCGGCCGAACCGTCGGGGCGACCGAGATCAACCAGCTGACCGAGTTGTGGACCGGCGGCCTCTACGGAACCGAAGCGGCGGGCGCGAGCACCGACGCCCGCTGAGCTGCCGCCGCGCGATCGCGGTGACGCGCTCGATGTCGGACTCCGCTCCGGTCGTGATCGTCCCGTATACGATCTCCTCCGCGACGCGGCCGCCGAGCGCCACCTCGATCTTGCCGATCAGGTCCTCGCGGGTGTAGGAGACCTGGTCCTCGTCGGGTGCCGACAGGGTGACGCCGAGCGCCGCGCCGCGCGGGATGATCGATACCTTGCGGACGGGGTCGGCGCCTGGGGTCAGCATCCCTACCAGTGCGTGGCCGGCTTCGTGGTGGGCCGTTCGCTCCCTGTCGACGGCTGACAGCACGATCCCGCGCGGTACAGCACGACCACGAACCAGCCAAAGCGACGCGAACGATGCACCGGCGGGTTCGGCTGTGCCTCCGGCATGCCGCGCCCGTCGGGGGCAGGGGCCACGCGCCAACCCCGCGCGTCGCGCGGGATCGGCTTTCTCGGATCCGCCTCCCGAATGGCCATCTCAGATACGCCACCCGCGGCGGCGATCAGGGCTCGATGCGAGCCTGGACCTCAAATCGCGCCAGCCAAACGCGAGGTGCGTGCAACTGTCGTCTGATGCTCCACCTGGACGCTCGTTGCCGCACGGGTGAGCACGATCAGGGGACAGCGCGCGGTGCGCGCGAGCTGCCGTGAGGTGCTGCTGTGGACTAGCCGGCCGATCGGACCGTAGCCACGCGATCCGACGAACAACATGTCCAGCGAGGCGCTGTACACGGTCAGTTCCTCTGCGGCCGTACCGTAGGCGGCGTGCGGTTCGACCTCGCCGAGAGCGGCGATCCGCTCGCGAGCCTCGTCCACGCATGCGTCGATCGTTTCGACGACCGGGGCTCCGGGAGCGCTGAAGAAATAGGCGGGCAGTGAGATCGCCTCGAACGCCGACAGCTTCGCTCCCCGCGCGACTGCTAGTTCTCGCGCCACGGCGAGTGCATGCTGGCTTTCAGGCGAGGCGTTGTAACCGACGCCGATCTCCCGCACGACCCCAGCGCGCTGGGAGTACCCGGCCGGCACGACAGCTACGGCGCAGGGGGCGCCGTTGAGCGCGTCCCGTGTGTCGTCGTTGACGAACACCCGTCCGATCAGGCCCCGTCGGCATGAGCCGATCACAAGCACGTCGGCGTGCTGGCACTCGGCGAGCTCGTGCAGTCCTTGACCGACCGAAGCTGAGCTGATGCAGATCCGGTCCGCCTCGACGCCGGCCTGCTCGCACGCTGCGCTGAGCACTTCGAGCGAGCGCTCGCGCTCGGCCGCCTCGTTCCCACGGTTTGATGAGCCCACGGGCATCATCGCGCTCGGGTACACATGAGCGAGTGCGAGTTGACCGCCTTCGGCCATGAGCTTCCGGGCGAGAGCGATCGCCTCACGGCCACCTTGCTGCCCGTCGACGCCAACGATCACGTTGTTGAACATCTCATTTCTCCTTTGCCTGCGCCATCGCGGTGCGCCGCCGACGGCGAGGTGGCTGATCGTCGCGACTGGCTGGGGCTCTGCGAAGTGTGTTTCGAGCTCGCCGACGTGTGTCTCGACGGATTCCGCTTTCGTGCCCGCGAGCAGTTCCCGGGCGCGCTGGACTTCGATCGGGGCGGGCGGGAGCGGCGCTTCGTGTCTGGTGCTCATCAGGAGATCAGCTCCCCGTTGGTGGCTGCCGTCGGTCTGATCGGCGGGGTAGACAGGTCGGCTGCGGCTTTGCTCTCGCGGGCCAGGAACGCGCCGAGCTCGCCGATCGTGCTCATCAGCGGGGCTGGGAACACGACTGTTGAGTTCTTGTCGACGGCGACCTCGACGAGGGTCTGGAGGTTGCGTAGCTGCAGCGCGAGCGGGTGGGCCATCATCACGTCGGAGGCGTGAGCGAGCTCGCCGGCGGCGAGCGCCTCGCCTTCGGCGGCGATGATCTTGGCGCGCTTCTCGCGCTCGGCCTCAGCCTGGCGCGCCATCGCGCGCTTCATCGTGTCCGGTAGCTGAATGTCCCTGAGCTCAACGACCGTGACCTTGATCCCCCACTCCTCGGTCTGCACGTCGAGGATCTCGCGAATGTTCTGGTTGATCGTGTTCGTCTCCGACAGCGTCTCATCGAGCGTGTGGCGCCCCACGACGGCGCGCAGGGTGGTTTGGGCGATCTGGTTGATCGCCTCGGAGACGTTCTCGATCGCGATCACCGACCGGATCGGATCCTCCACCCGGTAGTAGGCGACAGCGGAGACGTCGATGCTGACGTTGTCCTTGGTGATGATCCCCTGGGACTGGATCGGCATCGTGATGATCCGCAGCGACACCCGATGAACGCGGTCGACGAACGGGACGATGAACAGTAGGCCCGGTCCGCGCGCGCTGTCTTTCACCTTTCCCAGCTCGAACAGCACTACGCGCTCGTACTGCTTGATGACGCGCACCGACATCGCCGTGCCCGCGAGCGCCGCGAGCACCAGCAGGCCAATCACGACGATCATCGCGTTGCCGTCCCGCTGAACGACGCCCCGTGCCGGTGGCAAGCGATCAAAGCTGCGGGGAAAAGTACTTGGGACACGGCGACCTCCGGAGTACGTAGATGTCTCAGAAGTCAGGGCGTGTTGCCGGCAGCTTTGGCCAACCTCACGACGTATGCCCTCGGTCATCGACGTTACTCGCCCTGTCAAGCCGGGGCACGCCCGCCGGCCGCGCGCCCGACCGCTTCGCGGAAGCGGGCGCGTCAGTTCGTAGAGCTCGACGCGCTGCTAGCGCGTTGCTGGGGTCGCCATAATCGTCGCCGGTGAGCGACCAGCAAGACCGCGCGGCGGGTGGATCGGTACGCGAGGGCCAGCCGGGACCCGACGCAACGGTCACAGCCGACGCGCAACTGCCGGCGCTCGACGATCGGGCCGTTGCCGCGCTGCGGGCGGCGGGCCGTCGGTGGTCGGCCCCGATGGTCGATCGAGAGGCGCTGCCCGTTGACCCGGGGCTCCGCTACCTGGACGAGAAGCGATCGCGGCAGGGCCGCTTTGTGCAGATCCGCAGCGCGCGCCCGGAGGGTCGGGAGGATCTGGAGGCGACTGCCGCTGGAGACGAGGCTGACTCGGGGTTCGGGCGTGTGGGATACACGGCGCGGCGACTGCTGGTCGGGCCACCGCTGCGGAGCACCGCGTTGGCCGAGGAGCGGATGGGACGGGTGCTGGCGCTGCCCGTGCTTTCCCCTGACGCGCTGTCGTCAGTCGCATATGGCCCGGAGGCGATGCTGACGGTCCTGGTGCTGGCCGGCAGCTCCCAGCTGAGCCTGTCGCTACCGATCGCGGCGGTGCTCGTCGTGTTGATGCTGTCGGTCGGCCTCGGCTATCGGCAGGTGATCCGTGCCTACCCGCACGGCGGCGGATCCTACATCGTCGCCAGCGACAGCCTCGGAGCCGTTTGGGGACTGATCGCCGGCGCCGGACTGATTCTCGACTACATCCTGACCGTCGCCGTATCGGTGGCGGCGGGGGTCGCCGCAATCACTTCGGCGCTACCGTCGCTGACCCCGGCGACGGTTCCAATCGGACTCGCGGTGACCGCGCTACTGGTGCTCGGCAACCTGCGCGGGGTGCGGGCCGCGGGAGCGCTGTTCGCCGCCCCGACGTACATGTTCATCATGGCGATCGCGATGATCGTGATCGTCGGGCTTGTCAAGTCCGGCGCCGATGGGTTTCACCCGGTCGCCCCAGCCGCTCACCACGCCACCGAGGCGCTCGGCGCCCTGCTGATCCTGCGGGCCTTCGCATCCGGCGCGACGGCAATGACCGGAATCGAGGTGATCTCCAACGCCGTGCCGGTGTTCGAGCCGCCCGAGGCCGCCAACGCCCGCAAGACCCTGTCGGTGATGATCGTCCTACTCGTGACGATGTTCATCGGCGTGGTCGTGATCGCCCACCTCGACGGCGCCAGCCCCGCCAACCAGACGGTGCTCTCGCAGATCGCTCATGACAGCGTTGGCAACGGCCCGCTGTACGCGTTCGCCCAGCTCTCGACGATGCTCGTGCTGCTGATCGCAGCGAACTCGGCGCTCAACGGGTTCCCACGGTTGCTGTATTTCATGGCTCGTGACGGATACGTACCGCGGATGTTCCTGCACATGGGCGACCGTCTGGCTTTTACGGCGGGGATCGTGGTGCTCGTGGTCCCCGCCGCGATCCTGTATGCCGCGTTCAATGGGCAGACCGAGCCGCTGATCCCGCTGTTCGCGATCGGCGTGTTCGTCGCGTTCACGCTGGCGCAGAGCGCGATGGTCGCCTACTGGTGGCGACGTCGCGAGCAAGGGTGGCGGCGCGCATTGGCGACCAACATGCTCGGCGCAGCGCTGTCCGGCGCCGTGGCGCTGGTCGCCGCCATCACAAAGTTCGCCGCCGGCGCCTGGATCGTCGTGATCTTGATCCCACTGATCGTGCTCGTCTGCCGCCGCATTCATCGCTACTACCAGCGTACCGGCGAGGAGTTGACTCCCCCGACCGATCACGCGCCCCCCGCGCCGGCGCCGGCGCCGGCGCTGGCGCTGGCGCCACCGGCATCCGGAGCCGCCCATGCGGCTCTCGAGCCCGAGGGGCAGCAGGCGCCGACCGAGATCCGCAATCTCGCGGTAGTGCCGATCGCCGAACTCGACCTGGCTGCACTGCGGGCGCTGGCGTATGCCGCATCGATGACCACACGCGTGCTGGCGCTACACGTCAGCCCCAGCACTGACGAAGCCAACCGCTTCCACCACTACTGGCAGGCTTGGGGGGACCACCTGCCGCTCGAGATCGTCGTCTCGCCCTATCGCGCGACGCTCGCGCCACTCGCCAACTACATCGAGGTGCTACACCGTCAAAACCCGGAGATCACGCTCACCGTAGTCGTCCCCGAACTCGTCGCCAAACACAGCTGGCAGCGCCCCCTGCACAATCGCGTCGCCCAACGACTACGCAGGATGCTAGTCCGCTACCAGGGGATCGTCATCACAAGTGTTCCCTTCCACCTCACCGCGTGACGCCACGGGCCAAGCCCGGCGAGCCCGTTCGATCGAAGGCCGTCCATGCTCCGGTTGATTGCCTTGGTGGTCTCAATCGGGCTCGCTGACTCGATGAACGAATCTGAAGCTATCCAGTCGATGTCCTGATCGGCCTCGTGGTCGGCTGGGGCGCTGCGGCAGCTGTGCATCTCGCGTTCCGCTCACCGGGCGGCCGCCCGACGGCTGCGCAGGTCACCCAGTCGCTGCTGGAGCTGGGAGTCCGCGCCCATGATGTTCATCTCGTTCCAGTTCAGCAGGCCGGGGTTACACGTGGTCGGTCATTTCCGGTCGACCTTGTCCTTCAGATTCGTCAGCGCATCCTGCGCCTTATCGATCGTCGAGTTGACCTTGCCCTTGAGCTTGCCTTTGTCCTCCTGGCGCTCCCCTTCGCGCTTGAGCTTCACGTTGCCGGCGATCGCGCCGAACGCCTGCTTCGCGCGGCCGATTATCTTGTCAGTCATCTCGCCCATGGCGGGCCTCCGGGGTCCTAGTAGGTTGTGGCCGTGACACATCGCCCTAGCGACGGCGAACGAAATCCAACACCTGGATGGTCACGGCGAATGCCGACAGACGTTACGAAACCGTGCGGCGGATCGCGCAGCTGCGCTGGGGCGTCGTCGAGCTCAGGCCGCTGCGGGTGGCTTGCCGGCATCGAGCTCGTGGACGTCGAGGAGATCCGTTGGGGCGAGGATGAACACCTCGCACATCATGTCGGGGTGCTGCTGGTTGCCGCTCATGAAACCGATCACCCGCCGACCGGTCGCGCGCTGGATCACTTCCTCGAAGCGGTCGCGCATCAGCTCCTGGAACTCCATCCGCTGCTGGATGACGGCGGCGCCGCGGCCGCCCTCCAGGAGGGTCTGCTCGACACGGGAGAAGCCGCCGCGGAGCACGCATACCACGAGGTCGTCCTCGTAGTAGGACTTCGTGCGCGTCGGCCCACGGCCGTAGTACTCCTTCAGCAGCGCGACCATCCCGTCAGAGATCGCTGTCAGCACGTCGCCATGTGTCCGAGCTGTGCTCTTGAGATCTGGTGCCATCATGTGCCCGAGCCTGTGCGCGCCGCGAAGATCCGGTCGATCGTAGCGTAGGGTAAGGGGACAGATCGCACGTCGGGTTCCTACGTCGGGTTCTACGGTTCCTACTTCGCCTCGCGCGCGCAACCAGCCCCGGAGGACCCCGCCATCTTCGCGGCGCTTGCGCCACTCGTCACAAGCGAGTAGCCTTAGCGCGAAGCGGTCGCTGACCAAACGACCAGACGTTGCTGCAGCTGACCGTGCCGTCGCTGCGACTAGCCGACGATTGACCTCCGCTCGTGTGGACCCTGATGGGATCCGCACCCCGCGCGGGCTTTGCCCGGGGGGATCAAGACCAACTGAAGGGCGGCGTCTCATGTTTGCTCTGATCGTGCTGCTGGGCATCGACGCTGGGGCTGGGTCGTGAGCCCCGTGGCCGTAGATGTCTCGCTTGCGTCCCGACGTCGGCGGCGCAGCGGGGTTAGGTTGCGCGATTTCGGCGATCGCGCGGTCGCGTCGGCGGATGCGATCACACGTACCGGCTTGCTGTTCGAGCATTCCGCCTCTTGCAACTACGATCCGCGTGAGCACATCGGTGAGCACCCCGACACGCCCGAGCGGATCACAGCGATTGACGCCGCGCTGGCGGCGGTGGACTGGCTTGGGTGGGAGCGGCGCGGCGCGGCGATGGTCACACGCGCCGAACTGGAGGCCGTCCACGACGCGCGACTGATCGACATGCTCGAACGGGTCGTCGCCGTCGGCGGCGGCCCGATCGACGCGGACACCCACGTGGACGCGGCCATCTACCGTGCCGCGCGGCATGCCAGCGGTGGCGCGTGCGCGATGGTGCGAGCGCTGATCGCCGGGGAGGCGAGCATCGCGTTCGCGGCGCTGCGCCCCTCAGGACACCACGCCGAGCGATCCCGCGCGATGGGCTTCTGCCTGTTCAACAACATCGCCGTGGCGGCGCAGCTCGCGATCGACCAGCTCGGTGTGCGGCGCGTGTTCATCCTCGACTGGGACGTGCACCACGGCAACGGGACCGCCGAGATCTTCCGCCGCCGCAACGACGTGCTGTTCGCGAGCATCCACCAGGCCAACACCTTCCCCAACAGCGGGCTGCTGCGTGACGCCGGGTCAGGCGCGGGGCTGGGCTACACCATCAACCTGCCCGTTCCCGCCGGCTCCGATGGCGAGCTGTGGCTCTCGCTGCTGGAGCACGTGGTGATCCCAGCGGCAGCCGCTTTCCGTCCCGAGCTCGTGCTGATCTCGGCCGGCTTTGACGCCCACCGCGCCGACCCGCTCGGCGGCTGTCTGCTCGAGAGCTCCGACTTCGCGCGCATGGCGCGCCACGTCCGCGACCTCGCGCAACAGGCAGACGCGCCGATCGGCGCCGTACTCGAGGGCGGCTATGACCCGCCGGCGCTTGCCGAGTCCGTGATCGCGACGATGCGCGCGCTCGCCGGAGACGACGCCGCCGAATCGATCGCGCCAGATCGCATCTACACGCGGCAGGCGGCCTCCTACGTCGGACACCACTGGGACCTGTAGCCGGCGCCAGGCCAGGGCTCCGATACACCCTCGGCGCCCGTCACCAGGTCTTGACACGCTCGACCGGGCGCCGCGGCTCGATGCGCACTCGCATGTCGAGCACGACGCACCCGTTCGTTGTGCACCGGACCGGGTTGAGGTCAGCCTCGACCACCTCGGGAACCTCCGCGAGCAGCTGAGCAAAACGCAGGATCAGCTCGTGCAGCGCCGCACGATCGAGCGCGGCGGCGCCCCGAAACCCGTCCAGCTGAGTGGCGACGGTTTGGCAGGAGTCGATCAACTCGTCCGCCTCGAAGTCCGTCGCCGGCGGCAGACGAAACGCGACGGACTCTCCGAGACCGGCTAGGCGACCACCCGGGCCGACCGCGATCACCGGACCGAGATCGGGATCGCTGAAGGCTCCCACCAGCACATCTGCGCCGTGCGGCACCGAGCTCTGAACGAGCGCTCCAGTCCATCGCGATCCTGTCGCTCGCACGCGTCGTTCGAGCTCGCGCCAGCCGGATCGGATCGCCTCCTCATCCTCAAGCCGCACCAGCATGGCGTCGATGTCGCTCGCGTGCGCGGGGGCAGCGAGGTTTGCCACCAGCGCCACCGGACCGCCGATTTCGCGCGCAACCTCGACCGCGCGCTCGAGCTCGCGGCAGCGATGCGCGGCGAGAACCGGAATTCCGTGAGTGGCCAGCAGAGCCTCTGCGTCAGCGAGCGAAAGCCAGTCGCCGGCGGGCTCATGATCGAGACATGCAGAGATCAGTGCGCGCGCCGCGGTCCCGTCCAGATCGGGGTAGTGCGGCTGTTCGCCGAGCGGCCGCGACAGCCATGCGCGACGGTCCGCCGCGCGCGCGAGCACGGCGGCGCAAGACTCGGGAAACAGGAAGTTCGGTACGCGCGAGCCGGTCCTCGCGGCCAGCTGCCCGTCGGAGCGCACGACCGATGCGACGACAGGCTTGAGCTGCCGCTCCGAGGCCTCACAGATAGCATCGAGAACGCCCTCCGGGTCGCCGTCGTGACGCTCGACGTAGGAGACCATCAGCGCATCGATGCCGGTGTCAGCGAGCAACTCGCGAACGCTCGTGGCGTACTGCGCCGGTCCGGTGCCGATCCCCAAGACCAGCGGGTTGGGCGCGTCGCTCGTCTCGCTCACCTTCAGCCCCCGTGTTGCGCAGGCGTCGGCGGCGAGCGTGGCCATGCCCACGGAGTTGCTCACGATCCCGATCTCCCGTCCACGCGGTAGCGGCTGGCTCTCGAACAGCCGGGCCGCGTCGAACAATTCCTCGCCGCTTCGGAACCGCAAGACCCCGGCTTGATAGAGGAGCGCGTCGACGATCGCGTCGCCATGCAACGCCGCAACCGTGTGCGAGCGCGCGTCGCCGCGCACCCGCGCGGCGCTGCGGCGGCCCTTCACTGCGAGGATCGGCTTCTTGCGCGACACGCGCCGCGCGATCTGGATGAAGCGCTCAGGGTTTCCGAACGTCTCCACGTAGAGCATCACCACGGCTGTGCGGTCATCTTCCCCACACCACTCGAGCAGATCGTTGGTCGAGACATCAGCGCGGCTGCCGAGCGAGGCGAAGATCGAGACCCCGACGCGCCGGGCCTCCGCGTGTCCCAGCAGCCCGATCCCGAGCGCCCCCGATGTCGAGATGATCGCCAGGCCACCGGCGTGCACGCTGGCACCGGTGAACGTCGCGTTCAGACTGACCTCAGCGGAGGTGTTGATGACTCCCAACGAGCTCGGCCCGACGACCCGTACGCCTGCGCCACGGACGGTCTCGAGCAGCCGTTCCTCGCGCTCCGAGGACAGCGAGCCGTCATCCTCCGGACCGCCAGGGAGCAACAGGAGCGCCCTTGCACCGGCCGAGGCCGCCTCGGCCGCGAACTCGAGTAGCTCATCGCCCGCGGCGGCGATGACCACCAGCTCAGCAGCGAGCCCCAGCCCGGCGAGGCTGGGGCTGGCCAGCATCGAGCACACAACACCCCCCGCGCGATTGACGGGCATCACCACGCCCTCGAAGCCGCTCGCGACGATGTTCGCCAGCACCGCGTGACCCACGTTGCCTCGCGTTGCCGCCGCGCCCACAACGGCCACCGACGAGGGCGCGAGGATCGCCCGCAACCCGGCGACCGCGGCGACATGGTCGCGCTCGTCGATCCGCTCCCGCACAGACTTCGTCGGCGTGATGTCGAGCGAGACCGTCAGCTCACCAGACGAACCACGGCGCCGCACGCCGAAGCCGACGCTCTCGAACACCCCCAACATCGCCAGGTTGTCGAACATCACCTCCGCATCGAAGCGGGTGATCGCACGCTCCGCCGCGATCTCTGCAAGCTGCTCGAGCATCCGGGTTCCGGTCCCGCGGTGCTGAAAATCGTCGGCCACCGCAAACGCGACCTCGGCAGTGCAGGGCTCGCGCAACCCGTCAAAGCCGGCGACCGCCACCACCCGAGCGTCATGCCGCGCGATCAGCGCAAACCGATCACGACCATCCGCCTCCGCGGCCGCGCGCGCGGCGAAGTCGGTTCGTGCATAGCCGTGAAAGCGCAGGTAGCGGCTGTCGGGCGATAGGCCGTCGAAGAACTCCTTGAGGTCGTTGAAATCGACCGGCGTGGGGGTCTGCAGGCGCAGCGTTGACCCATCGCGCAGCAGCACGTCCCTGATCAGTGGCTCGGGCTCGCGGAGCCCGGTGGGCTTCATTGCGGCCGCCGGCGGCTGGCCGCCCACGCCTGTTGCTTTCGACATCTCCGGCACCGCGGCGGACAGCCCCACGATCCCGCGCTTCGCTCATGATCGTGGGCCGTCATCCTCGGTCACTCCAACGCCGGAGTGCCTCGCCGTGGACTTGCCGTCGTTACCGACCGGCGTGACCGCCGGGGAGCTTCTCGACGACCTTCTCAACGGCGTCCTTGATCGCCTGCTTGGCATGTTCAATAGGGCCGCCGTGCTTCGCGGGCTCGGCAGGCTCGGCGTGCTGTGCCGCCGCCGGGACGCTGTCCTCGGCCGTCTTCAGTGCGGATGCGCTCTCATCTGTCATGGGTAAACCTCTCTGGTTTGGATGGTGGTGTCAATGCGTTCGCAGCCACCGAGACCGTCCACGGCGTCGGGGCTGGTGGCACGGCGTGGACGGTCGCTCGTAGCGCCGCCAAAAGCCAATCCACGAGCTGGATAGCCGATAGTCAGGACGAGGCTGAAGCGGCGGCGGCGCACAGCCGGCCGGGGCTCACCAGGGTGCGTACCCGCCTGCGTTGGCGGTTCGCATCGCAGCGACGTAGCCGGCGCGCTGGGCTTTCGTCCGGTCGGAGTCGGCTGGCACTGCCAGCATTCCGCGCAACTCATCGAGGGTTTGGAAGCCTTTGCGCGTCATCCAGGTGGAGAGTCCCCCGAGCAGCTCTGTCGCGTAGCGCGGCCCGTGGCGCAGCAGCGCTGAGGTGGTCATCACCACGTCAGCGCCGGCGAGCAGGAACCTGGCCAGGTCGGCGGGGACCTCGACCCCGGTGGTGGCCGCCAGCGAAGCATCGACGCGTCCGCGCAGCAGCGCGATCCAGGTCCGCGGCAAGCGGCCGTCATCGGGGCGTGAGAGGTTGATCCGGGACATGATCGCCAGCTCTTCCGGATCGATGTCAGGCGCCAGGAAGCGATTGAACAGAACCAGCGCGTCGGCCCCCGCCTGGTCAAGCCGCACGGCGATCTCGCCGGTGGAGCTGAAGTACGGACTGAGCTTGATCGCTACGGGCACCGTGACCGCGGCCTTGACACGGGCCAGCACGTCGACGTGGCGCTGCTCGACATCGCGGCCGGAAACCTCGGGGTCGCCGGGGAGGTAGTAGGTGTTCAGCTCGATCGCGGCGGCGCCGGCATCCTGCATCGCACGGGCGTACTCCGTCAAACCTTCGGGCGTGACGCCGTTGAGGCTCCCGATCACCGGGACGTCGACGGCGGCCACCGCCCGCTCGAGCAGGTCCAGGTAAGCTCGCGGGCCGGGGTCCTCCTTCATCATCGCCGGGACGTAATCCATCGCCTCGCCAAAGCTGTCCGCTGGTCCGTCCAGGATCTCTGCGATGCGGGCGGCTTGCTCGCGCAACTGCTCCTCGAACAGCGAGTACAGGACGATCGCCCCGACGCCGCCGTCTGCCAGTCGCTTAACTCCCTCGAACGAGTACGAGAGCGGAGACGGCGAGGCCACCAGCGGGTTGCGCAGCTTCAGGCCCATGTATTTCGTGGTCAGGTCGATCATTGCTCGGCCTGCGGATTGACGGGGAACTCCTGGGCTCCGCGGGTCGCCATCTCCTCGTAGATCTGCCAGCGAAGGTCGACGGCCTGCTGGGCGAGGTCGCCCAGGCGCTCGGCCTCGGCGGGGTTGAAGCTGGCCAGCGCCCGGAAGCGAAGCTCCCCCTTGCGGTAGTCAGCCAGACGCATCCGCGGCCTCGGCGAGTCGAGCAGGAACGGGTTGGCGCCGTCGCTGCGCACGACCGGATTGTAGCGGATCAACGGCCAGTGTCCACCGGCCACAGCGCGGTACTGCTGATCGAGCCCGTTGCGCAGGTCATAGCCGTGCGCGATGCAGTGGCTGTAGGCGATGATCAGCGAGGTGCCCTCGTACGCCTCCGCCTCGCGGAACGCACTCAGCGTCTGTTGCGGATCAGCGCCCATCGCGACGCGCGCGACGTAAACGTTGGATAGCGCGATCGCCTGCAGGGCCAAGTCCTTCGTCGGGCTCTGCTTCCCCGCGACGGCGAACTTCGCCACGGCGCCGAGCGGTGTCGCCTTCGACATCTGCCCGCCCGTGTTGGAGTACACCTCGGTATCCATGACGAGCACGTTGACGTTGTCCCCGCTGGCCAGCACGTGATCGAGTCCGCCCGAGCCGATGTCGTACGCCCAGCCGTCACCGCCGAGGATCCACACGCTCCGTCGGATCAGGTGGTCGAGCACGCTGCGCAGCTCGATCACCGCCGAGCCGTCCAACCGCTCGAGCCGCCGCTCGAGCTCGGCCAGCCGCAGACGTTGCTCGAACAGCTCGGACTCCCGCAGCTGCGGCGCATTCAGGATCGCATCGGCCAGTTCGGGCCCTACGTCTTCGCTCAACTCAGCGAGGCGGCGGCGGGCGATCTCGGTTTGCCGGTCGGCGGCCAGCCGCAGGCCCAGCCCGAACTCGGCGTTGTCTTCGAACAGCGAGTTCGACCACGCCGGGCCCCGTCCATCGGCACCCACGGTCCACGGCGTGGTCGGCTGGTTGCCGCCGTAGATCGACGAGCAACCGGTGGCGTTGGCGACCGTCAGGCGGTCGCCGAACAGCTGCGAGATCAGCTTGATGTACGGCGTCTCGCCGCACCCGGCGCACGCGCCGGAGAACTCGAACAGCGGCTCCAGGAACTGGGTACCGCGCACCGTCCCGAAGTCGACCCGCGAGCGGTCTGCCGCCGGCAGCTGCTCGAAGAATGCGATGTTGTCCCGCTCGGCCGCCACCAGTGGCTCGCGCGCGTCGAGGTTGATCGCCTTGTGGATCGGTTCGCCGCCGCTCGAGACCGGGCACGCCTCGACGCACAGGCCGCAGCCGGTGCAGTCCTCCACGTACACCTGCAGCGTGTAGCCCGTGTTCGGCAGGCCGGGGCCGTTGAGCGCAGCCGACTTGAAACCGGCCGGCGCGTCCTGGAGTCGACCGGGGTCGTAGTAGCGGCTGCGGATCACGCTGTGCGGGCAGACGAGACTGCAGTTGCCGCACTGGATGCACAGCTCCGAATCCCAGACCGCGACCAGATCGGAGACGTTGCGCTTCTCGTACTTGGTCGTGCCGCTCGGATAGGTGCCGTCGACCGGCAGCGCGCTGACCGGAAGCGTGTCACCGTGGCCGTCCATCATCACCGCGGTCACGGTGCGCACGAACTCCGGCGAATCCGCCGGCACGGCCGGTTTCGCTTCGCGCGTGGAACTCGCGTGCGCGGGCAGCTCGACGCGGTGCAGCCCCTTCAGAGAGCGGTCGACCGCGGTCTGGTTGCGCTCCACCACCTCCGCGCCCCGCCGGCCGTAAGTCTTGGCGATCGACTTCTTGATGGCGTTGATCGCCTGATCTGGTTCCATCACGCCGGAGATCGCAAAGAAGCACGTCTGCAGCACCGTGTTGGTCCGCCCGGCCAGCCCGGCATCGCGGGCGATCTGCCCCGCGTCGATCACGTACAACTTGAGTTCCTTGGCGAGGACCTGCTCCTGCACCTCCCGGGTGAGCGCGTCCCACACCCGGTCGGCTGGATGGTGCGTGTTGAGCAGCAGCGTGGCGCCCTGCGCTGCTCGGTCGAGCACCTCGGAGCGCTCGAGCAGCCCGAAGTGATGACAGCCGACGAAGCTCGCCCCGGACACTAGATACGGCGCCTGGATCGGGTGCGAGCCGAACCGCAGGTGCGAGATCGTCTGTGAGCCGGACTTCTTGGAGTCGTAGACGAAGTAGGCCTGCGCCTGCAGCCCCTCGTCGCCGAGGATCTTGATCGTGTTCTTGTTCGCTCCGACCGTCCCGTCGGCGCCGAGCCCGAAGAACACGACACGGACGTTCCCGGACGGCTCGATGTCGAGCGCAGCGTCGTAGGGGAGGCTGGTGCCGGAGACATCGTCATTGATCCCGATCGTGAACCGCCGCTTCGGCCGCTCGCGGCCGAGCTCGGCGAGCACGCCGGCGACCATCCCCGGGCTGAACTCCTTCGAGGACAGGCCGTAGCGACCACCGATCACGGCCGGCATCTGCTCGCGTTCGCTGTCGGCGTGCGACTCGCTGAGCGCCGCAAGCACGTCCAGGAACAGCGGCTCGCCGAACGACCCGGGCTCCTTCGTGCGGTCCAGCACGGCTACGTGGCGGACGCTCTGGGGCAGCGCTTGCGTCAGCGCCCGAGCCGGGAACGGTCGGTACAGCCTGACCTGCGCAACACCGACCCGCTCGCCGCGGCCCTGCAGGTAGCTGACCGTCTCGCGCGCGGTCTCGCCGCCCGAGCCCATGATCACCAGCACGCGCTCGGCCTCCGGGTGGCCGCTGTAGTCGACCAGGCCGTACTGGCGGCCGGTCCGCTCGGCGAGCTCGTCCATCGCTCCCTGCACCACGTCCGGAAGGCCCGCGTAGAACGGGTTGACCGTTTCCCGCGCCTGGAAGAATGTGTCCGGGTTGTGCGCGGTCCCGCGGATGAACGGGTGCTCGGGGGAAAGGGCGCGGGCACGGTGCTCCCGGACGAGGTCGGCGGAGACCAGGGCGGCCAGATCCTCGTCCTCCAGGAACTCGATCGTGTTCACCTCGTGCGAGGTCCGAAACCCATCGAAGAAGTGCAGGAACGGCACCCGGCTCCTCAGCGTCGCGGCGTGCGCCACCAGCGCCAGGTCGTGCGCCTCTTGCACCGAGGCGGACGCCAGCAGCGCAAACCCGGTCTGCCTCACCTGCATCACGTCGGAGTGGTCCCCGAAGATCGACAGCGCCTGCGTCGCGAGCGCGCGGGCGGCGACGTGGATCACCACTGGGGTTAGCTCCCCGGCGATCTTGTACATGTTGGGGATCATCAGCAGCAGACCCTGCGAGGCGGTGAACGTCGTCCCGAGCGCCCCACCCTGCAGGACGCCGTGCAGCGCCCCCGCCGCCCCCGCCTCACTCTGCATCTCCTTCACCGACGGCACCGTGCCCCAGAGGTTGGCGCGTGCCCGGCTTGACCACTCGTCCGCCAGTTCGGCCATCGTCGATGACGGCGTGATCGGGTAGATGCAGCAGACCTCGCTCAGCCGGTAGGCGACCGACGCCGCCGCCTCGTTGCCGTCGATCGTCGTCCGCATCAGCGTGCCTCCCCGATCACCGGGTGGGGCGCGATGAACGCCTCGGGGGGCATCGGCGCGCCTTCGGGAATCATCTCGATCGAATGCACCGGGCACTGCTCATAGCAGGCCCGGCAGCCCGTGCAGCGGTCGTAGTCGTACTCGTAACGCAGCCCGGGGCCGAGCTTGATGACCGCGTCCTCGGGGCAGGCACCGAGACAGCCGTCGCACTCGCAGCAGTTACCGCAAGACAGGCACCGGTGCGCCTCGTAGGTCGCCTCATGTGAGGGAAGCGCCCCGACTATCTCGGTGAAGTCGAGGCGATCGGACGGTGCGAGCTCGGGCTGCTGGCGGCGCTGGGCATCACCAAAGAACCACAGGTTCAGGATCTCGAACGGCGCCGGCGGATGCTTGGGCGGCCGCTCGAGCATCTGCCCGCGCAACCAGGCGTCGATCTCTCGAGCTGCCCGCTTCCCGTGCCCGACGCCCACGGTCACCGTCCGCTCCGCGGGCACCATGTCTCCACCCGCGAACACGCCCGGAGCGCCGGTCATCAGCGACGGCGAGACCTTCACGGTGCCGTCGCGCTCGATCTCGACTCCCGGCACAGAGCGCAGGAACTCCGTGTCGCTCTCCTGCCCGAGCGCCAGGATCACCGCGTCTGCGGCCAGCGTCTCGAACCGGCCGGTCGGCTGCGGGAAGCCGGTCTCGTCGAGCTCCATCTGCTCGATCTGCAGCGTCTCGCCCTCGAACGCCTTGATCGTCCGCAGCCAGTTCATCCGCACGCCTTCGCGCTCGGCGTCCTGCGCCTCGTCCTCGTGCGCCGGCATCTGCTCCCGTGTGCGCCGATACACGATGATCGCCTCCTCGGCTCCCAGCCGCCGCGCCGTCCGCGCCGCGTCCATCGCCGTGTTAC
>JBKQKK010000004.1:0-18053 GCA_052147535.1 Solirubrobacteraceae bacterium | reverse complement strand
TGGTGATCGAGCACGCCACGCCGGACAAGGCGATCGCTGCACTCGAGCAGTACGGAGGGACTGTGATCAAGACCTCGCTCTCCGATGAGGACACCAAGAAGATCCAAGAGGCCCTACAGCCACCGACGGGTGTCGCTGCCGGTTCGTAGGACGGCGGAAGCTCGAGCCGCAATTGCCGGCGGTTCCGGGCCGGCATTTGTATCACGTCGATTGAAGGGAGCATCACATGGCTGTCGTTGGAGCAGAAACGCATCAGAAGCTGTCGGGGATCTCGGCTGGCAATCTCGAGGTTTTGGAGGAGGCGGTCGGTCTGCGCGAGCTCAATCGCGAGGGCAGCGGCTTGGACGCGCGCACATTCGCGCTCGTCAAGATCGCGGCGTTGATCGCGCTTGATGCGCCACCGGCCTCCTACGCTTGGCAGATCGCCAATGCGCTGGAGGAAGGAGTGACCCCAGAGGACCTCGTCGGCGTGCTCCGTGCGGTCGCGCCGCAGGTCGGTGGTCCGAGAATCATCGCCGCAGCCCCCGAGATCATGGTGGCGATGGGACTGCCGCTCGACGAGGAAGGTAGGTGAAGCGATGCCATTTCGACGCCGGCGTCCACTGCTGCGGGCGGCCGCGGTCGGAGGCGGGGCATATGCGATGGGCAAGCACCGGGCGCGGAAGCAGGAGGAGGAGCAGCAGCAGGCCTACGACGAAGGCCAGCAAGCAGCCATGACCGCCGGGGCCGCTCCGGGAGCCTCGAGCGGCATCACTGCCCAGGACACCCAGCGGCTGGCCGAGCTTGGAAAACTCCATGAGCAAGGGGTCCTGACCGACGAAGAGTTCTCACAACAGAAAGCCAGGATCCTCGGCATGGGCTGATCTGTCTCGCCGCGCGAGATCAAGCAAGCGTGTCATCGGGCACGATCAGGTAGCTGGTTGGCTAACCACTCGACATGCAGGTCCACGCTGGGCCGTATCGCCCGTTGCGGCTCTGCCGATAATGACTACTCGCCTTGTTCGCTCGTCTGCGGGGGTGGCGACCAGTTGGCGCCGGTTTGTTGGCGGAACTCGTCGAGCGCGGCGTCCAGGGTGGGGAAGAAGTGCTGTGGCTTCTGGGGGCCGATCAGTTCGTAGCGTTCGAGCTTGGCGCGGACGGGGTCCTTGAGTTCGGCGAACACGAGTGCCGTGCCTGCAGCGTTGAGTTTCTCGTCGAGGTCGGCGAGCATGTCCGCGGCGGTCGTGTCGACGTCGGTGATCGGCTCGGTGGCGATCACGATCCACAGCGGGCGCGGATCGGCGGCCGCGAGGCGCCGGATCTGGTCGCGGAAGGTCCGGGCGTTGGCGAAGAACAGCGGTGCGTCGAAGCGGAAGATCACCAGGCCGGGGAGCTGTTCGGCTTCTGGGTGCAGTTCGCGGTCGTGCTGTCCGGGCAGTCCGGGGACGCGCCCGAGCGTGGTCTGGTGCGGCCACCATGCTCGCCGGAAGACGTTGAAGATCGACAGCGCTACCGCGACCGCGATACCCTGCAGGACGCCGAGCAGCGCCACGCCGAGAAACGCGGTGATCGAGAGCGCGAACTCGACGCGACGCTGTCGCCAAAGCCGCACCGTCGCGGGGATGTCAGCCAAGGACAGCGATGCCGCGATCACGACCGCGGCGAGCGTGGGGTTTGGCAGGTTCTTCAGCAGGCCCGGCACGAGTACGAGCATCAGCACGATTGCTACGGCTCCGACGATTCCGGTGAGCTGGGTCTTGGCGCCGGCCTGCTCGGCGACGGCGGTGCGCGACCCGCTGGTGCTGACCGGGAATCCCTGGAAGAGCCCGGCGGCGACGTTCGCGACGCCGATCCCGATCATCTCTCCATTCCCGTCAACCTCTTGGCCGGTGCGCGCGGCAAACGCGGACGAGGTGGAGATCGTGTCGGTCAGCGCGACGAGCGCGATCCCGAGCCCCCCGGCGACGAGCAGCGGCAGGTCGGATACCGGGCTTGGGATCGTGAGCGGCGGAAATCCCTTTGGGAGGGTTCCGACGAGCGAGACGCCGTGGTCGGCCAGATCGAACGCCGAGGTTGCTGCGATCGCGGCGATGACCGCCACGAGCACTCCGGGGATCCGCGGCAGCCAGCGCCCGAGCGCGAGGATCAGCGCGAGGCTGAGCAGGCCGACCGCGGCGGCAGCGGCAACCGCCTCGCCCGAAGCCAGCCCGTGCACGAACGCCTTGGCCTCTTCGATCAGTCCGTTCGCGTCGGTGGAGAATCCGAACAGTTTCGGGAGCTGTCCGATCAGGATCGTGTCACGAGCCCGCGCCTAGCGCGCGCTCGGCCTGCGAGGCAACGGGGGCGTTCGAGTCGGTCGTTGATGATGTCTGCCGGCGGGCGATCAGCTTGCCGATCTCCCACAGGACGAACAGCAGCACTGCGGCGGCGAGCGTCAGCCCGAACTGCTCGGCCTTTAGTGGGGTCGTCTTGAGCAGCCGGTTGAAGAGGTCCATCTGGGTGATCATCACTGCGAGCGCGAGCTCCGCCGCGGCGGTCCAGTTCATTCGGGGTTATCAAATGTCTCGCTGGTCAGCGTCGAGCCTGAGATGTTGCGGCTTTGGTAGGCGGCGACGATGAGCATCAGCGCGAACGCGCTGAGCCCGATCGTTGAGCCGATCAGGGTGCTGTGGTAGTGCTCCTTGCCGAAGTAGATCAGCGCGTCAAGGACTACGGCCATGTAAAGGCCGACCAGTCCGGAGGTGAGCTTCACACCGGCGGTCATGATCGACTCGGTGCTCGGTCGTGGACGCAGCCGCATCAGGCCCGCCGTCGCCTGGTCCAGTCCGAGCGCGATCCCGAACGGCGCACTGACGAAGAAGTGGATGTACAGGACCTGTGCGGGAGCGAACGGCTCGCCGGCGGCGATGTTCAGCAGCGTCGCGCCGAGGAACGTGAGCACGAATGCGACCAGCGAGATCATCACGAAGCGGACGTACTTGGTGAGGTTGTCGTAGAGCTTGCGTCCCTCGCGCGCAGCTCCCGAACCAGCTGGGCGCGGAGCGCCGCAAGCTCCGCTACCGCCCCGGGGACATCGGAATGGATGCCCGTAACAAGCTCGATAACCGACGCGTGCGTCTCCGGCGCCGTACGCCTGCGCAGCTCGCCCGACAGTCGCCTGAGCACCTTCTCACTTGACTGCACAAGCGAGAAGTCCGAGGGGTCTAGGAGCATGAGCTCCTCTTCGACCCCAATCGTGTAACGCCGCTCAGACACGCCATTCCACCGAGCCCACGACGGCCAAACGACATCCGTAGTGCGCGTCGGCGCAGAGCCCGTCGGTTTGCGTCTGCACCAAGGCAATCGGCTGAGCTGACGGTCGTCGTCTCACGCTACGTCAGCGAGGGAGTTAGGAACAGCTGCTGCGACCCATTCACCCAGATGAACGTGAAACCGCTCGACAGTCGCAACGTCGAACACGTCTGCACGGGACCAGATGACTCAGCTCAGCTTGGGCCGCCCAATCGATGGGCGACGCGACGGCTGGTCGACACGATTCACGTTCACCTGGGTGAATGGGCCGTGGCGTCGGGTCGCCTGCCCAGGACCAGCGTAGCCTCCCTCTATGACCGGCAGCTCAGCCGACTCCCACAGCGCAAATCCCGATCAACGTCGGTCGCGGAAGCCGCGAATCAGCGTCCGCTGTCGCTAATCCTGCTTTGGCGTCCCGCTATCGGAAGGAGCTCAACAATGAACAACGGCACAGGCCTCGGCCAAGCACGGGCACCTGACGACATGGCGGACCCTGACACATCGGCGGGCTCCACAGTGATCTTGCAGAGCCCCCGACCCCCAATGTGAGGCGTGGTCACAGTGGCCGAGAAGAAGACGCCGACGGTCGTTCCGCACCTCACGGTGGCTGAACGGGTCGCGCGCGGCAAGGCGGCGCGTGCGGAGGTTCCGCGGTCTCGCCATGCTGTGTTCGAGCCCTCCCCCCGCCGGCCTGATCCGATCGAGTTGCTCGAGCGCCAAGCAAAGACGCGGGTGCCGGAGCTCGTGCCGATCCGCTACGGACGGATGCTGGTCTCGCCGTTCACGTTCTATCGCGGGGCGGCGATGATCATGGCGCACGACCTCGTGGCGACGCCTCGCTCGGGGTTGCATGTGCAGTGTTGCGGCGATGCGCACCTGTCGAACTTCGGCGTGTTCGCCTCGCCTGAGCGGCGGCTCGTGTTCGACATCAATGATTTCGACGAGACGCTTCCGGGTCCGTGGGAGTGGGACGTCAAGCGGCTGGCGGTGAGCATGTTGATCGCCGCGCGGGACAACGGCTATCGCCTCAAGGACCAGGAGTGGGTCGTGCTCGACGCCGTCGGGCAGTACCGCACGGCGATGCGCGAGTTCGCATGCATGGAGAACCTTGCGGTGTGGTATGCGCGGCTGGAGATCGAGTCCTTGCTCGCAGAGCGGGCCGCGCAGTTCCAGCCGGCGGCGGTCAAGCGGACCAAGAGGACGCTCGCGAAGGCGCGCACCCGCGACAGCATGTCGGCGTTCTCGAAGCTGACGCAACTGGTCGACGGCCAGGTGCAGATCGTCGATCAGTCGCCACTGATCGTGCCGGTCGCGCAGCTCGCGCCGGGCGGCGAGCGCGACGAGGTCCTTGAGGCCCTGCGCGCGCTCCTACGTGCTTACCGCGACACGCTCGAGCCTGACCGGCGTGTGCTGCTCGGCCAGTTCCAGCTGACCGATTTCGCACGCAAGGTGGTCGGAGTCGGGAGTGTCGGCACGCGAGCGTGGATCGCGCTGCTGCTCGGGCGCGATGCCAACGACCCGCTGTTCTTGCAGATGAAGGAGGCCGAGGCGTCGGTGCTGGAAGAGTTCCTGGGCTCGAGCGAGTTCAAGAACCACGGCCAGCGGGTGGTGACCGGGCAGCGGCTGATGCAAGCCAGCAGCGACATCTTCCTCGGCTGGGTGCATGTCGACTCTCCGCTCGACGGTCAGGCCCGAGACTTCTACGGCCGCCAGCTCAAGGATTGGAAGGGCTCGGCCGAGATCGACCAGATGATCCCGCAGGCGATGGCCGCCTACGGCAAGCTGTGTGGCTGGACGCTCGCCCGCGCGCACGCACGGACCGGCGACCGTGTCGCGATCGCCTCTTACCTCGGCAACGGCCCCAGCTTCGACCGCGCGGTCCTCGACTTCTCCAACGCCTACGCCGAGCAGAACGAACGCGACTACACGCAGCTCGTCGAGGCGGCCAAATCGGGCAGCATCATCGCGCAAGCGGGCCTCTGAGGCTGGAGTGAGCATGGCGAGTCGGCGCAGACTTTCGGCATGCACAGCGTTGCGTTTTTCAGTGGCGCGAGCGACACCGCGCCCTGGTCGAGCGCGTGTTACCACACGTCTCGGTGATTTCGTTTTCGCCTGGGTGAATCTGCGACGACAGCGGTTTCTCGGCCCGAGGCCGACGTAGTCTTATGCTATGAGCATCAGCCCAGCCGACCGTCTGCCACGACGGTATCTGGGTTGCCGCCGGAGGCTCGTCCCAGTGCAGGGCGTCGCGACGGCACGGCGCCCGCGCACCGATGAGCTTGGAACGACGTACTCGAGGAAAGCTACGGCATAGCCGGCAAGGCGACGATCAACTCCGACCGCTTCAAAGCAGACCCCGTCAAGGACGGCCCCTGTGACGTTGACGACTTGGGCATCAAATCGACGGCGCGTCCGCGCCGTTCATCCGGTTCAGGTGATGCGCGCCATCGGGGCGACTCCCACCGTGGTGGCGGGCGCCAACGGGAGAGGCATCTAATGCGTATCGAGGACTATGGATTGATCGGTGACATGCAGGCTGCCGCTCTGGTCGGTCGAAATGGAGCGGTCGACTGGCTCTGCCTGCCGCGCTTTGATTCTGCGTCGTGCTTCTCGGCACTCGTGGGCGACGAGGGTCATGGCCGGTGGCTGCTGGCGCCGGCGGGTGAGGTGAGCTCGAGCTCTCGTCGATACCGGCCGGGGACGCTTGTGCTCGAGAGCGATTTCGAGACCGCGGACGGGACGGTCCGGGTGATCGACTTCATGCCGCGCCGCGGCGATGGGCCGCCGCGGCTGATGCGGATTGTCGAGGGGCTGCGGGGTCGGGTGCCGATGCGGATGGAGCTTTCGCTGCGCCCGGACTACGGATCGATTGTGCCGTGGGTTGAGCCAGCCCCGGACGGCGTGATCGCGACTGCTGGACCGGACGCGTTTCGCCTCAGCACTCCGTTGTCGCTTTACGTGCGGGACGGAGCTGTAAATGCCGAGTTCGTTGCGGTCGAGGGTGCGCGCGAACGGTTCACGCTGACCTGGCATTTGTCCTATGAGGAGACTCCGCTGGTCGAGGATGCCGACTCGGCGCTCGCACGTACGGAGGCGTGGTGGCGGGAGTGGAGCGGGCGCTGCGCCTATCAGGGTGCGTATCGGGACGAGGTGCTGAGCTCGCTGATCGCGCTTAGGGCGATGACCTCTGAGACGACGGGCGCGTTGATCGCGGCACCGACGACCTCGTTGCCGGAGGACATCGGCGGGGTGCGCAATTGGGATTACCGCTACTGCTGGCTGCGTGACTCGGTGCTTGCGCTGCAGGCGCTGCTGGCTGCCGGGTACACCCACGAGGCGCTCGGCTTCCGCGACTTCCTGCTGCGAGTCGGCACGGGCGACCCGACGAAGGCGCAGATCATGTACGGGGTCGGCGGCGAGCGGCGGCTGACGGAGTTCGAGCTGAACGAGCTTCCCGGATACGAGGGATCCAAGCCCGTTCGGATCGGCAACGCGGCTTCGGAGCAGTTCCAGCTCGATGTGTACGGCGAGGTGCTCGGTGTCGCGTTCATCGGCGCCGAGGCGCTGGGTAGGGTGGAGCAGCGGTTCTGGCCGCGCTGGCGGACGATCGTCGAGTACGTCGAGACGATCTGGCGCGAGCCCGATGACGGGATCTGGGAGACCCGCGGCCCGCGGCAGCACTTCACCTACTCCAAGGTGATGGCCTGGGTGGTATTCGACCGCGCCGTCAGGCTCGTCGAGCAATACGGGCTGGAGGCACCGCTGGAGCGCTGGAAGCAGACGCGGGACGAGATCCACCAGGAGGTGTGCGCGCGGGGGTACGACCGCGAGCGTCGCACCTTCACCCAGTACTACGGATCCGAAGCGCTCGACGCGAGCGTGCTGAACATCCCGCTCGTCGGGTTCCTCCCTGGCGCTGACGAACGAGTCACCGGGACGATCGACGCGATCTGGAGCGAGCTCGGTCGCGACGGCTTCGTCTCGCGCTACTCGACCGCCGAGACCGACGATGGGCTGCCGGGCGACGAGGGCCAGTTCTTGGCCTGTTCGTTCTGGCTGGTCAGCGCGCTCGCGCTCAACAGCCGCATTGCCCAGGCGCGCGCACTGTTCGAGCGGCTGCTCGGCCTGAGCAACGACCTCGGACTGCTCTCAGAGGAGTACGACGTGACACGCAGCCGGCAGGTCGGCAACTTCCCCCAGGCGTTCAGCCACCTCACGTTGATCCTCGCTGCACGCGCGATCTCGGCCGCAGAAGAGGCTGCTCGAAGTGTCTGACAGCGCGGCAGCCGCGATTCACGGACCGACTGAACAGTTGGCTGGGTCGGGCGTTTCCCCGCGGAGGTTGCTGCTGCCACTCGCGCTGACGCAATTCATCGCCAGTTTCGCGGGGTCGAACATGAACGTGGCGATCACCAGCATCAGCAAGGACCTCGACACGACGATCCACGGTGTGCAGACCGCGATCACGCTGTTTCTGCTGTGCATGGCGGCGCTGATGATCCCCGGCAGCAAGCTCACCGACATCTGGGGCCGCAAGCGATGCTTGATCAGGGGCCTCAGCCTGTACGGAACCGGAGCGGTGATTGCCGCGCTGGCCCCCGGCCTGGGGGTTCTGATCGTCGGCTACTCGGGCTTTGAGGGCGTCGGCTCGGCGCTGATGATCCCTCCGATCTACATCCTCGCTACGCTCGCGTTCCCCGATCTGCAGTCGCGCGCCCGGGCGTTTGGGGTGATCAGCGGGATGGGCGGGATCGGCGCCGCGGCAGGACCGCTGATCGGCGGTCTGATCACCACGACGATCAGTTGGCGCGCCTCGTTCCTGCTCCAAGCGGCGGTCGTCGCAACGATCATCTTCCTCAGCCTCAAGATCACCGACCCCGTCGCGGCGGACCCGACACGCCCGTTCGACAGCGTCGGAGCTGTCCTGTCGGCGGCCGCGATGTCGTTTCTGGTCATCGGAATCCTGCAAGCCGGCAACAACAACACGCTGATGGTCATCTTCCTCGTGCTCGCAGCTGTCCTCCTGCTGTGGTTCTTCCTGCACATTCGCTCCAGCGAGCGAGCCGGCAAGGAGCCATTGCTGTCCACTGGCCTGTTCCGTAACCGCACCTCGAACCTCGGGCTCGTCACCCAGAACATCCAATGGCTGCTGCTGATGGGGATCACGTTCGTCGTCTCGGTCTTCCTGCAGACTGAGCGCGGGTTCAGCGCGATCAAGACCGGCGTGATCTTCACCGCGGCAACGGCCGGGATCCTGATCTCCTCCCTCTCCGCCGAGCGACTCGCCAAGAAATACGCACAACGGACCTTGATCCGGGCGGGTTTCATTGTCACGATCGCCGGCGTCGGGGTGCTGCTCGCGATCGTCAAAGCCTCGCACCACGTGCTCGCCTTCACACCGGGACTGCTGCTGATCGGCCTCGGCCTCGGGGTCATGCTGACCCCCTCGGTCAACATCGTGCAATCCAGCTTCCCCGAAGCGAAACAGGGCGAGATCTCCGGCCTGTCACGCAGCGTCTCGAACCTCGGCTCATCGCTGGGAACCGCGATCGCCGGCACGATCCTCGTCTCAGAGCTCGCCACCGGCAACAAGTCCTACATCCTCGCCATGATCAGCCTCGCCGCCCTCGCCCTGATCGGCCTCACAGCCGCGATCTTCCTCCCCGCCAACCCCGAGCAGCAACCGAGCACGCCCGCCGCGCCCGGGGCCGCGACTGGGCTCGACCCCGCCGCCGATCACACGTAGCCACACCCCGGCGGTGGTGAGATGCCGCGAGCAGCAACAGGACGTAGCCCCTTGATTGAGGGCCTTGTCTATGAGCACTGCACCTCAAGCCGGCACGTTCGGACGCGCATCAGGCAAAGACGTTGACACACCCGCTCCGGCCTCTACCGGCAGACGCGACGATCACCCTGATTGCGTCTGCCCCAGGAGCCCCAGGGCGTTCGCGCGAGCGACGGCGTCTTCGCGTGAGTGAACGCCAAGCTTGTGGTAGATCACCCGCGTATGCGTCCTCACCGTGTTCGGTGAGACGAACAGCTCCGCTCCGATCTCTCGCGTCGACAGATCGGTGCTCAGAAGCCGCAGGACCGCGAGCTGTGCCTCAGTGAGTGGTTCGAGGATCTCGCGACCGCGCGCATGGCGCCTCGCCCGCTTGAGTGCCCTCTCGGCCTCGGCGGCGAGCGATGACACCGTGCCGTCGCTCGCTAGCTCGGCAATCGCGTCGAGGGCCTGGCACAGCGTCGCGTCCGCCTCGTTGAGACGGCCACGCCGACAGCGAACATCGGCAAGCCGTACCAACAGCCGTGCGTGGTGCACCGTCGCGACCTCGTCGCGGAAGAATCGCTCCGCATATGTGAACTCGCGCTCGGCCCCGGCGAGGTCACCCTCGCCCGCCAGCACGGCGCCGAGCGCCACCGCAGCATTCGCGCCGAGCCAACTTCTGCTGCTGGTGATCCCGCCGACAATCGCCCTCGCGTTCTCGGCATGGCCTCGAGCAGATGTGAGATGGCCACGATCGACTGCGACCAGCGCGAGCGTCGACCGCGCTAACGCATAGCCGGGCGCGCGCCGCGCCGCCTCAGGATGCTCGATAGCGCGCGATGCCGCCGCCCAGGCCTCGTCCAGCTCGCCAGCAAAGTAGAGAGCGCGGGCGAGGCTGGCGAGCGCCGCGACCAGAACCTCATCCGCGCCCGCCTGCGCAAGCTTCACCGCCCGACGACCCTCTCGCACCGCCTCGCTGACGCCGGCGTCGACGGCGGCGGCGCGCACCATTGCCATCACCGCCTCGGCATACACACCGAAGCGCTCGGGATCCTCCGCTTTGGCGCGACGCGCAAGCTGCAGAAGCCGGCGGCGCTCGAGCGTAAGCTGACCAATCATGGTCGTGGCCGTCGCCGCAGCGACGGCGAGCTCTGGATGCTCCATGACGCACTCATCGGGCAACGTTTGCACCCAGCGCAGCAGCGTTCGAGCGCTCCCGTTCCGGATCAATGCCAGGTGATACTCGCTCAAAAGCTCGGCGACGACTTCGTGGTCACCCGCCGCCGCCGCGTGCTCGATCGCCTCAACGAAAAGACCCCGCGCCCGAAGCCATCCGGCGGCGCGCCGATGAATATCGACCGCAGCGCCAGGCTCAACCGCGGCGAGCCGGACAGCGGCAAACCGCGCAAACAGCGAATGGACACGGAACCACTCCCGGCGCTCGAGCGGCAGCACGAACAGATTGGAGCGCTCCAGCTCGGCGAGCATCGCCGCCGAGTGCGAGCGACCAAATACGCCGTCGCAAAGCTCAGCTGTGAACCTTCCGAGAACGGCCGCGTGAAGCAGGAACAACTGCTCTTCATCGTCCAGCGAGGCGAGCACCTCGTGGCTGAGATACTCCGCAACGTAACGATGATCCCCGCCGAACTTGCGCACGGCACGATGCTGATCGCTAACGGGTCCAAGCCAGAGGGCCGCGAGGTACAGCGCCGCGGGCCAGCCCTCAGTCCGTCTCAGCAGGACGCCGACGTCTTCGTCATCGAGCTGGAGCCCTCCACGGTCGACGAGTAACTCGCGGGCTTCTGCACCCGTGAATGAAAGCTCGCTCGCGCGCAACTCGACAAGCGCGCTGCGGGCGCGCAGCCGCGCGAGCCCCAGCGCGGGGTCGGCGCGCGTGATCACGATCAGACGCGCCGTCGCCGGAAGGCGCTCGATGCCGTACTCAATCGACGCAAGACATTCGCCATCCGTAACGGTATGAACGTCGTCGAGCACAAGTGCCAACTCGCGCCCGAAGGTTGCGATCCCGTTCATGAGCTCGTCGACCGCGATCTCGATCGGCATCCCAGACACCCGAAGCCGCTTCAGAGCGCGACGCCCGAGGCCCTCGCGGACCCGATCAACCGCCGTCGCAACATACGTCCAGAACTGAACGGGATCGTTGTCGCCAGCGTCAAGTGTGACCCACGCCAGCGCCGTGTCGCTGGACGCGCACCAAGTGCGCACCGCAGTCGTCTTACCGTACCCGGCGGGCGCCGAAACCAGCGTCAGGGCCGCCTCGGCGCCGCCGGCGAGGGCCCGCACAATACGGGGCCGCAGCACCATCCCCCCCCGCTGCCGCGGCGCCGCCAGCTTCGCTGCGGCCAGAGGCGGTAGTTCGTCGACGAAGCGCGGATCAACAGCTGACCGCTCCTGCCCGTTCTTGCGTGCCGCCGGTCTTGGCATCGTCTTCACCACAATCTTCGCAGAGACGCGGTCGGTCGCGCCGACGACATTGCCGACAGTTCCTCGGGCGGGTTGACGCGAGTCCGACAGTCAACGATCGCAGACACTAGCTGAGCTAGGGCTTGGGCATTGATGTCGGCTTTCGCAAGCCGCCGCCGGATGCGACTCGGTACGAGCGCTTCGCAGGGCCTAGGCCGGGGGGGATCCCTCCGCCATCGGTACGTCCTGGCGGACGTCCTGCGGGTGCCGCCGACCACTTCCCCCGGTCGCACTCGGACTGCGGTTGCAGCACCGCTGCGACCCAATCGCGCGGCGGGCTCGAGCGTGGCGGGCTTGAGCGTGGCGGGCTTGAGCGCGGCGGGCTTGAGCGCGGCGCCTCCACAGGCGCAGCCTTTGCCGCACGCGACCGTTCGGGCAACTGTCAGGCGGGGAAGCACAACGGCCGACTTCCTCCCGCCGACCGTGAGCATCCGGCTCGATCTCGACAAGGCCATCACATCATCCGGTTCGGGTGATCTCCGGCCGCGCCAGGAACCGCAAAGCTTGGGTCCGCCGAGCCCGGAGCAGATCGCCGAGGCTCGACCACATCGAACCCACAGGTCTCAGCCCACGAACTCGATCAAGCCCTTGATCACGAGCAGCCCGCCAACCGCAGCGAGCATCACCGCCACGAATCGACGCCCGTGCCTCCCGATCCATGCCTTCGTGCGGCCTACCTCCGCGACGGTCCAATCCGGAGCGACCGCAAAGCACACTAGAGGGATCTCCAGCAGCACGAGCATAACGAGGTTGAACGCGACCACGAGCAGCACGGTCTGTGCTGTCGAGTAGGTCAGCTTGTCGATCCGGCGTAGCCCCGCCAGGTACGATGCGCCAGGAAGCGTGAGCAACGCCCCGACGACGAACGTCGTCAGTGGTGAACCGCGCCCCAAAGCCTGCTGCCATCGCGGCGGACCCTTCTCCTTTTTGCGCGCTCGCTTGAGCTTACGCTGATGACGGCCCGTGCCCACAACGAACGCGGCGACCAGGGCGACCCCGCCGAGCGCCATGCTTGCGGCCGGACTGAGCGTGTTCTCCGTCGTCGTGACTGCGCTTGAATCCTCCACAGAGAAGATGATCACTAGTCCGAGGGTGATGCTCGTCATCAGCGCCCCGAGGAGATAGCCCACCATCAGCCGCCTCGGATTCGGGAGCATCATCATCAACGTCGAGGCGGCAACAAGCGTCGGGTTCAAGGCTGCAGCAAGCGCGAAAAGGAATACCTGGCCCACGGGCGCCGCCAATCATGAGCGAAATCGAGCTGTCCAAACAGATACGCGCGAACTGTTGCGCTGGCTGAATACATGCAGCGATTTGAGTTCAGCGAGACTTCCAGCCGCCCGTGCTCGTGGCCGCGACGGCAGATCGGGGATCTGGAATCGTAGCGATCTGTCGACGACCAGCACGAACTTCGCAATCGCCAGCGGCAGCGCGAGATGTCGAGCGCTCGCTGCATCCTCCGGCGCGCTCGTACTGGCTCCCGCGCTCACGGGGATCCACGATCCAGACACAAGTGGGTGCAGCGCCACAGACGTAATCCATCTGCCTTCGCTGTGGAGCGCTGATCCTCAGCGGGACGCGCCTGTGGCACACCGCAAGCGCATAGCCGAACGTGCACGGGTTCAGGCCGCGAAGGCGAGGAAGTGCGATCCCCAAGGTTCGATCGCGACGTAGAGACCGCCCGTGGCGAGCTCATCGCCGGCTCGATCAAACCGCTGCGCATTGAGCCGGTCGGTGAGCGTCCAGTCTCGTCCTTGGAGGTCGTCCCACGGCAGCCGGATGTGCGCCTGGGCGGGAGCATCGGACAGGTTGACCACGACCAAGTGGCGCGAATCTGGGGTCGACCAGCACCAGGAGGCGAGCTGGCGGTGGGACTCGTTGTCCGGCCATCCCCTGCACTCGCACAGCTGCCACTCCCCGTTGCGTAGCTCAGACTCCGCGACAGCGCGCACCAGCCGCTCGTAGAACGAGCGCAGCTCGGAGTCGGCCGGCTCGTCGGGGCCGCGTCCAAGGGACACGGGAATCCGGGTGCGCCGGCCCTCGAACTGGCCGTCGTGATAGAGCCTGGCACCCAGAAGGGTCGACATGACCACGGCGACGGCCCGCTGCTGTCCCGGCGCGAAGCTTGCCGCCGCCCGGGGTTCATCGTGGTTCTCGATGAACCGGATCAGCCGCTCCTGGTAGCGGTCGTCCGCCTACAGGTGTCCACGCACGGACGCGGGCGACTCATGCAGCAGCCGGTCATAGAGTCGCTTGTCGTAGCAGAAGTCGAACCCCTGTTGCTGGAGCGTCCATTCGTGTCCCAGTAGGCCTCGGCGATGAACAGCAGGTCGGCGTGGACGTCTTTGACCCGACCGATCAGCTCCGGCCAATAGTCGGCCGTGGGAGCGGTCCCGCCGCGCTGTCCCCACGTGCGGGCGAAGATCTCGTTGGTCATCAGCATCGCCATGTCGCAGCGCAAGCCGTCGCACTGTCGTCCGATCGAGACGAGAACCTCGGTGACCGCGTCACGCAATCCGGCCGAGAACGCGTTCAGCTGCACAACATCGGGCCACGGCGCGAAATAGGGATCGCGTCCTCTCGCAACGATGCCCGCGGTAGTCCGCATGAATGCCTCTGGATGAGCCGCAAGCTCCTGCTCATTGCCGGCAAGCAAGCACTCTTGGCGCTCGCGGCACCAGGGATGGTCCGGGGCCACGTGGTTGGGAACGTAATCGAGAATCAGCCCCACACCCCGGGTCGCGAGTTGCGCGCGCGCCGTCGCCAGGGCATCTGGTCCGCCAAACCGCTCATCGACGACATAGTCGCGCACGCAGTACGGCGAGCCGATCACGTCCTCGCGGCGGAGGTCGGGCAGCGCAGCCCGGTTGCTCGCGTCCAGTTCTTGATCGGCAAGCGCGATCCGAAGGCCAGCCGGGCTGCGCTGCCACACACCCATCAGCCACACGGCATCGATCCTCAAGGCCGCCAGCGCGTCCCACTCCGCGCCTGGCACCTCGCTCAGCCGCAGCGGCCGGCCCCGATCGCGACCGAGATGCTCCAGCCAGACGGCGGTGTTAATCTCGTAGATTGAGGGACGGGCGGGCAATCGCACGGCAGGTCCGATCACTGTGCCGCTGTCGGCGGCGCGTCGTGGTGCTGGCCATCGTTGAGCGCGAATAGGAGCGCGACCAGTCCGGTCCACCCGGTCTGGTGGCTGGCGCCGATCCCGGCGCCGTTGTCGCCGTGGAAGTACTCATAGAACAGGAGGAGGTCGTGCCAGTGCGGGTCGTTCTGGAACCTCTCGATACCTCCGAACACCGGCCGGTGGCCGTCCTCGTCTTCGGTGAAGGTCGCCGTCAGCCGGTTCGCGATCTCGGTCGCGACCTCGAAGAGGGTCAGTTCCCGCCCTGATCCCGTCGGACATTCAACTCTGAGCCGGTCTCCGTAATATCGGTGCAACTGGGCGAGCGCGCGCACGATCATGATGTTCATCGGGAACCACACAGGACCGCGCCAGTTGGAGTTACCCCCGAACATGCCGGTGTCAGATTCGGCCGGCAGGTAACGGACGACGTACTGCTGATTTCCCCAATTGAGCACGCACGGCTGCTCGAGGTGGTGGCGGGAGATCGCACGGATCCCGTGCGGGCCGAGGAACTCGTTCTCATCGAGCATCACCGCGAGGATCCGCCGCAGCCGGCCCTCGTCGACAAGCGCGACGAGCCTGCGACCCTGCGGGTTGGGGCCCGGCAGGTTCGCGAGTGCCCTTGCGTCCGCAAACCGGCCGATGTACAGCTCGATCGCCTTCTCCGTTTCGGGGTACTTGCGCAGCAGTTCCCCGCTGAACACGGTGGCGGCACAGAGCGGCAACAATCCGACCAGCGACCGAACCTTCAGCCGCATCTTGGAGCCGTCGGGCATCCGCATCACGTCGCAGTAGAAGCCGTCCTGCTCGTCCCACAGCGCCGTGTCCTGCCCGGGCGGATCCATCGCCAGCGAGATCCACCCGAAATGGGCCACGAATTTCAAGGCGATGTCCAGGTACACCGGATTGTTCTTGGCCAACTCGATCGCGATCTGCAACATCCACTGGCAGTAGAGCGCCATCCACGCCGTACCGTCAGCCTGCTCGAGCGTTCCTCCCCCGGGCAGCGGCGACGAGCGGTCGAAGATGCCGATGTTGTCCAGCCCCAGGAAACCACCCTGGAAAAGGTTGCGATCCTCAGGATCCTTGCGGTTGACCCACCACGTGAAGTTCGTCAGCAACCGGGGGAACACCCGCTCGAGGAACTCAAGGTCGCCCTCCCCTCGGATCTCGGCCTCGCGCTCGTACACGTACAGCGCCGCCCATGCCGTCACCGGCGGGTTCACGTCGCTGAAGTTCCACTCGTACGCCGGAATCTGGCCGTTCGGATGCTGATACCTGGTGCGAAGCAGCAACTCCACCTGCTCCTTGGCGAAGTCGACATCGACAAGCGTCAGCGGCGCGCAATGAAATGCCAGATCCCACGCGGCGAACCATGGGTATTCCCATTCGTCGGGCATCGAGATGATGTCACCCGCAACCAGGTGAAACCAAGGCACGTTACGCAGCGAACTCCGCGGCGCGCTGCTGTCCCACGGGTTGATCCCGTGCTCGCGAAGCCAGCGGTGCACGTCGTACTCGTAGTACTGCTTGCCCACAACAACCCCGCCAGAGCCTGGCGCATCACCATCGCAGCGTCCGCATCAACCGTGGATGGAATCACAGTCGCGTAGAACCGGTCCGCCTCTGTGCGCCTCGCCCGCATCACTCGGTCAAACCCGGCTCCCAGCGGGACATCGCCCGACGGCGCGCCGGTCGCGCTCAAACGCAGGCGGATCGAGGCGCTCTCCCCCGGCTCAATCGTGAGCACGTGATGCGCGGCGACCTTCGTGCCGGCGCGCTCCGGGTTAACCGCTCCGGAGGCGCCGGAGACCACGAACTCGTTGACTCCATCCTTGACGTAGCGAGACGCGTTGGCCGTGCCGAACAGCCGCTCATGGTTGGTCTCGTTCTCACAGAACAACAGCTGCGCGGACCCATCGGCGCTCAGTGACCACTCACCCAACTCGGCGTGCGAGGCGCGTACTGCAGCGATTCCGTCCGGACCGTCGACGGCATGCACGAGGGGCTTCGGCAGCTCGTCGCCCCATGACCAGGTGTTGCGAAACCACAGCGTTGGGAGCACATGCAGCGTCGCCGCGTCAGGCCCGCGATTATGTGCAGTGACGAGCATCAGGATGTCATCTGCGGCCGCCTTCGCGTACTCCACGATCACGTCGAAGTAGCGATCCTCATCGAAGATCCCGGTGTCCAGCAGCTCGTACTCCATCTCCTGCTTGCCGCGCTGACGGCTCGTCGCTAGCAGATCCTCGTACGGAAACGCGCGCTGTGGATACTTGTACAGGCACTTCAGATACGAATGCGTTGGGGTGCTATCGAGATAGAACCAGTACTCCTTCACGTCCTCGCCGTGATTCCCCTCACCGTTGCTCAGGCCGAACATCCGCTCCTTGAGGATCGGATCCACGCCGTTCCACAGCGCAAGCGCGAGACACATCCGCTGGCGCTCATCACAGATCCCGGCGATCCCGTCCTCACCCCAGCGATACGCCCTCGAGCGCGCCTGATCATGTGTGAGATAGTTCCAGGCGTCACCACCTTGGCTGTAATCCTCTCGCGCACCGTCCCCCACTGGCGCTCGCTCAGATACGGGCCCCACGCTTTCCACGCTACCGCCCCGCTACGAGCTTCCTCAAGCCGCGCGTGCTCCTCCGTAGTTCTGTCTGATCTGCTCATCGTGGTTGATGCGCTCATCACAGATTCAGCCGCGCGCTGAAGGTTGGGACTCGCCATAGACCACGAGCCCGTGGATGATCCAAAGGCTCAGCGCAAACACCGCCAGCGACCAGAACGGATAGGCCGGAATATCCAACAGCGCCGCAAGCGCCGCCAACGAGGCAGCAGCGATCCCGAACCACCGGCCAAAAGCATTGCCCTGCACCAGCGACAGCGCCGCCAGAAGCTCTACCGCCCCGATGATGAGGGTCACCCAGCCCCAAGTCCTGAGATCACCGATCACATAGTGGGTGTTGGCCACGAAGAAGTGCGACCTGCCGATCGCGGCGATCCCATAGATCACGTTGAGCACCCCGCCGATCATCAGAAAAACGGCGGCGAAGATCGACCGTCCTAGACCTCTCGTCTCATTCATCACCATCGCTCCAAGTTCCTGTTGATTATGCGTTCAGGGGACTGTCCCGCGCCAACGGGTCGGTTGTGATCTCCGATGTGGGCGATGTGAGACGCTGACACACACTTGCCCTGCAGGTCCCCGTGCGGCTTGAGATCCATGCACGCCTCGTTGGCGAGCAGGCAATGTCTACGAAACGGGGACAGTTGGGGTCGGTGGCTGTAGGGCCTCTTGGATCTTCTTGGTGTCCTCATCGGAGAGCGAGGTCTTGATCACAGTCCCTCCGTACTGCTCGAGTGCAGCGATCGCCTTGTCCGGCGTGGCGTGCTCGATCACCA
>JBKQKK010000003.1:0-3965 GCA_052147535.1 Solirubrobacteraceae bacterium | reverse complement strand
CGCCGGCGATGTAGTCGGAGCCGCCCGGGCCGGGGGCGATGGCGGTCGCCGTGAACTGGCTCTCGTTGGTGACCCCGGGCGGGAGCGAGTTCTCGGTGAACGTGGTGAGCGTGTGGGTGGACAGCAGCTGGCCCTGCTCGTTGAACTCCCACACCGCCGGCTGCTCGCCGAGCCCGGCTCCACTTCCGCAGTTGCCGACCACCAGCAGAGTGTTGTCGTTGAACGCGGCCGCTTGGGCGATGTTGCCGAACCCAGGGCCGCCAGGGTGACCGGGGCACTGGGTCTCAGGCACGACCTGCAAGCCGAAGCTGACATCGGGGCTGCCGTTGGCGTTAAGCGCGCGAGCACGATCTGATTGGAGCCGTTGCTGGCGACCTGCCGCCCGACCGCCATATACAGGCCGTCGGGCATCGGCACGAGCGCCACCGGGGCCACACCCTGCACGGTTGCTGAGCTTGCGCCGAGGTTGTCGGCGACCACCGTGCGCCCGTCGGCGGCGAAGATCGTCAGACGCAGGACGGGAAACCCGCCGCCGCTGAGCGCCGCAGTCTCGGACACGTTGCCGATCGCCGGCGCGTACACCTCGGGGGCGCTACTCGAGATGTCGGTCGGACGCAACTCCAGGCCGTTGTTGCCGAACGTCGGGTCGAGCTGGCCTTCGAACGCCAGCGCGCCGGGCGCGCCCAGCGCCAGCGCACCCCACATACCCGCTGCCGCCACCAAAACGGCCGCGGCCCGCGGCAGCCAGCGCCGGCCACAAAGATTTGACGTATGCAGTCTTGTCGCCGCTCCCGGCGACCTCAATCGTGATGTCATCTTCGCCCTCGTGTAGTTGGGGTTATCTGGTTGAGCCACACGCGCGAACCCGCGCGAGCGCAGGCGATCTCGATCGTCCGGGTGTTGACCACATCGGATTCGCCATTGGGTTGGTGATCACGGCGCAATCAGTGCTCGTCCCAGACCTGAACGACGGTCTGCGTAAACGATCAGCCCCGCCGTCGAACTCGATCACCGTTCCGCACAACGTTTGTGCCGTCGGGGTAGCGGCAAGCCTGGGTGTAGGCGGCGCCGCGGTCGTCTTTGACCTTGTGCCCGATCCGGTGCGTGATGTCGCGGCCGTGCGTTTCCTCGAGCCAGTCCTTGATCTCCTTCCGCTTGCGGAGCTCGCGTGGTGAGCCGGGCTGGGTGATCTTGTCGACGATCGTGGCGGTCGCGTCTGGGCCGTACACCGACAGCCGTGTCGCGGCGTCGTGCTCCTCGGCTGCCCGCGTGAAGCGCTCAAGGTCGAATCTGGCTGAGGTGCTCATCGAGCCTCCTTTGGTTGTCATGGCGGCCAGCGTCACAGGCCGCCGTTGAAGCGCCGTCAAGCGGTCGTCAAACCGTCATGGCCCGCGCGCTGCGGCGCGCGACCAAGCGCGGAACCGTCACGAGCAGGTGCTTGGGAGCCGCCACACCCGCGGCGCGGCGGTGACGCTCTGCCAAGCGGCGCAGGTCGTTGATGTGCCCTGGCCTGCGAGGTAGGTGAGGGTGGTGGCGGTCATGGTGTCCTCCAGTTCGCCTGAGATGACCTGCCGCCAAGCTACGTTTAAGCCGCTCGGGCGCACATCGGGCAAGCGCCCAATCGTGTGCCTTAACTTGAAAGCCCGGTGAGCCCGATGCGATGTGCCGCGGCGGCGGCCTCCGCGCGGTTCGCGACGCCGAGCTTCATCAAGATGTGGGATACGTGAGCGCTCGCGGTCTTCGCGGTTAGCGCGAGGTTGGCGTTGGCGAAGCCCGCTGCTCGCTTTCGTTCGCCGGCGTGGTCGAGGGAACCTGTGGCATCGCTGGTTGAAGCGGGGTCGTTGGGGCAGCGGTTTGCGACCGTGGCTTGGGACCAGGTCGGGTAGCCCGGGTCGCTGTGGAGGTTGGAGATGGTCTCCCAGCCGCGAGTCGCCGTTCAACGCGCCGGCGGTACCCCACCCGGAGTAGATCCTGCCGCAATGAGAAGGTCGTGCAACTACGATGGGCGCCTACGCGTCGTCCCAACGAAGGAGGAGGGAAAATGAGACGCAGGCTCTCGATGCTGATCGCATTCGTGGCCGCGCTCGGCGTTGGTGGCGCAGCAGACGGTGCGCTCGCAACAAGTCTCGGCGCTCAGGTCAAATGCACCTCCCAGCTGACGAGTGAAACCCCAGCGAGCCTGAGGAGCGGCTACGACCTCGGGTTCATCAAATGCGACAGCCCGTTCGGAAACGGCCTCCAATACACGACCTACAGAAATACTGTCAACGCTCCCGGTTCCGTCGCCGCTCCGGCCACGAGTACGTTCAAGAGCTACTACGACGCGGGCACGACACATGGCACCGTCAAATTCAACAGCACGTTCAACCCGAAGACCAGTTCGTTCGTTCTGCACGGGTCGGTGACCATCCTCGGCGGCACCGGGACCTATAAGAACGCGGCAGGGTCGGGACCGATCACCTGCACGAGCCGGGACGACGGCCAGCACGTGAGCTGCGACGACACGCTGTCGATTACGCGCCTCTGAGCGGTTGACTCCGGCGCCGCCTGCAACGAAGACCACGATCCCAAACCGCACGAGGTTATCGAGCGCCAGCGAAGCCGTCCGAGCTCGTCGAACCCAGCGGCCAATGGACCCCGCGCTACTTGCCGGTCGACCCCTCGGCCGAGTCGCTCCCCGCGCGGAGCAACGGACACTGGCGCTCGCGGCCAAACGCACGTCCGCACGCCAGAGCAGGTTCGCCGCGCTGGCGCGATCGGAATCGTGGCAAAGCGCAAGCCAGCCCGCCCCAGCGAGCGCTCTCCGAGTGCTAGCTCGCTGGCGGCGGGTCAGCTAACTCCGAGCCGATCTGCCATGGCTAACTTGAGCGGCAAAGGAAGCCACCTGCCGATCGCGCGATTCGAGCGCCTTCGTTGTGAGCAGGCACCAATCATTGGTCCTCACAGGACGTCGTTGCACGCTCCGGTCGTCCGATTGCATCCGTGGGGAAGCGATCACGTCGACCGGCACCGTCGGACGATCGGTGCCCGTCGGAATCGATCGCGCCGAGCAGCGGGGCGGACGCTCGCGACCGGGCGACTACCAGCGGTTCGGACATGCGGGGGGCCGGATTGGCGGCTTGCGGCGTGGGGGGCCGCGGTTTTCGCCGGCGCCTGCGTGCTCGCGCTGCAGGACTACTCACATTACATGTTGAGCGCGCAATCGGATCCGATCATCGTCACGCTGACGCTCGCGGCGATCGACATGCATTTGTGTGGCCGGCGGCGTGTGGCGTTTGCGCTCGGGGTTCTGGCCGGGCTGGGCCGGCCTGAGGCATGGTGCCTGCTCGGTCCGTACTCGATCTACTTGTGGCTGCGCGAACCGTCGCTGCGCCGGATCGTGGTGGCGGGTTGGGGCGCGATCGTGTTCCTGTGGTTCGGGATTCCGACGATCACGAACGGACGGCCGTTCGTCGCTGCGCAGCTGGCTTTCAATTCACCGCGAGCGTTGCTGCACGATCAGATCGGCGGCACGCTCGCGCGCTTTGCCGGGCTGTACGGCCTGCCGATTTGGTTGGCTGCGGCCGGCACGGTCCTGTGGGCGATCCTGCGACGGCGGTGGCTGATCGTGACGCTTGCGGCGGCGGCGGCGCTGTGGGTTCTGACCGAGATCGCGTTCGCGCTGCACGGCTGGCCTGGATTGCCGCGCTACATGTTTGAGCCGGCGGCGGTCTGCGGGGTGATCGCGGGGATCGGTTTCGGTTGGTTGCTGATCACGCCGCCGCCGCGGAGCGGGCGGGCGGGGCGGTTGGCAGGCCCAACGCTGGCGCTGGTGCTTGTGGCGGGCCTGATCCCGGATGCGAAGGCTCGCTATGACACCGAACAAGCCGACCTCGGGCACGAGCACGAACGGACAGCCGAGATCAACGCTCTGGCGAGATCGCTGACGGTACTCGGGGGCAGCGCGCGGATCCGCAGCTGCGGCG
>JBKQKK010000002.1:0-5157 GCA_052147535.1 Solirubrobacteraceae bacterium | reverse complement strand
TGTCACGTAATCGATCGTTAGTTCAGGTCGGTCCGTGAAAAGCCCGTAGCTGCAGGCGTTGGGCGTTGGTGACATGGCACCGACGGAGGGCCTGCGCTTGGCGTCTGCTGGCCATTCAGGGGGCACGACCGAACCGACGTAACGCGTGTTGGGCGTCACGGTCCACGCACACGCACCGCGAACGCCGCAGGGAAGGGCAGCGGGGACGGGGACGGGCGGCGGCGGGGTGCCGTGCGTGGCCGGTGGGGAGTGGCTGCGAGACTTGGTGTCCGCTGCGCGAGCGGGCACGGCAGCGAGCGGCTCGGCTTGTTCGCTCAGCTCGAGCTTGTGCAACGGGGAGTCGCCGACGCCGGGCCAAGAACGGCGCGATGAAGGGGGGGGAAGGTGAGCGGGCCTGTCCTTGAGAGGTTTCGGCCCTTCGGTCGCGCCCGGGCCCCGGGTGGTGCGCCCGCGCCCAGGCTTGCAGATGAAGAGCTGCGCCGTCAGCGGGCGGCGCCCGGTCAACACTTGATCACCGCGACGTGTCGCAGACAGGCTCGGACAGGGGGTGGCAAGCTCGAAGCCGAGCATCCCCTGCCGCTCACCGCGACGTGTCGCGCGACGTGTCGCAGATACGGCGCAGCGACCCCCCTGGCGGCAGCGCACCGGACGAACTGACCGGCGCCGCTGCAGCGCCCCGCGGGACTTCGAGCCAAGGGCGCGTCGATCGCGGTCATGTCGCGCGGGGCCCGCGTTGGCGAGCCTCGCGGAGCTTGCCGTGCAGGACAGCGATCTCGCGGCGCAGCTCTGTGCGCTCCTCGCGCAGCTGCTTGTTGTCTTCGAGCGCCGCGTGCAGCCTGGCGCGCAGCGACGCGTCGCTGGCGCGCTCGCGCAACGGAGCTGCGCTCAGCGACGCGTCAGCCTGGGCCGTACGGGCACGCTCGATGTGATCGCGCAGATCGGCCTGGGAGTAGAGGAACTTTCGAGTGACGCTCGCACGCCGCGCGACGGCGGCGAACGAGATCTGCTCGCCGGTCTTGTGCAGTTCACGCAGTGCACGGATCGCGCGCTCGTGGGCGTGGTCGTGGCGCCGGGCGGCGGCCACCGCGAGCGCCTCGCTGGCGTGAGCGTGGTCGGTCATGCAGCGTTCTCCGGGTCGGTGGATGACACGTCCAAGCCTGCTTCGGGCGCAACGCCGGACTCGAGGTCGTCTGTGATCGCGTCGAGTCCTTCGATGATCCGCACGAGGCTGAGCTCGTCGCCCTTGAGCAGCTCGATCTGGCGCTCGCGGCTGTGGTGCTCAGCGTCGGCGAGCAGCTCGCGGGTGCGATCGAGCTGCTGCTCGTGCTGGTCGCGGAACGACGGGTCGGTGAGGAAGTTTCCGCAGCTCAGACAGGCGTTCGGGTGCGGGCAGCTGCGCTGAAGCGGCAAGCCGCAGAAGCCGTTGGAGAGCGCCTGTTTGGCGCGCGAGAGCCGCTCCTTCATCCACGCGGCCTCCGCGGCCGGACCGTCGGCGGGCAGCCCGATCCGTTCACCCCGGACGTTGACCCGTTGCTGCCAGCGGTCATATTCCTCGCGCAGCGTCGAATCGTGAATCCGCGCGTAATGACCGGTCATATTCAGGTTCGAGTGGTCGAGCATCCGTTGCACGACCAGCAGCGGGACGCGCTCGTTGACCATGCTCGTCGCGACCTGGTGACGGAACGCGTGCGGGAACACTCGCGGGCGCTGGCCCCGTGCGTCGCGAATGTCGGCTACCTCCACCCACCGCCGGATCGCCTTCGCGACTCCTGACGGGCAGACGTGATAGCCGCTTCCCTTGCCCTGTGGCGGCGGCGGGGAGGGCAACAGCCAGCGAGGCGACTGCGCATCGACGCCCGCGTTGTGCGCCTGCTGCTCGCGGACCTGCCGCTCCACCTCGACCGAGACCGGGAGCATCCGCTCGCGGTTGTGGAACTTCACGTTCTCATAGCGCAGATAGGGCTGCGCGTCGGGACCGTGCTCGATCGGATCCGCCGCGAGCGTGATCACGCTCGAGATCCGCATGCCGGTATTGGCGAGCAGTACGACCGCGGTGCGAAACGTCAGCGACGGGATCAGCGCGAGCTTCGCCGGATCGGTCAGCTGCGCGAACACGTAGTCATCGAACGCCAGCGATGGCTGGTATTCCGCGCGTGGGATCTCCCGCCGGTCGATCCGAGCCTCGACCGGAAGCCCAGCGAGCCCGTCGGTCCGCTGCTCATCGAGGAACATCCGCAGGACGATGACCCGCTGGCGGCGCCCCGAGGGCTTCAGCTCGGCGGCCTGCCCGACGAACAGTAGGTAGTCCTCGAGCACCGCCCGGCTGATCTCCGACGCAGCACCCACCTCCCACGCGGCGCCCGGGCCGGCTAGCCACTTCGAGAACGCCACCACGCTGCTGATGTAGGCGACCATCGACCAGGTCGTGGTGCCGGTCAGCACGCGCGTCTTGACCCAGCGCTTTGCCGCTTCCTTGAGGAACGGGTGCGTGATCCCCGCGAACTTGACACCGACACCGCGGCGATGGGTGGCGGTCAGGTCGCTGTGGGGAAGATCCTCCTCCGGCCACACATCCAGCGGCCACAGCCGTTCCCAAACACCCCCCGACAGGCCACCGGGCAGCGGATGCAAATGGCGCGCTGCGTCGGCCATCAGACCAGGTCCGAGACCTTCTCGAGGACCCCCGCGGCGGCGAGCGCGTCACGCAGATCCTCCGGTGTCGCGTGCGTGTAGATCAGCGTCGAGGTCGGCGAGCGGTGCGTCAGCAGCGTCGAGACGACGTCCAGCTGAACACCCCCGCGATACGCCAACGTCGCATACGTGTGCCGAAACTGGTGCGGGGTGAAGTGAAACCCGACCCGCGACCGGGTCCGCGCGACGATCCCATCGACCGTCGCATAGGTCATCGGCCGCCCGACACGCCCGCCCCACAAGTTCACGAACAGATAGTCGGAGTCCAGCTCCCCGTACTCCTCGTGCATGTAATCGCTCCACAGCCGCACCAGCTCGCTGGAGATCGGCACCGACCCCCAGCCGCCCTTGCCGCGCGCCCGGTTCGCGTTGTCCTCGCGTGGGACCAGTGCAACGCGGCGCTCCCAGCTCACGAAGTCCTCGTGACGCAGCCCGAGCGCCTGCCCGATCCGCATCCCCGTGCCCGCGAGCAGCGCGAACAAGAAGCGGTCACGCAACCGCTCCTGAGCGTCAATGACCGCCGCCAGCTGCGACAAGCTCAGCACCTTCGGCAGGCGCTCACGCTCACGCAGCCGCACCACCCGTCCGCGCCTGGCCCCGGGCGTCAGCCCATGCAGAAACGGCCTATATGGACCACGGCCGGTGCGCGTACGATCGATCAGCCGCTTCGCGAGGTCGTTCCCGTGTCGGGCCTGGTGTTCATAGAACCCGAACACCGCGCTGAGCATCCGATTGACCGTCTCCGGCGACCGACGCGCGGTCGCGTCGGGCCCAAGCGCCACGACATTCTCCGCCGGCTGACGCAACCACGCCGCCCACTCGCCCACCGTCTCGACATCCACCTGCGGCCACTGAACCTCGCGGCGCGCCAGATAGCACCAGAACACGCACAGATCCCGCGCGTACGCCTCGACCGTCCGCGGCGAACGAAGCGCCGTCAACCACGCCAAATAGCGGTCCAAGACCTCGACCGGCTCGAAGTCCGCGCCGACGACCGTCCAGCTCTCGCTGCCATCGCCGAGCAGGACCCGCCGAACCCGAAACCTCCCCAGCTCAGTGTCGTCGGTAACGTCGGCCACAGACAATATTCATAACGACACCATCGGACGGAAAACCAGCGAACGGTGACGTCGGTTACTCATCCAGCGCGACCCCAAATAACGGACGTATACGTGACAAGGAGCAATCCCGCGGACCTGAGACGGCTCCGGGAGCGTCAAACGGGAACACACACAGATATCAGCGGACTCGGACGGGACGTCTTTACTCCCGTTCTGCACGGAACGGCGGACACGCCGACTGACCCCACCGAGCGCGCCCAACATGGCGGCCGTACTCGTGGCGAGCTTGGAGTGCTGCGATCGCCCTGCCCTATCTATGTTGGCTGGAGCCTTGAGCGAGCAGCGCGCCCCCGGTTGGGCCTTCGGTAGCAACGGCGCGATCCTCCGCCAAGGGCAGAACGCCGTCAGCGAGCGGCGAGCGCGGCCCGCACGGTCAACGTGAAGGTCGGAACTATGGTGGCGAGGTGGCGAAGGATGTCGTCGACCGTGTGCGGCGGGCTCTTGAGCGCGGCGGCTTGACGGTGGAGCGCCTCCTCGACCTCGACCGGGTCCATGTCGTACATGCTCACGAGGAACTCGTCGGGATGCAGCGCTTCGATGTAGAACGGTGCGCACGCGCCCTCGGGGAAGTCCTTGAGGTTGGAGGTAACGATCGCCTGCGCACCGCCGGCCACGGCCGCCGCGAGGACGTGTCGGTCCTTCGGATGGTTCGTCATCGACGCTTCCAGCCGCACGATGCTCGCTTCGGGCACGCAGGCGGCGTCGAATGCTGCGCTCATGGCAGCGAGGAGGCGCCCTGCCTGGGTGGCGGTCATCCGGCCGTCGGCGATCATGTTCTTCGTCGTCTCGCCGAGGATCCGTTCGCTCCACAGCACATCGAACATCTCCGCCTCGGCGAGGCGCAGCAGCGTGTCTCGCAGTGACGCGGGGTAGAGCACGCAGGCGTCGAGCAGAACGGTGAACGCCATCGGTGGCTACGACCTGGAATCAGTGCTGCGTGCGCGTTTGGACCGTCAGCGGTATCCGCCCGGGATCTCCTCGGAGAGGCGCGCCAGCTCGTCGAGCTTTCCCCGCCGGGTGCTGGCCCGCGCCGCCCGATACGCAAGCACGTCCTCGATTCGGATACGCCGATGTGTTCCGACTCGGTGAAACGGAAGCGCGCCTTCATTGAGCAGCTTGACGAGGTGGGGGCGGGAGACGTGCAGGATCTCCGCCGCCTGCTGCGTGGTCAGCTCCTTGCCGTGCGGCAGCAGCGTGATCGTCTGCCCGTTGGCCATCGCCTGCACGATCGCCTTGAGCGCATAGAACGCCGACGGCGGCAGCTCGAGGATCTCGCCATCGGGCCCGATCAGCCGGGCGACCGCGCGCCGCGCGAAGATCGCGTTGATTTGGCGCGCCAGCGCCT
>JBKQKK010000001.1:0-12243 GCA_052147535.1 Solirubrobacteraceae bacterium | reverse complement strand
GCACGACACCCACGGTCTGGCTTTCCGCCGGGCGATCCGTCAACATCAACACCAACAACAACCGACGCCGGGTGGGGCCACTTCAAGCCATCGCGCCGGGGCCAGTGCAAGCCATCGTTCTCACCCGAGAAACCCGGGATTATCTCTTGCACGGAATGAACCATGAGGGAAAGGTCACCGTCTACCTGGGAATGAGCACGACGAACATGCGAAGCCGGATTCGGTCCCATCACGTGGATCCCCGGAAGAATTGGTTCGGGGTCCTGTTCGCCATTCCGCTTGCGAGTCCACTGCTCTGTCGTGCGATTGAGGCCGAGCTGATCGCGGAATTTGGTCAGGCCGGAGCGGTTGACGTGATTGCAAACGTCGCCAGCGAGAGCCAGATGCTTGACTCCGACGACGTACATGTCGAACCGGCGGTCGGGAAGATCAGAGACGCCCTTCAGCTACTTCTCGGCGCCGATATCTTCGCTGCAGTCGACGTAGCCGAGCCGGTCGATCTTGATCAGCCCATTGACAAGGTCACGCCCCTCACTCGCGCATACAGGGACGAGCGTCAGAGATCCGGTGCAGGGAGGACGGCGTCGATCCGCCGCAGGCGACACACCGTTGGGTCGGCCTCGGTCTGCATGCCTGGGGGCGGTTCGAAGGCGACGACCCGGATAAACACTTCCGGCGTTTTCAATGGCAGCCAATGGCGAACGGCGAAACCCAATTCTGCGGCCGCGAACTTCGGGGCTGTTCGGGAACCGCGCGTGCTGGGCTGCCTCATACAGCGCCCAGCTACGCGGCCGCCGGGCGTGGTCACATCGCGACGTGGTCTGATCGGATCATCTTCGATCCGATCTCGCAATGTGGGGGACCTACCTCGGCGATTTCGTTCATAACGCGGCGACACCGTCGGCCAGGAGCGTCGAGGAGCGATTCGGCGGCCGTTCAACAGAAGGCACCGACCGTGACCCAACGGTATTCGATGGGCTGGACGCTGCCTGTGGCGTGATGCTGACAGTCAATGACACCAACGACCAGCCAGGCCCCCACAAGGCCAGACCACATGTGTATTGCCCAAGTTATCGGGCGCCCGGCAACCGGCCATCGCGCTAGCAGCGCTTGAGCAGCTTGCGCGCGGTGGCGCTGCACGATTGGATCGCCACGAAGTTCAGGCTTCCAACGCCCGACGTCCCCGCGATTGGACCCGGGGTCGACCCGGAAACGGCGGCTGAGGTTGTACGCGCGGAATGGGGCCTCGGCGAGGAGCCCGCGCCGATCCTGATTCACCTGCTCGAAGCTCACGGCGTCCGCGTCTTTTCCCTAACCCAAGAATGCCGCGAGGTTGACGCCTTCTCGCTGTGGCGGAACTACCGGTTCATCTTCCTCAACACGCAGAAGTCAAGCGAGCACAGTCGATTCGACGCCGCCCACGAATTGGGGCATCTCGTCATGCACGCTCACCACGAGATCCCGCAAGGAAAAGAGATTAAGCGAGAGGCACAACGCTTCGCCTCCGCGTTCCTGATGCCAGCCGCCGGCGTGCTGGCCAGGGCGCCTCGAAACCCCAGCCTCACCGATCTCATCCACGCCAAGAAGCCGTGGCGTGTCTCGGTGTCGGCATTCGCCTACCGGCTGAACCAGCTACACGCCCTGACCGACTGGCAATACCGGCGCTTAGCGGTCGAGATCGCCAAACTCGGCTATCGCGGCAGCGAACCCGCGCCGATCGCCCGCGAGACCTCCCAGATCCTCAACAAGGTGTTCGCCGCGCTCCGCAAGGACGGCATAAGCAAAGCCGACGTCGCCCGCGAGCTGCACCTCCGCCCATCAGATCTGGACCGCCTGATCTTCAACCTAGCGATCGTCCCGCTCGATGCGCAGGATCTCGGCGCACCGGCGGTCGCGGCGTCCAGCGGGCCAGCCAGTCTGCGGCTCGTCACGCCGCCGGACACCCGTCGCTAACGAACACGTCGCTAAAGGGGTCAGGCGATCTGCGAAGGTCAGATCCTTAGACCGGTTTTCGGCACCAAACAATCCCTGACCCCGCACCACACGCCCGCATATCCTTTGCGCAACTGACGTGACGGACAGAATCGGCCTCATGACCGCATTCAGAGACCAACTCGACGCACACCTCCGTACGTTTCGCTCAGCGCCGTTTCTGTTCTTCGGCGCGGGCATGCCGCGCCGCTACCTCGGCGTCGACGACTGGATGTCGCTTCTGCAGCGACTCGCTGGCTTCACGTCCCGACCGTTCGACTATTTCGTCGCCAGCGGCGACGACGATCCGGCGAAGATCGCCACTGAGATCGCCCGCGTCCTCCACGAACCGTTCTGGGACGAGGCGCGATTTGCGGACGTCCGAGCCCGGTAGCGCAAGCTGCGCCGACAGGATTCGGCGCTGAAAGCACTGCCAGCGACTACTTCTCACGCAGCTTAGAAGCTCTCCCGACCGAAGGTGAGCTCGCTCAGGAGTTCGATCTCTTGCGGAATGTCGTGATCGACGGCGTGATCACGACGAACTTCGACCCGCTGCTCGAAATGCTGTTTCCGCAGTTCCGGGTCTTCGTCGGACAGGAGGAGCTCCTTTTCGAGGACCTGATGAGCGTCGGCGAGATCTACAAGATCCAGGGCAGCCACGAGGAGCCTGACTCCCTTGTGCTCACCAAGGAGGACTACGAAAGGTTCGGCCGCGAGAACCCGGTGCTCGCCGCGAAGCTGATGACCGTCTTCGTCGAGCATCCTGTCGTGTTCCTCGGATATTCGCTCAGCGATCCGAACGTCGCCGCCATCCTCCAGGCGATCGTCGGCTGACTGAAGACGCCGGAGCGGATCGCCCGGCTCCGCGATCGGCTGATCTTCGTGATCTGGGACCCGGCAGCTGCGGAGGCAACGATTGCTCACATCTCGATGCCGGTCGCGGGAAGCCAGATTCCCGTTGTCTCGGTCACCGTGCCGAACTTCGCCGACGTGTTTGCTTCACTTGGCGCGGTCGAACGAAAGTTTCCGGCGAAACTGCTGGGAGCGCTCAAGGAGCAGGTCTACGAGCTCGTGCTTGCAAAGGATCCGAAAGGCAAGCTGTACGTCCATGAGATCGACGAGGATCGCGATCCTCGCGAGGTCGATGTCGTCTTCGGAGTGGGCGCGATTGGTCGGCTGACGGCCTACGCCGGACTTACGCGCGATGACCTGATCACCGACACGCTGGAGGGCGGGAGAACCTACGATCCGCTCCGGGTGGTGCAAGAAGCCCTGCCCGCGATCCTCGTCAGTGCCGGCAACGTGCCGGTGTTCAAATCGCTGCGCGAAGCGAAGCTCCTTGACGACCAAGGTTCCCTCGTCAATCCGCAAAGCGTCCACGCCAAGGTTCGCAGGCGCGTCGAGCAGCGGGAGACCTTGCTCGGCGTCATGCCATCGCAGCGCGAACGGGTTGAGCGACGCATCGCGGAGACGAAGACCCTCGAAGTCCTGATCGACGCTGACCCCACGGAGGCCCTCTATTGCATACCGGGCCTCCCGCCGACCGAGATCCAGCTTCCCCGGCTCAAGGCCTTCCTCGAGACGCACCCGGCTCGTACCAGCACGCCTTACCAGCATTCGCAGTGGGTCAAGGTCGTATGTCTATACGACTGGCTCGCCTACGGCGCGATGACGTCGACAGGTGCCGCCGCGACACGCTCCCGGCGGAAAGCGCCCGCAGCCGCCGAGCCGGACGATCCCAAGGAGTGATCCGCGCCCGGCGCTGTTGCGGCGAACCGGGTCGGCCGAGCCGGTTGATCATCTCGGCACTCCTTCGCGGGCGCATTCCGGGTGGCGTCGGCGACTAACGCTGGTCCCCTCACGCATAGTCGAGAGCATTCTCCCCGTGAGAATGCTCTCCGAGATGCGATGGCTGGGCGAAATCCCCTTGCGGCGTGGACGTCGAACCCGGCAAGTGCCGCATCTCCGAGAGCGTTCTCACGCTCAAAATACTCTCGGAGATGCGTTATTACGGCGGGCGGCTAATAGTTCCTAAGCTTGATCGCTGATAGCAGCGATTGCCACCGCCAGTCCAGCCGATTACGTGGCGAGGCCGAAGGCGCAGAACGCGACGGCGACGCCGTACTCCTTCCTGAGCCTCGCGCTGCTTCGCGGCGAGCGCCTTGCACGCCCGGTGCGCCGCGAGCACGCGGAGCGGATCGGCGAACATGCGCGATAGCCGGACCGTCGACCCGGCGAGCAGTTCTTGCAATCACCGAAGGGACGGCGTCAGCGAGGTCCAGCGTTGCGGCGGTCGGCTTAAGAACAGGATCCGGTTGTTGCGGTTATTACCCGAGATGTCGATAAGCGCGCTGCGCCACTCCTGCGCGGCGTTTTCTAACTGCTGGAGACGCCTCGCCGAGGCGGCGCCATTGGTGAGAGCTTGCAACCCCTTAGCTCGCTCGGAGGTACTGCCCGATCGCGCGGCGGATGGCCTCGGAGACGCTGATGTGCGCCTCGGCGGCGTGAAGCAGCAGATCACGCTTGAGTTCTGGATCAAGGCGCACGGACTCGACCGTCGAGGCCGCTGAGCCCATCGGAGGGCGTCCACCCCGGCGCCGGCGGATGATCTCCTCGACGTCGTAGCCACGCTCAGCTTCGTCTGCCATGGCCTCGACCATCTCATCGGTGATCGGGGTTCCGTCTGCTTCGTTGCCGTGGGTCGCGGTCACCGTCAGTGCTCCTTTCGAAACAATCGTCGATATTTCGCTCTCATCGGCATCGGCGTGCATCACCGCCGGGCCCTGAGGTCGATCGATCACGACCAGCTCGAGAAGGTTCGCCGCCCGGTCGGGGTCGAGGACCAGATAGCGAGTGGGATCCTCAGCGATCGCTTCCACGACGGCCGCGTGACGCTGCGTGCTGGACGTCCTGCGCGTCGACTCCGTGACGGAAAGCCGACCGGAGGATCTCCACCAGAGTATCGTACTACAGAACCGTCTCGCAGGAGGGGTTCCACAGCGCAGCGACAACAACTCAAATCCGGGGGTGTTGCGATCACCTCACTTGCTTGGGTCTGAGCGAGGCCTCGTCGGTGACGTCGACTACGCGCCGCCTGCGAAATCGATTGGACCGATCCGCCGCATAGGCAACATCTTGGAGCCGACCCAACTCACCAGGTTATCCCACACTCCGCCCCGGCCCCGACGTACCAGCTCGGATACTCGTCGACCGAGATCTCTGGAAGGGCGGCAGCATACGTGCTCTCCGGGATTATCCGCATAATCGTGTCAACAAAGCAGGCGCAACTGCTTGCGGCGTTCCCTTGCCCGACGACTTCCTTCTCGCATCCCTCGAGCACAATGGACCGGAAATATGATGGGTACTGCGAGGTGTAGCCACCGTTCGTGGGCGTGCCACTGTTCGTGGGCGTGCCACTGTTCGTGGGCGTGCCGCTGCTCGTCGGAGAGGTCGTAGCCGGCGTGGACGCGGTCGCAGGCGTGGGAGGCGTCGCCGTGCTGCCGCTCGAACCCCCGCAGCCGGCAACAAGCGCGGCCAGCGCGGCCATCGGCAGGATCCACTTGCGCACCGGTCCGGTCCTCCATGACGCACACCAGCACCGACGGGTCGGGGAACGAGTCGCGCCGTTGGGCAAACCCTCGTTCAGGAATTTGGTCTCTTCAAGCATTGCCGGTTCCTCCCGTCCTCGTCGTCATCATGGCTGACCGAGGACATCGGTCGATATTTACACAGCGTTTCATCCCGGCAAAGCTATCGGTGCTGCGAGCGCCACGGCATCCTCTTTTCGTGCCGTTCACCCGGCCAATGCCGAGTTGCTGCCGACGCCCGAGGGCCGAGATACCTGCGTCGCAGACATGTCCACGACGACGAACATCAACAGCTGCGAGCGGACGGGTGATCCTGTGAGCTTCGCGCCGTTGGCGATGCGGGCGCATGCTCGGGCGGGGGCATGCTTGCTTGCGCCTTGGCGTTGCGCACTATCGCCTCCTTGGCTTTTTGCGTGAGCGGTTCTCCCGCGCCGGGGACGCGCCGGCGAGCACGGCGCTGGCGCGCGTCGAGGACGCCCCCGACAGCCCGTCGCGGCTGCGGGACTTGGCGGCGGTGATCGACGCGCTGGCGCAGCGCGACTCGGCGTTTCGCTCCGAACTCCAGGAGCTCCTTGCCGACGCGCGTAAGGCGGGGGTCGCTGTCGGCACGGTTGACGCAGACAGTGATCGGCGACCAGAATGTTCATATCGGGTGGCGCGCTGAACTGCTGGTGATCTTCGGCGCGGGTGCGTGTTCGACTGCGCTGACGTCCAGCAGCGGCCGCCGCTCGCCAAAGGTCTCGTCGACCCGGCGTACAACCAAATCGCCGCCGAGTGCCCCGAATGTCGGCCGATCATCGACCGTCTCCGAGAACGCATGGACGGAGCGACCTCACTCGAACTGGAGCTGGCGCATCTCGTGGAGGTGTCGAACGAATCCCCGGAGCGTCGGCGCCAGCTCACCGCCTTCCGCTTCTATCTCCGCCGCGTGATCGAAGACGCAACGATCGAGGTTCTGAGAGCGACGTCAGGCTACACCCGTTATCTGCGGCTAATGAACAGCCTCTACGACTGGCACCGGCGGAGTGAGCAACCCATCAGGATCGTGACGTTCAACTACGACGTAATCCTCGAAGACACGCTCCAGTCGGTATTCGGTGGCTGGGATCTACGCCGCGAACTCGCGCGCTTCATAGAGCGCGATGACTGTCGGCTTCAAACTCCACGGGTCGGTCGGCTGGTCGCGGGTCGTCAAGGTCCAGGCTCAGAGCAACGCGATGATGCTCGACGCGGCGATGACGCATGCCGAGCGCGGAGGTCAATTCGACGGGGAGATCGAACCGCGGACCCCTCCCAATCAGGTACCAGCGCAACCCGGTCGTCATGGTGCCCGCCCTAGCCGTGCCGATGGAAGCGAAGACCGCGTTCGAGTGCCCGCCCGCTCACCTGAACTCCCTCCGCGCAGACCCCCCCACGTAAAGCACGTCCTGATCGTCGGCTGGCGTGCGGCCGAGCCGCACGCACTGGAGCTCTTTGCGGGCTCCAATCCACAGGAGGGACTCTTCCCGAGATACGCCCTTGGAATCGTGAACGGCAGCCCGGAAGGCGTCGAGGAGGTCAAGGCCAACCTCGGCGCGGTTGGTCGGAAGGGTCGCCTCATCTTCGAAGAACCGGGCGGCTTCTCGGTGTTCATCCAGCACTTGGACGAGCAGATGGAACGGTTCCGCGCCGCCGGGTGGGACTGAGGCCGGCGCGGCCGGGGCGATAAGGAGCACTTGCCCCTGAGATGGCTCAACATATAACGCTCGATAATGTTATGTATAGTGATCTGCAAATCAGCGACTGTGGATGGTCGAGCTGCGGGCTGGCTGGCGCTCGTCCGGTGTCGTCTGGCTCCAAAGATGACGTGCGGCGGTCTTCCGTCTCACGGGAGCGTGAGGATGTCGTTGTAGGCCATGGCCGTCGGCTGTTCGGCGGCTGCCGCGATCTCGTAGCCCTTCGGGTACCTGAACGGTTGGTGGTCGACGACTTTGGCCAGGCTGGCGGCGACGCTGCTCCAGGCTTTGATAAGGCGTTCTTGTGCGGCGGCTGCGACGGTTGGTGACGTCATCGCCGACAAGCCGTGTGCGGCGGTGGCGTATGCCTGCTGCAGCTTGCGCCCCGCCCGCAGACGGGGCGCGGTGCCCGTCGGGGCGTGGAAGAAGGAGCTGGCCGCCGCCTGGATCGGCGCCTGCAGCGCCGTCACGGCCTTGATGTACTGAGCCACCGAGGTTTGCGCGGCCGAGCCGCGAGTGCGCGTCGCGTGCCCGCTGCTGAGGGTGTTGCTGCTGGAGCCACATCCGGCGGCGAGCAGGGCGGCTACCGCGAGCCAGGTGGCCGCAGCGAATCGACCGGGATTCGTGTTCATGGGTGTTCTCCTTCTCCGCGTGTGTCGGTGTGTCGTTTGAGCAGCAGTCGGGTGCCTGCGAGCGCAAGTACGAGTCCGAGAGTTACGAGCACCCCGACAGCGGCCGCGATCAGATCGACGCCGTGCCACCGTGCACCTGCACGACCACGGGCGCCTGCCCCGAGGCGAGGACTGCTATCGGGGTGATCGAGTGCATCGTCGGCACGCAGGCCAGGCTCCTGTGGCCCGGTAAACGGAAACTGACGGCGGGTAAACGCCGCCTTGCGCCGCTCCTACGGGTCCCTGCTAAATCTAGAACCCGAGGCTAACGTGGCCACGACCCCACGCCAAGGCGTCCACAGCAGCCCAACGCGAGCGAGGCTCATACCGAGCCACTCCAAACGACCGAGCCACCGGAACGCTGCGGACAACCGCTCGGCGGTATGAGGCTCGCTCGCTAACGCTAGCAGCGGCCCCCGGGTCTGGCGAGGAGCGGGATCGTGCAGCGGTTTGGCTGTGGTGTCAGCGCGGGCATCCGGGGGGACGCCGCTCGTGGTTGCCCTTCGCGCGAGCGCGTGCCTGCACCCCTGTTCTTGACGCTGTCCCACGCGGAGCGTTCGCGCCCGACCCCCGGCTGGGGTGCCCTGGTGCCCGCTGTGGTCAGGTGGTGGTAGGTGGTTGCAGACCGACGGCTGCCCAGGCGCTGGTGGCAGCTTGCGCGAGGGTGCTGACGCCGAGTTTGGCGTAGGCGAGTTGGAGGTGCTTGTCGAGAGTGCGCCGGGCGATCCCCATCCCGGCGGCGGCCTCGGCCGGTGTGTGCCCAAGCGCGATCGCGCGGAGCGCTTGGGCTTGGCGGTCGGTGAGCCCGAGCGCGCGCAGCGCGGTGATCGTGAGCTCCCCGGTCCCGGCTTCGAGGAGCAGCACCTGCCGACGGTCATCACGGCTGCTCGGCAGGACCCGCACCAGGACGTTTCCGTCCGGGCCGGGGATCCGCAGCGGCGCGGCCGCGGGCCTGGGGGTGTGCTGGTTGGCGAGCCAACGGTTGACCTCGCCGGGCAGGCGGGATACGAGTTGTGGGCCGAGGAGGTGGCGGGCTCCGTCGGTCGCGAACTCCACACGGCCGTGCGGGTCAAGCACAACGATGTGTCGCCCGAGGATGTCGAGTCCTTCTTGGAGGGCGATCAGCATCGCTTCACGCTCGCCCCACAGCTCGGCGTTGCGGTAAGCGTGCATCAGATGCGGGCGCGCGAGCGCGAGCAGTCCCACCTCACGCTCGTTGAAGTCCTCGTGCTCGCGGCAGAGCGCGATCCCGACGATCAACGGGGCGCTTGAGGGCAGCGTGAACGCGACCTGGTATTCGACCGCGACGTGGCGGTAATACTGGTGGTAGATCGCCAAGGAGTGGAACGTGTTCTGGTCGATCATGTCCGAGATCCGGTACGGGCGTCCGTCGCCGGTCCGCTGGATCCGGCTGATCAACGGGTTCTCGAACGCAAGCTCCGAGAACACCGGCAGCAGCCCGGGTGGCATTTCGAACGTTGTGATCACGAACGTCTCCCGCGGCCCGACTTCGTTGAAGCTGGCCGAGTCACACCGCACGACCCGGTCGAGCAGCTCGAGCACCCCGGAGCGGAACTGGCTGAGATCCCGGAAGGCGTACGCCTCCCCGACCAGTTCCAGGAGCATCTCGGTGTCGCTCGGGCGTCGCTCGGGCATCGATGAGCGAGAAGTATCCATCGTTCGTGCTCGACGCTTCGTCTCGCCGACCGAGTCCGCGTTGCTTCACTGTCAACGCGAGGGTGCCAATGCGTAGAGATGCGTAGAACGCGATCCGTGCCCGGGCTTGCGCAGCGCGCTCGCCCCCGCTAGGTTGGCCTTGTCTTTGGGGTTGACGGTGAAAAAGGGGAGCGGGCATGGCGCACGGAACGGCAGTCACGGTAGGGACAATGCGGGCGTCAACCGGAGGTCGCGGTCGCCGCGAGTTGCTGCTCGCGCTCGCGGCTTTGGTGGCCGGCGCGCTCGTCGCGGTGATCCTGTCTGTGCCGGGAGCCGGCACGGCCGGAGCCGGTGCCGGTGCCGGGGGCGCGGCACCGGCTCGTGACGGGCTGGCGGCGCTGTTACGGCTACCGGCCGCGGCGCAGGGCCCGATCTCCGCCGCGCTGGGCCGCGACCTGCCCGACTACCGCATTAGCGGCGTGGTCGTGGCCAATCCGGCGCAGCGCCTCTCGGCCCGCTTCGCTCCCGACGGCGCGAGGATCACCGCGGGTCGCGATCGCTTCACGATCGGCCTGCGCGCCGCCGGGCGCGGATCGCAGCTGAGCGGCGCCGAGGCGGTCTCGCCGAGCGTTCGTGCCGGCAGGATCGTGTACGACCGCCCGGGCCTCACCGAGGTATGGCGCAACGGCCCACTCGGGCTGGAGCAGAGCTTCGTGCTGTCCCGACGCCCAGGCGGGACCGGCCAGTTGACGCTCGCGGTCGCCGTCCCCGCCGGCTCGCGGATGGACGGGGCCGCGGTCCTGCTACCGGGCCGGCTGCGCTACAGCGGGCTGCGCGCCGTCGACGCACGCGGCCGCGTCCTGCCGTCATCAATGCACCTCAGCCAAGACCGGACGCTGCTTCGTGTCGATGACAGTGGCGCGGCGTACCCGATCACGGTCGACCCGCTGCTCCAGCAGGCGCAGCTGACCGAGGCGACCGGGACGACAAGCGCGAACCAGACCGGGGATCAGGTCGGCTACTCGGTCGCGATCTCCGGCAGCACGATCGTCGTCGGCGCGCTGCACGCGACGGTGGACGGGTACGCCAGCGCCGGCGCCGCGTTCGTCTTTCAGGAGGGCAGCGGCGGCTGGGCGAACACGACCCAGACAGCCACCCTGACAGCCTCCGACCCTGCCACCTTCGCCTTGTTCGGCTACTCGGTGGCGATCTCCGGCAACACGATCGTGGTCGGCGCTCCAACCTTCAGCTGGGGCGACGGCGGCGGTAATCCGTCAGTTCCCACTAGCGAGGCCTACATCTACGAGATGCCGGCCGGCGGCTGGACGTCAGCCACCGAGACCACCGAGCTGACCCCACCCGGCGAGGAGCCGGGGTTCGGCTACCCGGACCCGGCGTTCGGCTACTCGGTGGCGATCGACGGCAGCACCGTCGTCGTCGGCGCGCCGTACCAGGCTTTAGGCCCAGCTTTAGGCCCCAACGTGGAAGCAGGAGACGCGTACGTCTACACGCTCTCCTCGACGGGCGCTGTGACCGGCACGCCGGCGACGCTGACCGATGGTCCCGTTGGAACGAGCGGCGCGAAGTTCGGCCTCTCGGTCGCGATCTCCGGTAGCACGATCGTCGTCGGCGCCCCGGCCCAGCAGGCCAGATTCCCTGGCGCGGCGTACATCTACGCGATGCCCGCGGGCGGATGGGCGACGACCAGCACGCCGAGCACCGCGCTCGTCCCCAGCGACCTCGGCGCCAACGACAGCTTCGGCTACTCGGTGGCGGCCGACGGCACCACCGTCGTCGTCGCGGCGCCCTGGCACTCGGGAAGCAACCCGGCGATCGTCCAGGAGGGGGCCCTGTACGTGTTCGAGGAGCCGAGCACCGGCTGGCCGACGACGATGACCCAGAACTCCGAGCTGACAGCGTCAGACGCCCTCGGTGACACCACACTCGGCGTCGACGGCGTGGCGATCAGCGGCTCGACCATCATCGGCGCCACCAACGAAGGCTCGACCTCTACGGAGTACGGCGCGGGCTACGTGTTCACCGAGCCGGCCGGCGGTTGGCCAGCAACGATGACCCAAACCCAGAAGCTCCTCCTCACGCCCGGCGGGGGCGCCTTCGCGTCCGCGGTCGGCCTATCGGGAAGCACCGCCGTGCTCGGCGCGCCCACCGCAGCAGCGGACGGCGCCGCATACGTGTTCGGACCCGGAACGACCACAACCACAACCTCCCTGACGTCTTCGGCGAACCCGTCGATTCCGGGCCAGCAGGTGACCTATACGGCGATGGTCTCGCCGGTTCCGGATGGTGGGACGGTCGCGTTCGCGGACAACGGCGTGACGATCAGCGGCTGCGGGGCGGTTTCGGTCAGCACGAGCACCGGGAAGGCGAGCTGCGAGGCGACCTACTCATCGGCGGGGACCCATCCGATCCAGGCGACGTACTCGGGCGATCCGAACTTCGCCGCCTCACAGTCCTCGACGGCGAGCCAGGTCGTGGCGAGGACGGCGGTCGGGGCCGTCACCAGCGGTCACGCCACCGTGTCCGGCGAGTCGGCCAGCGTCAAGGCGACCTGTGCCGGGGCAGCGACGACGTCGTGCAAGCTGACCTACTCGCTGACCTCGCGCGAAACCGTCGAGAACGGCA